>JAKADP010000071.1 GCA_021820465.1 Bacillota bacterium
CCGACGGTCGTGGCGGCGTCCGCCGTCGATGTGGTGAATGCCAGTCGGCACCACCGGTCTTGGCCCGCGGGCCCGACCGGGATGTGAAGCGTTGAGAGACCCCCCGGGGGGGTGTCCTCCAGCGGGATGCGCCCGGAGCCGACGGGGGTGCCTCGGTCAAATAGGGTCCACTCCGCAGTGATGCCCCCGAGCGTGCGAAAGTCATACCGGTTTTGCACCGTCACCGCACCCGTGGCCCAGTCCGCCGAGCGCACCCGCACGGGCTCGAGCGCCGTCTTCAGCGCATCGAGCCCGGGAGAAGGCGTGCGGTCGGGAAACACCAGCCCGTCGATGCAGAAGTTGCCGTCGTGGGGGCGGTCCCCAAAGTCGCCCCCATAGAGATAGCCTCCTGCCGCGTCGTCCCAGATCCCGTGATCCGTCCACTCCCACACAAAAGCCCCCTGGAGGCGCGGCCACCGCTCAATAACGTCCCAGTACTCCTCCAGATTGCCCGGGCCGTTGCCCATGGCGTGGGCGTACTCGCACAAGATAAACGGGCGGGGGCTGGTGGTGTCCTGGCCGACGGCGGCGAGCCGCTCCACGGAAAAGTACATGCGGCTCGCCACGTCCACGACTCGCTCCTCGCGGTCGCCCTCGTAGTGCACCGGGCGGCTGGGGTCGCGGTGGTGCGCCCAGTCGGCCATGGCCACGTGGTTGCACCCAAAGCCCGACTCGTTGCCCAGCGACCACAGGATCACCGAGGCGTGATTCTTATCGCGCTCCACCATGCGCTCCATGCGGTCGTGATACAGGACGCCCCAGGCGGGATCGTCCGACAGGCGGTTGGCATCGCCAACTGGCTCGAAGCCGTGGCACTCCAAGTCTGCCTCATCGATGACGTACAGGCCATACCGGTCGGTCAGCTGCAGAAAAGCCGGGTGGTGGGGATAGTGGGAGCCGCGCACGGCATTCACGTGGTGCCGCTTCATCATGAGGATATCTTGCTCCATGACACTTGGGGGGACGGCACGGCCAAAGCGCGCGTGAAACTCATGATAGTTGACGCCCCGGAGCGTGATGGGCACGCCGTTCACCAAAAGCTGTCCCCCGGCCACCGCGACGCGCCGAAACCCCACGGCCAGCCGGGTGGCTTCGAGGACGCGCCCACCGGCCCACACCTCGACCACGACGGGATACAGCGTTGGCGTTTCCGCCGTCCACGGCTGGAGCGCGGGGACGGGGCCGCTCTCGACCTGGGCGGCAGCCGCCGCCAGGTCCACCGCTGCCTCCCAGCGGTGCAGGGGGGCGGAGGCGCTGGGGTCCCAAAGTGTGGCCACCACGTGGCAGCCGGCTCGGGGCTGGGTCAGCGACGCCACCAGCGTCAGGCGGCCTTGGCCGCTGCTAGCGTCCCAATCTGCGCGGGCGTCGACGTCGGCCAGATGGACGGCCGGCCGCACGAGACACCAGACGTCCCGAAAAATTCCGGACAGCCACCACTGGTCCTGGTCCTCCAGGTAGCTGCCCACCGAATACTGGAACACCTGCACGGCAACCAGCTGAGGTCCCGATGGCGTGAGCCAGGACGTTATGTCGAATTCCGCCGGCATCCGGCTCCCTTGGCTGTAGCCCACCGCGTGGCCGTTCACATAGAGCCAAAACGCGCTGTCCACCCCTTCGAAGCGCATGACGATGCGATCGTCGGGCGCCTGGCGGGCAGGCGGTTCGAACCAGCGGCGGTACCACCCGGTGGGGTTCTCAGCGGGAACGTGGGGGGGATCCACCGCGAACGGATACGTGATGTTGGTGTATTGCGGCCGGCCATGCCCTTCGAGCTGCCAGTGGCCGGGCACGGCCACCGTGGTCCAGCGACCGTCCGGTGCGCATCCCGGGAGGGCTGCTGCGGGCGGCTCGGCCGACGGCGCGGGCGCCCAGAGGAAATCCCAGCGGCCGTTCAGCAGAATCTGGCGGGCATGGGTCTGCGCCAGGGCGGCCGCGCCATCGGGATACGGCACAAAGTCGGCCCGGGCTGGCATCCGGCCCAGTCCCGTGACCGACGGATTTTCCAGCACGGCGAGCGCACCGGGGGGCGCGCCGCCGCCCGGCGATGGCGCGGCTGGCGCGGTGCAGGACTGGAGATCGGACATCGGGCGCCTTCTCTCTGCCGCAAGGGCGTGGGTTTATCGATGGCCTGCCTGGCCAGCAGTCCGGGACACTCTCCCGAGTGTCCCGGACTGCGGTAGGTGAGTCAATGCCATGCCCGTGAGCTGCGCTCTGGTAAGGTGGGTGTGGACAGTAGCCTCTGCCGCCATGGCGGACTCCGAGGAGATGATGTGGGTGGCGATTCACGCTCAAGCGACCCCGCCGCGGCGGGGGGCTGTGCCGAGCCGCGGAGATTCATGGAGGGTGGCTCCGATGCCGCGGCAGGGAGGCCGACGCCGGTGATGGGGGCGCGCGAATTGCTGGCGGCCTACGACCAGCAACTCAGGACCGACGCCGAGATGGTGGGCGCGGCGGCCGTTGTCCGCCTCGGGCCGCTCAGCGTGGGAACATTCCCCGGGGGGCGCGGGTTCGTAACCTATGCCCCGCCCGATCGGACGGCGGCGGAGCAGCTGCCCGCCCTGATTCCGCGTGTCCTCGATCTTTTTCGCCCGGATCCGGCCATCACGCAGGTGGAGTGGAAGACCCGCGGCCATGACGAAGTCCCTGGGCTTCATGAGGCACTGGTGGCCCACGGCTTTGAGCGCGAGGCGCCGGAGTCCCTCATGGTGGGGGAGGCCCGCATGCTGGCGGTGGATCTGCCCCTGCCCCCGGGGGTCCAGCTGCGCTGCATCCGTGGGGAAGCGGACGTGCGTGCCATGGTCGCGATGCAAAGCCAGGTCTTTGGGTCCGCGGTGGAAGCAGAGCACTTCGTGCGCTTCATCCTCGAGAGGCAGACGCGCCAGGATGGGATGCAGCTGTGGGTGGCCGAGGCGGACGGGCAGATCGTCAGCGCCGGGCGGATCGAACCGGTGGCGGGCACGGACTTTGCGGGGCTCTGGGGCGGGGCCACGCTGCCGGCATGGCGCCGCCGAGGCATCTACCGGGCCCTGACTGCCGCGCGGGCTCGGGCCGCTCTGGCGCAGGGCAAGACGCTCATCCACAGCGATTCGACAGAGTACTCGCGTCCCATCTTGGAGCGATCGGGCCTGCTGAAGGTGTCGACCACCACCCCCTATCGGTGGAGCCGGCTCTCGGGGGGCGCGTCCCGATAGGCCGGGACCGGGGCGATGGCCGCGGAAACGGGCTCCCGTCGCATGGGCCGAGGGGCCAGGCTTCGCTGGGCGCCGCCCAGCCCCTTCCTCCAGTCCCCTGGGCCCGGGCCGGGTGTCCTCCTGAGGTGCGCGGGCCCGGCGTGGCTGGCCGTGTCTGCCCGCCAGGCGTCGCCGGACGGGTGGTGGCCGCTCAGGGCCGCCGGCGTGGTCGCGGCCGCGCCCAATACCGAATGTCAAAGCCCTGCCGCCGCTCGTGCCCCAGCGGGACGAGGTGCAGCTGCTGGACCAGCGGGTCGCCCGCCGAGGGAAGGTATAGGGTGCCGTCTACGGCGTGAAACCATGGCCGGCGGTCCCCCCAGCGTGCCCAGTCGGCGGCGGTCGGGCTCAGGGGGAGCTCCGGGCGGCTGTCGGGGACCGGTGCGGCGTGCGGCCAGTGCGGGGGCTCGCTGGGCAGATCGGCCAGCGCCCAGGCCACTGCGGGGGGACCCCATGGCTCGGCCTGCCACCACTCAAGGATATGCCGCGCCCGCTCCGCGGTGGTGGTGACCGCCACCACCACGTCAAATCCCTGGTCCCCCGCCGCGTAGCGGGCCGCCTTCTCGCGCCACTGCCGCCCCGACTCCGTGCCGGTGTCGGCTTCCAGGGCCGCCACCGGACCATCCCCGCCGATGCGGAGCGTAAGGTCCGGGGTGGCCGGGCCGGGCGGGTTGGGCAGCACCACCGCACCGTCCGGCCACGCCAGGATTTTGAGATAGGCATCCGCCGTCAGCTCTCGGTGGCGGGCCTGTCGCCGTGGGCACGCGGGATGCCAGTAGGCGCCCTGAAACTTGACCGCCCACCCCGCTTGGACCGCGGCCTCCAACTTGCGGGCGGCGCTTGCCGGGGTGGTGGACTGGAATCGGGCCGCCTGCGCCGGGGTGAGGCGACCCACGATCGCCAGCAGATCGCCGAGGCCGTCAGGGCGCGGGGGAGGGTGGCGCGGGATCACGGCGCCCACAGCGCGAGCGGCGGACTGGGGCGAGGGCGCGGCAGCTTCGCCGCGGCGGGCGGCTGGAGGCGGCCCTGGTGGGTGAGCAGGACGGTGGCCCGGCCGCGCGCAGCATAGCGCGGATTGGCCAGGGGGTGCGGGGCGGCCGAGCGGCTGAACCGCGCCACATCGTCGGCAGCAGCCCCCGCTAAGAGGATGTGCGTGCGGGCATTGGCTTCGACGGCCTGCTGCAGGGGGGGCGACAGCTGGCTCATGTCCTGATGCGCCAACACCACGCTGAGGCCGAAGCCGCGCACCATGGCCAGGACGTCCGACAGGTCCGGTGCCACGTACTGGTGGAACTCGTCGAGGTACAGGGCGTGGCAGAGCCGGTCCTGGGGGCCATGCCGAAGGGCGCTCTGGACCAGGAGGTGCCACAACAGCGCCCCGGTGGCGCGCGCGCCAAGCCCCAGCTCGCCGGCGGGCAGCGTGGCCACCAGCGACGGGCCGTCCCAGACGTCATCCATGGTGAAGTCATAAGGGGGGGTGAGCGCCCGAGCCAACCCGGGGTGCAGCAGGAAGCTCCGCAGTCGGTTGACCAAGCCCATTTGCCACTCCTGCTGGCGCCCGCGGCCGACGCTGCCCCACTCCTGGCGAAAGTAGGCCGCCACCTCCGGATCCTGGTGCTGTGCCAGCACCTCGGCCCGAAAGCCGTCACTGCGCAGGAAGCGCAGGACGGCGGGCAGGTCGGCCTCGGCCCCCAGTGCCGTGGTGACGGCCTGAACGGCCTGTACCAAGAGCACCCGCGACACCGTGCGATAGAAAGAAGGCGTTCCGGGCTCCAGTTGGTCCAGCGCGAGGGCCAGGCCCTCGGCTGCCGCGGCTGGCGGGCCGGCCAGCGGATTCAGATGGGGCACCGCAGGGTCCGTGGGATTGAACGGGACCACGGGGCGGCGGGCGCACAGCAGGTCGCGCCGCACGGCCTCGGCTAAGTCGCCCTTTGGCTCGATCAGCGTGAAGGGCACTCCGGCCGCAATATCTTGGCGCATGAGGGGGGCCAGCACCGTGGTGGACTTGCCGCTGCCGGTGGGCCCCAGGATATGCAGGTGCATCAGGCGGTCCGCCTCCGGGACGGCCAGCGGGCGGCCCCAGGCGGTGCGCCCCAGCAGCACCTGCCGCCCCCGGCGGCGCGGCCAGAGCGCCCGGCCAAGCGCCAGCGCCGCGCCCAGCGCCAAAAGAGCGCGGGTAGGCCACCACACGGGCCACCACACCAGCAGCACGGGCAGGGCATACGGCGAGCCCCGGGCGAGGATGGCCACGACGAGGGTGACGGCCAGGGCCGCGCCCCAGTGCCAGGGTGCCGGCGCCAGCGGGTGAAGTCCCTGCCACGCGCCGGCCGCCAGGGACACCAGGGCAGCAAACACGCCCAAGCCCACCCCAACCGGGCGCCAGCCCGGGTGCAGGAGCCACCACCAGCGCCCGAGAGGGGGGCGCTCGGCGGGCCGTGGCTGCCGCGGGTTGCGTTGTGCGCTATTCATGCGATGCCATTCTCGGAACCGGGCCCCTATTCCTTTTTTGCGATAGCTAGGATCCGGCCAAGCCCCAAGGAGCCGAAGCCAGCCCGGGCATAGAGACAACGCCCCATGTGCCGTCCGGCGCCACTGGGCCGGCCGCCCGCTGGGAGCGGGCGGCTACTCTCCGCTCCACACGGCACGGGGCAGATACGGGAATCGGGCCAGCGCCTCATCCAGCTCCTGTGTGAGCGCGGTGAGGTGGGGGGCGGTGTCGGCTTCGGCACGCAGGACCAGGGCCGGCTGGGTGTTTGACGCCCGAACCAGTCCCCAGCCATGGGGATGCTGGATGCGCACGCCGTCCACGTCGATGACGTCGTATCGCTGGCGGAAGTACGCGGTGAGGTCCTGAACCACCTGAAATTTCTTGTCATCGGGGCAGTCGATGCGCACCTCGGGAGTGCTGGGCCGCTCGGGGATGCCATCCCACAGGCTGGACAGCGGTCCCTCGGTGTGGGACAGGATGCGCAGAATGCGGCCAGCCGCGTAAAACGCATCGTCAAAGCCGTAGTACTCGTCGGCAAAAAACATGTGGCCCGACATTTCCCCCGTGAACACGGCCCCCACCTCGCGCATGCGCGCCTTGATCAAAGAGTGTCCGGTTTTGTAAAACTCGGGCCGGGCACCCAGCCGCTTCAGCTCGTCCACGAGGCTTTCGGAGCACTTCACTTCGACGATGGCCCGCGCGCCCGGATGGCGCTTTAAAATCTCGCGCCAGTACAGAATCATGAGGCGGTCACCCCACACGATGCCGCCCGACTCGTCCACGACCCCAATGCGGTCGCCGTCGCCGTCGAAGGCAATGCCAATGTCCGCGTGCTCCGCCTTTACCGTCCGGATGAGGTCCTGCAGATTCTTGGCGACCACGGGATCGGGGTGGTGGTTGGGAAACGTGGGGTCGGGGGTGCAAAACAGCGGCACCGCCTCGACTCCGAGCCCGCGCATCACGTCTTCGGCAAACAGGGCCGCCGTCCCGTTCCCGGCGTCCACGACGACTTTTAAGGGCCGGGGCCCCAGCTTAATCTTTTCGCGCAGCATGGCCAGGTAGGCCGGCACCGGGTCCTGCTTCACCAGACGGCCCGACCCCGCGGGGAATTGGCCCTGATCCATCACGCGGCGCACGCGCTGAATGTCCTCACCGTACAGCGTCGCAGGGCCCAAGGCCAGCTTGAATCCGTTGTACTCCGCGGGATTGTGGCTGGCCGTGATCATGATGCCGGCGTCGCAGGAATAGTGCAGCCGGGCCCAATAGAAGATGGGCGTCACCACTTGGCCAATGTCAATCACATTGAACCCGGTGGCCATGAGGCCCTCGGCCACCGCATCGCGGAATTGGGGGGACGACGCCCGGGTATCGTATCCCAGCACGCACTCCTTCAGCTCGGGGTGTCCTTGGCGGACATAGGTCGCGAACGCCTGCGCCAAGCGCCGCGCGTCAGCTGCGCTGATGTCGGTGCCTGCCACCCCGCGGATATCATACTCGCGAAACACGCTGGGATTCATCGCCGGCCACCCTCTCGGTCATGATGGGAGTCAGTGTACTAGATTTTTGCAAAGCTTCGCGCCCAGATCGCCGCACAAGGTTGACAGTCCCCGAACAAGCAGGCCATCATTCTGGTGGATTGTTCGTATATTGTGGCCGCGGGGCGCAAGCGCGGCCGACCGTGATAAGCCATGAGAGTCCAATGGGCAGGCTGCGCAGCAACTTTCGCAAGGAGGCGTGCCGTGGCAACGGAGCGGCTGGAGTACCGCGACGAAGTGGTCAAAATTGAGCCCAAGGGGATTGAGCGGATACAGGATGCGGAGCGGCATGGCCGCCCCGGGTCGGTGTTTAGCTTGTGGTTTGGCGCCAACGTCGAGTTGGCCACGCTGTCCACCGGTGTGGCGGCGGTCGTCTTGTTTGGCCTGAACTTCACCGAAGCGGCCATTGCCCTGGTCATCGGCAACCTGCTGGGCGCGGTGGTGATTGGGGCGCTCTCCACGTATGGGCCCCGCCTCGGCGTGCCGCAGATGGTGCAGTCGCGGTCCGCGTTTGGCTTTTTCGGCAACTTTGTGCCGGGGGGGCTCAATACCATCGCGGGCGTCATGTGGTTCGCGGTCAACACGGTCTTGGGCGTCTTTGCGCTGGTGGAGCTGACGGGCATGCCGTTCATCGTGGGGCTGGTGATCATGGCCGCCATTCAGGTGGCGGTGGCGGTTTACGGCCACAATATGATTCATGCGCTGGAGCGGTGGCTCGTGGGCGTGCTGACGGTGGTGTTTCTGGGGGTGTCGCTGTACGCCTTCGCGCACGCGCCGTACGCGGCGGCGTTCAACCCCAAGGCGTTCTTGGGCTTCGAGGGCGTGAGTGGCGGCATGATTGAGGCGGTGGGGCTGGCCTTTTCCTACATCTTGGGCTGGACGGCCTTTGCCTCCGACTACACGCGCTACCTGCCCAAGGCGACGTCGGCGCGCCGCGTCGCGGGCTTGGCGGGCGGAGCCAACTTCGTCGCCTCGCTGTGGCTGGAGCTGGTGGGGGTGGCCCTGGCCTCCGAATTTCCGAAAGCCGCCGCCGGCGCCAATCCGGTGGGCGTCTTAAATGGCATGTCGCCGCACTGGCTGGTGATCGTGGCGCTGGTGGCGGTGGCGCTCGGCACCATCACCGCGAACGTCTTGAACATCTACTCCAGCTCCCTGTCGGCGCTGGTCGTGAAGGTGCCGCTCAAGCGCTGGATGGCGGCGGTGCTGGTGGGCCTGCTGGGCGCGGTCGTCGCATGGCTCGGACACACCGCGTATTATCTCAACTACGAAAACTTCCTGTTTCTCTTGGCCTATTGGATCGCCCCGTGGGTGGCCATTGTGCTGGTGGACTACTTCGCGCTTCATCGGGGCCGGTATGACATCGATAGGCTGTACGATCCCCGGCGGATGCTGGGGTCGGGCTTGTGGGCGTGGCTGGTGGGGGTGGCGGCATCGGTGCCGTTCTTCAATCAGACGCTTTATACGGGTGCGTTTGCGCTGCACAACCCGCAGCTGGGGGACCTGTCCTATTACGTGAGCTTCGTGGTGGCCGGAGGGCTGTACTGGATTTTGGGGCGGCGAACTCGGTCCGCCGATGCTCCGGCCGTGGGATAATCTGCCGAGGACTGGAGCGGCCGCGCTGGCTGTAGCAGAATGGAAGAGCCGAGAGCGGTCTCGGCTCTTCGCAGCGTGGAGGTGGGGATGTGGCGGAGGCGGTAGAGCCGGGCGTGGTGGTGCGCCCGTATCGCGCCAGCACCGATTTTCGCATGGTGCTGGACAGCCAGGGGGACCTGTACGAGCTGAATTTTCCGCGGTTTAAAGCCACGGCGGAGTTCCGGGCGGAGCAGGCGGTGCGCATTCGGCAGGCCGCTCGGCGGCCGTACGAGCACCACCTGCTGGTGGCCGACAACGGCCAGGGGGCGGTGGGGTTCATCTGGGTGGCACTGCGGATGGACTTGCAGGGATTGTTTGGCTCAGTGGACCAGGTGTATGTGGCGGCCCCGTATCGGGGCCAAGGTGTGGGCGCCCTCCTGATGCGCGCCGCGCACGACTATCTCGAGGAAGCGTCTGTGCCCTACGCGCGCCTGTATGTGACGGCCGCCAACCGGCAGGCGGTGGCGCTGTATGAGAGGCTGGGCTACCACACCGTGCGGTACGAGATGGAGCGATCTATGTAGCCGGAGTGTAGCCGGAGTGTAGCCGGAGTGCAGCTCGAGTTTAGCCGGAGGAAGAGGCGGCCCGCCGCCGCCGCAGGTGGTTGGCGATCCAGCGCCATTCTTCGAGGTGAAAGCGGTCCGCCGCCCACAGGTAGACGGCGGCGGCGACGGCGGTGACCACGATGAGCGCCGCGGCCCGCTCGGCGAACGGAACGCGCGGCGCCTCGAGCCATGCGCCGAGGGGCGCGCGGGCCAGCAGCACCCCGGCGGCCATGAGCACGGTGATGATGCTGGTGCGCACGGCGGTCCGAGCCATCTGCCGCCCGTCAAGATAGTGCACTTTGAAGCGCAGCACCCCGAATAGGAGCCCGAGGTTGATGAAGCCGGTCAGCGAATACGCCAGCGCCAAGCCATCCTGCTTCATGGCATGCAGCAGCCACAGATCCAGCACGAAGCCCACCACAATCGTGACGGCCGACACCAGGACCGGACTTTTCGTGTCATGCAGCGCATAGAAGCCACGGGACACCACCTCGATGCCGCCCCACGCGACGATCCCAATCGCGTAAAACACCAGCGCGCCGGCGGTGACGGCTGCGTTGTGCAAGTCGAACCGACCGTGGAGAAACAAGAGCGCTACCAGCGGATATGCCAGCAGCATGAGGAGCACCGAGGCCGGCACCGTCAGCGCCATGACCACGCGAAAGCCCCGCGACAGATACCGCCGAAAGCTCTGAAAGTCGCGCTGCTGCACCACCTCGGACAAGCTGGGCAAGAGCGCGATGGCAAGCGACGCAGCCAGGCTCTCCGGCGTCATCATGATGCGGCTGGCCAGCTGCAGGGCGTTGATGCTGCCCACGGGCAGCAGCGAGGCGAGGGCGGTCTGGTTCAGCACAAGGTTGATCTGCCCCAGGCCCACCCCCACGGCGACCGGGATCATGAGCTTGCCCACGCGCTTTAAGCCCGGGTGGGCCCAGTCGCGGACCCACGCAAACGGGTGGCCGTAGGCCGCGACGCCCACCACTTGGATGACGAAGTTCACAAACGCCCCGGCCAGCACCCCCCAGGCGAAGGCCGCAATCCCAATCTCGCGTCCCCACAGCCAGCCGCAGGCAATGATGGCCACGTTGTAGCCCAGCGGGCCGATGGCGGTGGCCCAAAACGTTTTCTTGGCATACTGCTGGCCCACCAGCACCCCGTTTAAGGCATGGAACAGCACGGCCGCCAGCATAATGCGGGTGAGGGATGCGGTGGCGGCGATGGCGGCGGGGTGACCGGCAAAGCCGACCGCCACCACGCGCACCAGCTCGGGCGCCAGCAACTCCCCCACCAGCAGCAGGGGCACAAAAACCACCAGCACGAGCGACAGGGCACTGTTGACAATGCGCGCCGCCTCATCGTGCTGTCGGCGCGTCAGATACGCCGACAACACAGGGACGAAGGCCGAGCTGATGGCGCCGCCGATGAGGAGCAGGTAAATCGTGTCGGGCACCACGTAGGCGGCATTGTACTGGTCGACGATGGCCGTCTGACCATAGAATGCCGCGATGAGAGAGTTTCGAAAAAATCCCAGGAGCCGCGACACGATGGTGGCGGTGCTGATCAGGGTGGCAGCCCACATCAGGTCGCGGGCACGCCAGTCGCCCGACTCCGCCGCCATCCCGCCACCCCCCGCTGAATCCGCCCCATTATTCCACACTTGCTCCCCGCAGCCCGCGCCGATCTGGGGGGACGCCCTGGGCCGCTAGCCCCTAGCCCCCCACCAAGCCGAGCCGGGCCACGGGCGTCCGGCGTCCCGCGGCAGCGTGTGCCGTTCCTCACGCGACACACGCGACACGCGCGACAATGGTGGCCTCAGTGACTGGGCCGGCGACGCCATACTGAGGACAGGCGTGTCACAGCCAGGGTGGCCCGCGGGTCAGCTCGCGGAGGCCTGTGTGATGCAGGCGGGGACCGGCTCGAGTGACTCGCCTGTGCCATCCGGTCCAAGGGCGTGGTGGGGTGGTGACCGTTGTGCCTCTCACACCGGACGGCGGGACCTGGGTCACCGTGGCTGGGGGCAGTCCGCATGGGCAGCCCCGTGCGCGTCGAGGTGATGGAGGACCAGGCGCTGGTCCGCGAGGCGCTGGCGGCCCGAACCCGGGCCGATGTGGCCCTGTTGGACGCTCAGAGGCCGGGCGGCGCGATCCGCCTATGCTATCCCGAGACGCGCTGCCTCCTGCTGACGACAGTTGCCTAGGACGTGTACACCCGTGGCTTGGGGGCCGGCGCCCGCGGCGGCGTGCTGAAGGACACGCCGCGCCCGTCGCAGAAACTCGGGACCTGCTCACGGACCGGGAGCGGACGATCCTGCACGTGGCGGCCGCGGGCCTGACCAACCGCCAGGGGGCCGACCGGCTGTTTCTGGCGGAGGGCTCGGTGAAAAACTGCTGGTCAAGCCGCTTGCATAAATTAAACGCCCAGAGTCGGGTCGAGGCGATCGCCATCGCTCGCGCCCGGGGCATCATCGACTGACGGGGGCGGGTCGGCAGCCCACGGGTGTGGCGGCCGGCGTCCTGCGGAGCCCCCCCAGTGACTCACGGCCTCAGCCGGGCACCGCGTGCTGCCCCGCCCGGGCGCGGGGCGACGAGCGGGCTCCGCGCGCGGGCGGAGTAGACGGGGGCCCTCTGGGGTGGCATACTGCGGTAAGGTTTCGGGGGGTTCTCCGGACGACCCAGCCCGCATGATTCGGCCGCGGCTGGGAAAAAGGTGTAGAATAGGACCGAGGACCTGCCCCGGGAGCACCCAGACTCACAAGCCCAGAGCAGAGGGTTGTCCGCGCCAAGCGTGCCCAACACCCACCACGACCAGCAACCTTCGCCTCGCTGAGGGAGCGTGACATGTGGATCGAGAACTTGCCCTAGAAATGGTGCGCGTCACAGAGGCGGCTGCCATTTTGGCGGGCCGCTGGATGGGCCGGGGCGACAAAATCGCGGCCGACCAGGCGGCCGTCGATGCCATGCGGCGCATGTTGGACACGGTGGCCATCGCCGGCACCGTCGTCATTGGCGAAGGCGAGATGGACGAGGCGCCCATGCTGTACATTGGCGAGCGGGTGGGCAGTGGCGAGGGGGACCCCGTCGACGTGGCGGTGGACCCGCTGGAGGGAACCAATCTTGTGGCCCAAGGCCGCCCCGGGGCCATTGCGGTCATGGCGCTGGCCCCGTCAGGGCATCTGCTGCATGCGCCGGACATGTACATGGATAAATTGGTGGCGGGGCCGGCGGGCCGCGGCGTGCTGGACTTGGACGCCCCGATCGGGGAGAATGTGCTGGCCCTCGCGCGGGCGCAGGACCGGCCCGTGGAGGACATCACCGTGGTGGTGCTGGACCGTCCGCGCCACGCTGACCTGATTGCCGGCGTCCGCAAGGTCGGGGCTCGGATTCAACTCATTTCGGATGGTGACGTGTCCCCCGCGGTCGCTGCGTGCCTGCCCGGTGCTGGGGTGGACCTGCTGGCGGGCATCGGCGGCGCGCCGGAAGGTGTGCTGGCCGCTGCTGCGGTGCGGTGTCTGGGGGGCACGATGGTGGCGCGCCTGTACCCCGAAGAAGCCGCCGAAGCCGAGCGGGCGCGTGCGATGGGCATCGACCCGGTGGATCGCCTGCTGACCTTGGACGACTTGGTGCGCGGCAATGACGCGCTGTTCGTGGCCACGGGCATTACCGACGGAGAACTTTTGAAAGGCGTGCGCTACAGGGCCGACGCGGTCGCGACGCATTCGGTGGTGATGCGCTCCCTCACCGGCACCGTGCGATTTGTGGAGGCCGAGCACCGGCTGGAGCGCAAAGCGCAATTTGGCAAACGCCCCCCTGCCGACCAGTGATCTTCGCCCTAGGGGCGAGGCACGCCGGCCACCCCGCCCAAGGGCCCGGGGGCGGCAAAGTTTTCGCACTTGACCAAAGGCATCCGGCGAAGCTGGGATCCAGCCGCGCCATCACAATCATCGAGGAGGCCCCATGACGCATCATGACCAATGACCAAGAGCCGCTGACCAACCTAGCAAGCCCGGAGGGCACATCGGGCTCCACCCCGGCTTTGGAAGAGGCGCCGAAGAAGCGCCGGCCTCGTGCCAAGAAGGCTGACGCCGAGCCGCCGACCGACACCGTGGCCCCGAAGGCCAAAGCGCCCGCGCGCCGGTCCCCCCGGGCCAA
>JAKADP010000072.1 GCA_021820465.1 Bacillota bacterium
CGCGGTCCTTCAACGTCATGCTGGACCGGATTCAGGAGGCGTTTCGCCATCGCGACGCTGTCGAGGAGCGGCTCAGGCGGTTTGTCGCCGATGCCTCGCACGAGCTGAGAACCCCGGTGGCGGCCGTCTCGGCGTACGCCGAGCTGTTTCACCGGGGAGCGGAGAGGCGGCCTGAGGATTTGGCCCGCGTGATGCACGGCATCCAAGGGGAGACAGCGCGGATGACCCGACTCGTGGAGGACCTGATGCTGTTGGCGCGGCTGGACGAGGGGCGGGCCCTGGAGTCGCGGCCGGTGGACCTGCTGTCGCTGGCGCTGGAGGCGGCCGACACGTCCCGCGCGGTGGGGCCCGACTGGCCGGTGGAGGTGGCGGCGTCGGAGCCCGTGGAGGCCTGGGGCGATCCGCTGCGCCTGCGGCAGGTGCTGGACAACCTGTTGGGCAATGTGCGCGCCCATACGCCGGCCGGCACGCGCGCCCGCATCACCGTGCGTGCGGACGGCCGATGGGCGTGGGTCCACGTGTCAGACAACGGGCCGGGCATGCCGCCCGAGCAGAGGGCCCGGGTGTTCGAGCGCTTCTACCGCGCGGACCCGTCGCGCTCGCGGCACACGGGAGGCGCCGGCTTGGGCTTGGCCATTGTGGACGCGATTGTGGCGGCGCTGGGGGGACAGGTCACCGTGGGTCCGTCGGCCGAGGGGGGACTGGAGTTTTCGGTGCGGCTGCCGCTCGCACCGCCGGCGGACCCGAGCCACGCCTAGGCCGCGTGTACAGCGGATCTGGAGGCGGGGCGGGTTATGATGGGCGTGGAGGGCAGCACATGGCCCATGAGAGGGGTGGCCAGCGTTGGAGAGCTCGGGGAATCGGCATGGGGCTCGGGATGGGACGGGGAGTTCTGGCTTGACGGTCGTGATGGTGGGCACTTATAAAGGCCTCTTTCGCTTTGCGTCCCCCGACCGGGTGCACTGGGAGGCGCTGGGGCCCGTCCTGCGCGGCACCAGTGTCCACACCACGGCCTACCACGCGCCGACCGGGACCCTGTTTGCGGCCGCGAATTCCGTGTTCTACGGCGCGTCGGTGCGCCGCTCGCGCGATGGCGGGGAAACCTGGGACCGAGGCGGCGAGGGGCTGGCGTACGGTGCCGACGATCCTGAGCGCGTCACGGCGGTGTGGTCGCTGGCGGTGGCGGACGAGCACGGGCCGGGGACGCTTTACGCTGGGGTGGAGGCCAGCGGGCTGTTTCGGTCGGCGGACGGGGGCGACTCCTGGGCCGAAGTGGCCGCGCTGCGCCGGCACCCGACGCACGAGGTGTGGGATGCCGGCTTTGGCGGCAAGTGCCTCCACACCATTGCGGTGGACCCCCACGATCCCGAGGTCCTGTACGTCGCAGCCTCGACCGGGGGCATCTATCGGTCAGGGGATCGCGGCGACACCTGGACCCCAGTCAACCAGGGCATCCGGGCGGAGTTCATGCCGGAAGGACAGCAGTACCCCGACGCGGGCCAGTGCGTCCACAAGTTTGGCCTGTCGGCGGTGCAGGCCGGGCGCATCTGGCTGCAGAACCATGGCGGAGTGTACCGGTCCGATGACGCGGGCCGGCACTGGGCCCGCATCTCGGAGCCCCTGCCGGACGACTTTGGGTTTCCGGTGGTGCCGCATCCCCGCCGGGCCGATGCGGCGTTCGTGGTGCCGCTCACTTCCACGCTGGAGCGGTGGTACCCCGAGGAGCGCCTCGCGGTCCACCGCACCGACGACGGCGGGCAGACGTGGACGCGGCTGGACGCGGGGCTGCCCGAGCATGCGTACAGCGGTGTGCTGCGGGACGCGTTCCGCTCAGACACTCAAGACCCGCTGGGCTTGTACGTCGGCACCACGAACGGGGAGCTGTTTGCGTCGGCGGATGAAGGGGCATCGTGGGCGCGTATTGCCGAGCGGCTGCCACGCATTTTGTCGGTCCAGGTGGTGGAGGGAGACCCGTTCGCATGATTACCGTGCACCTGCCGCGCGACTTGGCAGCGGAATTTTCCTGCCGGGACACATTGGCCGTCGACGGCGTGCGCAGCCTGAACGAGCTGTGGGCGGCTTTGGACCACCGCCATCCCGGCTTGGGCCGGTGGCTCCGTGAGCCAGACGGGGCCATGCGCCGCCACT
Organism: Bacillota bacterium; assembly: GCA_021820465.1. Classification (GTDB taxonomy): domain Bacteria; phylum Bacillota; class Sulfobacillia; order Sulfobacillales; family JAIMBI01; genus JAJZWV01. The sequence goes on from JAKADP010000072.1 coordinate 2,149, forward strand.
TGTCGCTGTTTGTGAATGCGCAGCGGGTTCGGTGGGCCGACCGGGGCACCGTGCTGGAGGACGGCCAAGAGGTGTGGATCCTGCGAGCGGTGTCGGGGGGATAGCGACCCCCGCCAGGACGCGGCGGAGGCGGGATGAAGGCGGGATGAATGAGGAGGGCACCGTGAGCCGACAGAACGTCGAAGCGGACCGAGCGGAGGCGGCGCGCCGCGTGAGCCGCTACCACCGCCAGATTATCCTGCCCGAGCTGGGCCTGGCGGGCCAGCGTGCGCTGTCCGCCAGCCGGGTGCTCGTGGTGGGGGCCGGAGCCCTCGGGTCGGCCGCCGCCCTCTACCTGGCAGCTGCGGGCGTCGGCACCATCGGGATCGCGGACGGCGACCGGGTGGATCTCTCCAACCTGCATCGGCAGGTTCTTCATGGGACCGGCGACATCGGACGGCTCAAAACCGCGTCCGCCAAGGATCGCCTGGCCGCCCTCAACCCGGAGGTTGACGTGGTGGAGCACCCTGCCTACCTGGACAGCGCCAGCGTGATGGATGTTATGGCGGCATACGACGTGGTGGTGGACGGCAGCGACTCCTTTGCCGCTCGCTATCTGGTGAACGATGCCGCGGTGATGCTGGGCAAGCCGCTGGTCAGCGCCGCCATCCTGCGCTTTGAGGGGCAGCTGATGGTGTTTCGCCCGGGCGCCGGCTGCTATCGCTGCGTGTTTCCCGAGCCGCCTCCCGCTGGCACGGTGCCCAGCTGCGCGGAAGCGGGCGTGCTGGGGGCCGTGGCTGGAGTATTGGGATCCGCCCAGGCGGTGGAGGCGCTGAAGCTTCTGGGGCGCATGGGGGAACCCATGGTAGGGCGGTTGGGCCTATACGACGCGTGGACGGGCCGATGGCAGCAGGTGCAGGTAGCCCGAGATCCCGCGTGCGCGGTGTGCGGGGATCACCCGACGATCACCGCGCCCATCGACTACGACAGCTGGTGTGGCGTGCCCGCGCCGCAGGCTGCCAGCCGAGCGCGAGAGGTGTCCGTCGCCGAGGCGCAGCGCCTGCTGGACGAGGGGGTGCGGTTTCTGGACGTGCGTCCCGAGGCGGAGTACGTTCGGGGCCACATCCCGGGGGCCGTGTGCGTGGGACCAGACGCCGCGCCCGCCACGGGGGACGCGGCCGTGGTGTGCGTCTGCCTGCAGGGCATCCGCAGTGCGGGCGTGGCCGCGCGCTTGGAGTCCGAAGGCCGCTCTGCGGTGAGTCTCGCGGGGGGCCTCCTGGCGTGGGCGCGCGCCGGCCTGCCGTGGGAGGGCCGACTGTAGCTGAGCCGCCGTGCCATGCCGCACACGTGGAGCCGCTACCCCGCGTCGACGTCGTCCAGCGTGGTGGTGACGAGGGCCACCGCCCAGTCGGCCACACTTTTGATGCCATCGGTCCCAATCCGCCGCACCGGGACCCCCAGTTGCTTGCCCAGCTGCGTGGCCGCTTCGCTGGCATGGTGGGAACAGTGGTTTTTCAGGACGAGGGCGGCATCCACCCGACCCAGCGCCGCGGCTAGGCGGTCGTCTCCATCGTCGCCCGAGCTCCACTCCATGACGCCGCCCCGCAGTGCGATGGCTTTGGCGTATTGGCTTTGGCGGGGCTCGTTGCCCACCACCAGCACGCGCTTCCCCTCCAGCACCGGATCCGGCGGCTCACGCTTCGCGGGCCGCGCCTTGGCAGGGCCCTTGGCGACGCGCGGGGCGGCCCACGCCTCCTCCGTGTCCTCGGGCGCCCCGAGCATGCCCACGCGATGGACCCACGCGACCCGAACCGACTGGGGATCGTCGGCCCAGTAGGCCAAGTCCACTACGCTGCCTTCGTGAAAGTGCAGCGCGGCCACGTCTTCCGGCCACAGCACCACCGGAGGCTCTGACGGCCGCCCATCGGCGAAGCGCCGGACCACCAAGGCGCCGCCCTCCATCTCCACGACGGCCAGGGGTGCTTCGCAGCGCTCCCGCGGCTCGATGCCGGGCCCTCGCGCCAGAAGCGTAAAGTCATAGTGCGGCGGCCCCTCGCCATCGCTCGGCCGGGCACGATACTCCAGGCGGTCGCCGGTGGCGAGGCGGAGGTCCCGCACGACGGTTTCTGGCACGCGAATGTGGGCCGGCAACAGCAGTCCGCCCCGCAGGCCGCGGTGAAACGCTTGGCCCAGATCTCGCTCCACGGGTGCCGCCGCGGGCGGGGGCGGCGGCTCCGTGAGGGTCGGCTCGGGATCCAGCACCGCTGCGCGGAGCTCCGGCGGCAGCGCGTCGGTGAGCCGCATCCAGGCGGCAATAGCCTCCAACTCATCCGCGAGGGGCCGAAGGCCGTCGGAGTCCAGCCCCTCCAAGCGCCTTTGGAGATAGTGCGCGACCAGTGTGGCAATGGACGGCATGGCAGCTCCTTTCCCGCGCCAACCCAACGTCGGCTTTCGCTGAACCACCGGATGAGCGACGGGACGCGGCGGCTCCCGTCTGCTGCCGCCACCGTAACACGGGAGCCCAATTTTAGGAAGAGATCCGTACGGGAGGTCGCCCTCGGCGGGATCACCGGGCTATCCATGCCGGCCGCGGGTGGCCGCGACCCCGCCGGGATGGCCCGCGAGGCTGGGGACGAAAGGTGTCCTGACCACGGCCACCCCCCACTCCGGGTGCACGGCGGCTTGCCGGGGTGGTGCGCACGGTTAAGGCAAGTGGCTGCCAGGCGGTGTGCTTGTATGCCGTTGACGAGTCGTGGCCGTCGTGATAGTTTCATGGCGTTCGACGTCGGCTGCGCGGTGGCCGCAAGCCACCCGGGGTCGGCGCCTCTTATCGAGAGCGGCGGAGGGTTCGGGCCCGATGAAGCCCGGCAACCGGGGGCAACCCACGGTGCCAATCCCCGCACGGGTGTCCGTGAGGGATGAGAGGATAGTGGGATCGCCTGTGCGCCCGCCACTCTCCCATTCGGGACGGCGTGGCGTTTTTTGTTGGGCATCATGAAGTGTCGGAAGATGCAGGAGCAGTTGCTTGGTTGCTTGAAGGAGGCAATGCCGTGGGTCGGTATCTGTTTACGTCGGAGTCGGTGACGGAGGGGCATCCGGACAAGGTGGCCGACCAGATTTCCGACGCCATTTTGGATGATCTCCTGGCAAGCGACCCGATGGCGAGGGTGGCGGCCGAGACGGTGGTGGCTACGGGCCTGGCGCTGGTGGCCGGCGAAATCTCGACGACAGCGTACGTGGACATTCCGCGCGTGGTGCGAGACACCATTCGCGAGATTGGGTACACCCGCGCCAAGATGGGGTTTGACAGTGATACGGTGGCGGTGCTGACCAGCATTGACGAACAGTCCGGCGACATTGCCCAGGGCGTCGATCGGTCGTGGGAGGGCCGCCAAGGCGCGGACGGGGACGAGCTATCGCTCCAGGGCGCGGGGGACCAGGGCTTGGTGTTTGGCTACGCCTGCCGGGAAACGCCTGAGCTGATGCCTCTGCCGATTGCCTTGGCCCACCGGCTGGCGCGTCGGCTGGCGGACGTGCGCAAGGATGGGACGCTGCCATTTTTATGGCCGGATGGAAAGACTCAGGTGACCGTGGCGTATGAGAACCACCGCCCGGTAGCGGTCGAGACCGTCGTGGTCTCGGCGCAACACCAGCCGGAGACGGCCCACGACGATCTGGCCGACGCCATCATGGCAGTCGTCGTGCGGGCGGTGCTGGGTGACTTGGCCACCCGCGACCTCAAGGTGCTGATTAACCCGACGGGTCGATTTGTGGTGGGCGGCCCTCGGGGAGACACAGGGCTCACAGGGCGCAAGCTTATCGTCGACACCTATGGCGGCATGGCCCGGCACGGGGGCGGCGCATTTTCTGGCAAGGACCCGACGAAGGTGGACCGCTCCGCGTCGTATGCGGCCCGCTGGGTGGCCAAGCACATCGTGGCCGCCCGCCTGGCAGAGCGGGCGGAGGTGCAGGTGTCCTACGCCATCGGGGTGGCACGCCCGCTGTCCGTTTCGGTCGATACGTTTGGCACGGGGGTGCTGCCGGACGATCGCCTGGCGGCTTCCGTCCAGGACGTGTTTGACCTTCGACCGCTGGCCATTATTCGCGCCCTTGACCTGCGGCGCCCGCTGTATCGGCAGACGGCCGCCTACGGGCACTTTGGGCGCCCGGACCTGAACCTGCCGTGGGAGCGGCTGGACCGCCTGGATGAGCTGATGGCCGCGACGCGGTCGCGCGCCTAACGCCCAGGGGGCGGCGCTGGGCGCGCCGCATAGGCTGGCCCGAGGAGGGTGCCTGTGCGGAGTGCGCCGGTGTGGGTGTGGGTGCTGGCGCTCGTAGGCGCCGTGGCGCTGATTCAAGGCTGGCTGGCTCGCCGGCCCCCCCGGCTGTGGGTGATCTGCCCCCAGGTCGATGAAGGGTCAGCGGGCATGGAGCCCTTGGAGCTCGTGGTGCGGCGCGTGTGGCGTGAGCTGTCGCCGCACGATGAAGTCGTCATGGTGGTGTCGGAGTCTTGGCCCGATGCCGTGAAGCGAGGCGTGGCCCTGCTGCGGCGCCGCTTCCCGTTTGACCTCGCCACCCGTGTGCCCGACGCCGCCCGGCGCGACCTTGTCATTCTGCGCCCCGGGTGGGTCAGCCCTCCGCGTGACACGTTGTGACACATTCCGCCCGGTCGCTCGCTATCGTGAAGCCTGGTTGACGAAATGCATCCCGTTCTCGCCGACAACTCGGCTATCCCCACCCCAAACCCGCAGAACCAAGCCTTATCAACAGAGTTATCCCCAGTATCCCCAACTGAGAATGGAGATCGCTGTCGAACGGGGGCGGTGTCGCTCAAGGGGTGTACCCGGGAGAGTGAGGCGGGCCTCATGCTATAATGCTGCCACTCGCTGGCAGAGGCCCGCAAGTTGCCGGTGGGACGAGCGAGGGAGGCGGTGCAGGATGGACATTCGCGTTCGGGGGAAGAACGTGGCCCTAACCGATGCATTGCGAGACCATGTGGAAAAGAAGCTCGGGAAGTTGTCGCGGCACTTTGGACATGATCCCGTCGTCGCCGACGCGGTCCTGTCCGTCGAGAAAGACCGCCAGATGATTGAGGTGACCTTGCCGCTGCCCCACGGGCGCGTCCTGCGCGGCCAGGAGTCCACAGAGGATATGTATGCGTCGGTTGAGATCGTGGTGCAGAAGTTGGAGCGGCAGTTGGACAAGCTCAAGACGCATGCCAAGACGCGGCCGGCGCACAGCGCCGCCGAGCGGCCGGCGGCCCAGTCGGAAGCCGGCGATCCCACAGACGGCGCCGTCGTGCGGCGCAAGACTTTTCCCGACAAGCCCATGACCCTGGAGGAAGCCATCTTGCAGATGGACTTGGTTGGCCACGACTTCTTCGCCTTCACCAATGCCGAGAGCGAGCGCATCAACGTGCTGTACCGCCGCCGAGACGGCAACCTTGGGCTCCTAGAGCCCGATTGATCCGCGCGGCAAATATTTTCGTGGCGAAAGCAGGAAGTGGCGCCCGTGATGGCGAAATGTGGCCATCCCGGAGGTGAGCGATGGCTCTGCCAACCAAAGCCGCGGAGGCGGAAGAGATTCTCGGCCGCCTCGCGGGGGTCGAAGCGGTCCGCGTCGAGTGGCAGGGGGACGCGGTGGCGCGGGTGCATGTTTTGTCTCGAGGCCTGCGGGATACCGCGAGCCTTGAGCATGACGTCGCGACCGTCTTCGAAAAGCACTTCGGGGTGGAGTTGGCGCCGGCCGCGCTGTCCGTGGTGGCACTGTACGGCGAGGGAGCCGATGCGTCGAGCCGGCCGCGCCTCGTCGCCGTGTCGTGGACTCGGAGTCGCGGCGCTGTAGAGGTGCGGTGCCGCCTCCGGGCCGGAGCGGTCACCACGGAAGGGCGGGGGCGAGACGCGTCAGCGGGTCGCGCGGGGGCCAAGGCGGCGCTGGCCGCAGCGGAGTCACTGGTGGCCCGCCTCGTGCGACTCGAACTGGTGGACCTTGTGGAGACGGACACGCCGATTGGCACCGTGGCCCTAGCCGTGGCGCGCTTGGGCGGAGAGCTGGTCATCACAGGCTCGGCCATCGTCGAAGGCGACTTCGTCGAGTGTGCGGCCAAGGCGGCTTTAGACGCGGTGAACCGGCGCCTGCTGTGGGTGGCGCTGGCAGCCGGCCAAGACGCAGAGAGCGCCTAGGGGCCAATAGCGGGCCCGATGCGAACGATGGGAGGGAAACCCAACTTTTTACAAGTCTGACCGACCGAAATGCCCCTGAGAGAAGCGGATTGATCGGGTGTGGTGCATGAGCGAGCACCCTGACCGATAACTACGGGGGTACATTTTAAAAATGCAGCGGGTTTACAAGGCGTTGTTGGCGGTAGTCGACGTGCTGACCAGTGGTTCCGTGTACATTTTCGACTAAGCTGCAGGTCGGTCAGCCATTTTGACCCACGCAAGGGCCCCTCGGGGATGCGACGGTGGCCAGAGAGGACAGGGGGATGACCATGTATCCAAAGCCGTTGGCGCGCTACATGACAGCGGTCGAGGTAGCACTTGGACTGGCTCTCGCACTGTCCGTGTTTCGCATTGGGCCGAGCCTCACCTTGGCCAACATCCTCATTTTCTTAGGCTTCGCCATCGTATGCCTATTGGCTTCCCTATTCCCGGTGCCCATGATTCGCAAGCACGGATACGTTTCCGTTCAACTGCCTATCATCTTTGCGGCGTCTATCATCCTGGGGCCCTGGCTGGCTGTGTGGCTTGGGGCGGTGTTTACCATCACCTACCCGGAGATCCGCGGCAAAGTGAAGCGGCGCTCCATGTGGTTTAACAGGGCTCAAATTGGCCTCATGGCTTTCTTTGCGGCAGGGGTATTCACGTTGCTGGGCGGGGATGCGGCGCACTTGAATCCTGGGACCATCAGCCTTCCGCTGTTCATTAGCGGACTGGTGGCGTTCTTCTCCAACATGTTCTTCGTCATGTTTGCCGTGAAGTTCCGCATCGACCGGTCCATACGCGAGGTGTACAAGGTTTACTTCAAGTGGTCGGCACTGAATTTCTTCGGGATGTTTCCCATCGCGTATCTCATGGCGGTGATTTTCCACTCGGCGGGCGTGCTGCCGGAGATTTTCATCATGGTGCCGCTGGCGATGACCCGCTGGATCTTCGCGGTGGCGCACCGCATTCGCGCAGCCTACCAGTCCACTGTGCGGACGCTGCTGACGGCGATGGACGCCAAGGATCCCTATACCAAGGGCCACTCGTTTCGGGTGGGCCGGTACGCGGTGACCCTGGCGCACTTCATGAAGGTGCCGGAAGATGAGGCGGAGGAAATTGAGCGGGCGGGGACGCTGCACGACATCGGCAAGCTGGCCGTGGTGGACGAGGTGTTGAACAAGCCGGGTGAGCTGGACTACGAGGAAATGCTGGCGATGCAGCGCCATACCGTGATGGGAAGCACCATGCTGGGCAACATCGGTGGGGTGGGTCCGGCCCGAGATTGGGTCCTGCACCACCACGAGCGGTTTGACGGCCAGGGCTATCCTCACGGCATCAGCGGTGAGGAGATTCCGCTGGCGGCGCGGATCATCTCAGTGGTGGATTCCTATGACGCGATGACCAGTGACCGCCCGTACCGCAAGGCCATGCCGCACGAAAAAGCCGTGGATGAGATTGTGAAAAACGCGGGCGGGCAGTTTGACCCGCGGGTGGTGCGGGCGTTCATGGACATGCTGCGCATCATGGGCGACTTTGCCGACGAGGTGAGCATTGGCGAGGACTTCGAGGAGGCCCTCGGCCGGGATCCGAGTCGGCGGCACTACGACGGGCCGCGTTAGGAGCTTGGAGCGCGGGACGCTGCCGCCGGCAAGCGTCCTTGTCGGCGTTGCGGCCTCGGGGTCCGGAATGGTACGATAAATCACCAAGCGCGTGAGGTGGGGACCGAGGGCGGTCCCTTTGTTATGGGAGGACCTAACGAGATGGCAAACTTTCTCACCAATTGGCTGAACCGGTTTTCTGAGCGGGAAGTGCGGCGCTACCAGGTGTGGGCGCGGCAGGTGAACGCCAGAGAGCCGGAGTTTCAAGCGCTGTCGGATCAGGAGCTGGCGGCCAAGACCGCTGAGTTTCGCCAGCGGCATGAGGACGGGGAGACCCTGGACCAGCTTTTGCCGGAGGCGTTTGCGGCCGTGCGGGAAGCGGCCGTCCGAGCCATCGGCCAGCGGCACTTTGATGTGCAGCTAGTGGGCGGGATGGCGCTTCATGACGGGCGCGTAGCCGAGATGAAGACCGGCGAGGGCAAGACGCTGGTGGCCACGCTGCCGGCGTACCTCAATTCGCTGACCGGCCAAGGGGTGCACGTGGTGACCGTGAACGACTACCTCGCGCGCCGCGACGCCGACTGGATGTCGGCCATTTACGCACGGCTCGGCCTGTCCGTGGGCGTGATTCAGCACGACATGGACTCGGATCAGCGGAGGGCGGCCTACGCGGCCGACGTGACGTACGGGACCAACAACGAATTTGGCTTTGACTATCTCCGGGACAACATGGTGGTGGATGCCAGCGAGCGGGTGCAGCGCGCGCTGCACTTCGCGATTGTCGACGAGTGCGACTCCATCCTGATTGACGAGGCGCGAACGCCCCTGATCATTTCGGGCCAGGCGGACCGGCCGACGGAGCTTTACTACCAGTTTGCCCGCATGGTCAAAAACTTGAAGTTGGACATCGACTACACGGTGGACGAGAAATTGAAGACGGTGGCGCCGACGGAGGCCGGCATCGCCAAGGTGGAGCGCATGATGGGCGTGCCCAATCTGTACGACCATCAGCACCTGGATCTCTCGCGCTATCTGAACCATGCCCTGCGGGCCAAGGCGCTCATGATCCGGGATCGCGACTACGTCGTCAAAGACGGTGAAGTCATCATCGTGGACGAGTTCACCGGCCGCCTCATGATCGGGCGGCGATACTCGGACGGGCTGCACCAGGCGATTGAGGCCAAAGAGGGCGTCAAAATTATGGATGAGACGCAGACGCTGGCCACGATTACCTTTCAGAATTACTTCCGGATGTACAAGAAGCTGGCGGGCATGACGGGCACCGCCATTACCGAGGAAGAGGAGTTCCGCAAGATTTACGGGCTGGACGTCATCGTGGTGCCGACCAACGAGCCCATGATTCGGGTCGACTACCCTGACGAGGTGTATAAGACGGAGGCGGCCAAGTTCCGGGCCGTGGTGCGCGAAATCGTGGAGCTGTACCAGCGGGGGCAGCCGGTGCTGGTAGGCACCGTGTCGATCGAAAAGTCTGAGCGGCTGTCCGACATGCTGACGCAGGCGGGTATTCCGCACAACGTGCTCAATGCCAAGCAGCATGAGCGGGAGGCGCACGTGATTGCGTCTGCCGGCCAGCGGGGGCAGGTGACCATCGCCACGAACATGGCGGGCCGGGGCACGGACATCAAGTTGGGCGAGGGGGTGGTGGAGCTCGGGGGGCTCCACATCATCGGGACGGAGCGCCATGAAGCGCGGCGCATTGACAACCAGCTGCGTGGGCGGTCGGGGCGCCAGGGCGACCCGGGCTCCAGTCGGTTTTACCTGTCCCTGGAGGACGATTTTCTGCGCTTGTTTGCGGCGCCAGCCATTGCCGGGCTGATGAACCGCATGGGAGTGGAGGAAGACGAGCCGATCTCCCATCCGATGCTGACGCGGGCCATTGAGACCGCCCAGAAGAAGATGGAGGCGCGCAACTTCGAGATTCGCAAGCAGCTGCTGCAGTACGACGACGTGATGAACGCTCAGCGGGAGATCGTGTACAAGCAGCGCTATGAAATTCTCACCGGGGAGAGCCTGCGCGAGCAGATTTTGGGGATGGTGCGCGAGGTGGTCAACGACGCGATTGCCATGCACTGCCCGCAGAATCAGCACGCGGAGGAGTGGGATTTGGCTCCCCTGATCGAGAGCTTGACCGAATTTTGCCTCCACCCGGGCCAGGTGGATCCCGAATCCCTCCAAGGCGTGGGCCGCGACGCGCTGGCTGACGAGATCATGGCCATCGCAGAGCAGAACTACGCCGCCAAAGAACAGGAAATCGGCGTCGACAACATGCGCCAGCTGGAGCGGGTGGTGTTCCTGCGGGTGGTGGACAGCAAGTGGATGGAGCACTTGGACGCCATGGATGCGCTGCGCGACGGCGTCGGGCTGCGGGCTTACGGCCAGATGGACCCCCTGGTCGAGTACAAGCGCGAAGCCTACGACATGTATCACGAGATGCTGGGTGCGATGCGCGAAGAGCTGGTCCGGATTCTCTACCACATCGAGGTGGCGGAGGCGGAGCCCACCATCGAGCAGGGGGAGGAGCTGCCGCACATCACCCAGGAGCGCCACGGGGATGTCGTGGAAGCGGTGTCCCACCCCTTCCAGGTGATTCAGGGCGGAATGCCGGACGAGGGTCCGGGCCGCAATGACCCGTGCTGGTGCGGGAGCGGCAAGAAGTACAAGCGCTGCCATGGCCTCCAGAAAGCGAAGTAGGTGAATCAGCATGCTGTACGACGAACTGCTGGAGCGCCAACGCGCGCTGGAGGCCCTGCTGCGCCGCATTAGGGGGTCTCTTTGACCCGACTGCGCGCACCGAGGAACTGGGTCGGCTGGAGACTGCGATGGGAGCCCCTACGCTGTGGGATGACCCAAACGCCGCGCGCACGCTCTTAAAGCGCACGCGGATCCTGCAAGAGCCGCTTGAGCGCTTTACGGCGGCAGAACGCCGCGTGGCCGATCTGGGGGAGCTGCTGCAGATGGTCGCGGCGGACGGGGGCGACGACGAGACGCTCCGCGAACTGGACCAGGAGGCGGCCTCGCTGGAGCAGGATCTCCGTGCGCAGGAGCTCGCGCTCATTCTCACGGGTCCGCACGATGGGGACGATGCCCTGCTGACGCTTCACGCCGGCGCGGGTGGCACAGACGCCCAGGACTGGGTGGAGATGC
>JAKADP010000073.1 GCA_021820465.1 Bacillota bacterium
CGTGGCGGCCACCGACCGCGTGTCGGCGGAGATGGTGAAGTACGCCTCCAACGCCTTTCTGGCCACCAAAATTTCGTTTGCCAACGAGATTGCGGCGCTGTGCGAGCGGGTGGGGGCCGACGTGACCCAAGTGATGGCCGCTGTGGGGCAGGACCCCCGCATCGGGCCGCAGTTTTTGGACGCGGGCGTGGGCTGGGGCGGAAGCTGCTTCGGCAAGGATCTGTCGGCCCTCATGCACACTGCACGCGAATACGGCTTGGAGCCCGTGCTGGCCGCGGCCGCCGTCGAGGTGAACCGGCGCCAGCGGCGCTGGCTGGTGCAGCGGCTGCAGGCCACGCTGAAGACGCTGAAGGGGCGGCGCGTGGCGGTGCTGGGGCTCACCTTCAAGCCCGGCACGGACGACCTGCGCGACAGCCCCGCCGAAACCGTCCTGGCCGATTTGACGCGGCTCGGCGCGCGCGTCGTGGCGCACGACCCCGTCGCGACGGAGGCGGCCGCCGCGGCGTGGCCGTACCCCGTGGAGTACGTGCGCCGGGTCGACGACGCCATCGCCGGCGCGGAGGCGCTCCTGCTGGTGACCGCGTGGCCGGAGTATGCCGCGCTGGACTGGGCGCACGTGCACGGATCCATGGAGCGGTCCCTGGTGCTGGACGGGCGGAACCTCTGGCCGCCCGACCTGCTCCGGCGCTTGGGCATCGAATACTACAGCGTCGGCCGCTAGGGGCCCAACCGAACGTGATTTGAAGCGACAGCCCAGGATGGCCACCGCCGCCGATCCGGGAAGTCGCCCATCGCGATGGCACCGGGGATCCCTCCGTGCATGGTGGAATGCGGGACGGGGTCCCAGGCCGCACCTTGGGCCCCGATCTGAATTGCCTCGTGCGCCCGGCGACTCGCCCCGGCCCGAGTCGCCTGCGGTCCCGTTGGCGCGCCTTGAAGTCAGGCCGCACGAAATCGGCCCAGCGGAAAAGCGCGGCAGAAGCGATCGCTAAACGAGCGCCGCGCCGACGTGGTACCATCCGTGCGTCTCGACCGCTTTCGGGAGTCGTGATTCGACGATACCTAGACGACGCACTCGATGGAATAAGGGAGGCGCGGTCCGCCATTATCGTGGCAGCACTGGTCGTGAACTGGCGTCGATGGGACTTGACCATCGACGCGGTGGAGTCGTTGCTCCGCGCGGAGACAGCGGCGTGCGAGCCTTCGTTGCGCCTATGCATATACGTGCTGGACAACGAGAGCGACGGGCCGTTGCGGCCGCAGTGGCCGGACAACGTCACGCTTCTGACCTCGCCCAAGAATCTGGGCTATGGCGGCGGGAACAACTTGCTGGCGTCGCGGGCGCTCCGCGATTATCCACAGCTGGACGCCTTGTTCGTGCTGAACAATGACGCCACGGTCGAGCCCGCGGCGCTCAGTCGTCTCATCGAGGCGATGATGTCGTCTCCCGAAGTGGGCGTGGTTGGCCCGCTGTTGGTGCTCCCGGACGGTTCGCTGGAATCCTGCGGGGGGCACTTCGGCCTCACACGCGCCTGGTGGACCCAATTCCGTCCGGAGCACCGGGTGGATTTCGTGAGTGGCGCGGCGCTGCTCGTCAGGCGCCAGGCCTGGGAGGCTGTCGGGGGCTTCGACGAGCGGTACTTTCACTACGCCGAGGACATTGACTTCGCCATCAAGGTGGGCCAGCATGGCTGGCGGTCCATCGTGGCACCGGACGCGCGGGTGGTTCACCAAAAGTCCCAGGCGCCCACGACCGAGTGGCGGCTCGCGTATTACAAGATCCGCAATTTGATCCTCTTCGCGCGCCAGCACCGACGGCTTCGGTTGCTTGGATGCAACTCGATCGTCAACGCGCTTAGGGTGCTGGTGCCCGTGCGACATCTGCTCCGCGGACAGTTTGCAGAGGCACGCTGGGCGTGGCACGGGTTGTGTGACGGCGTTCGCGGCGTGACCGGGCCGCTGTTGCCGAAGAATCCACGTGCCTGATCACCCGGAGTCGACGCGACGCCACGCGCGCCTCATCGTGCGTGACAGCTTGGCGTACCTGCCGGCGGCGGTCGTGCCGGCGTTGCTGGCCCTGGTGGGGTCGGCGGTATTCACCCGCCTGTTTCCGCCGGCCTCCTACGGCGTGTTTCAGCTGATGGGCGCGATTACCGGGCCTATCCTCTCCATCACGGCCCAGCCCGCCGCCCAGGTGGCCAATCGGTATCGGGCCGAGTTCGACATCGGCGACCGCCTCGATCAATACCGTCAGGCGGTGTCGTGGTTCACGGTGGTCACGGTGGGCGCCATGGTCGTGCTGGCGGTCCTCGCGCTGCTCCTGTGGCCGCTGGTGCACAGCCGGTCGGTGTCAGAGCTGGTGCTGTCCGGTGCCCTGGCCGGCCTCCTGGCCTCGCTGGTCTACAACATTCTCACGCCGGCCTTGATGGCGTCCATCCAGGTGCGATCCTTCCGCGCCGTCACCATCGCGTCCGAGGCGCTTGCCCTCGTGCTGCCCGTCTTGTTGGTGGTCGGGTTGGGCCACAACGTGGCCTGGCTTCTGTGGGGCAACGCGTTGGCGGTGATCGCCGTGCTGCCATGGCTCGTCCGCCACGCCGATGTTCTCCGGCGGCCCCGGCGCCTGGATCGAGAGGCCACGGCCACCGTGAAGCGATTTTTCGCTTACGGGACGCCGATGGCCCTCTGGTTCTTCGGATCGTCCATGTTGAACACGGGCGACCGGTACGTGATTCAAGCATTTAGCGGGGCCGCCGCGGTGGGTTTGTACGGGGCCAACTACGCGCTGGTGAAACGGGGTCTCGGCCTCCTTTCGGAGCCCCTGCTCAACGCCACCGGTCCCCGCCTCCTCCGACAGTGGGCGGCTGGCGACCGCACCGGCGTTCGCCTCACGATGAAGCGCATCACGTCTTTGTATCTCATGCTTGGGTGCGCGATGGTCGGACTGATTGCCGCCATCGGCCGCCCCTTGGTGAGTCTGATCCTCGCGCGGGCCTTCCTGCCGGGAGCCGCCATCTTGGTCCCGGTGACCGCCGGATCGGTGATTTGGGGCGCCTCCCGCATCGGCCACAAGAGCATCGAGTTTGTGGAGAAGACCCACCTCATGGTGGGCGACGTGCTTGCCGCGGTCGCGGTCAATATGGCGCTCAACATTCTGCTGGTTCCGCGGTACGGGTACGTGGCCGCAGCGTACAACACGCTGGCGGGATTTTTCGTGTACACCGGATTGATTTGGTGGCAGGCCCGAGCCTTGATTCCCTGGGACATCCCCTGGACCGACTTCGCGGCGTATGCCGCAGCGGCGGCGGCCACCTACGTTGTGGACGAGTGGGTGGTGCTGAGCCAACCGTGGCCCACCCTGCTGGTGATGGGAGTTGGGGGATTGGTATCGGTGGGACTGTTCGCGTCCTTCGTGTGGATCTGGTTTCGCATTCGCCGGCAGAATCCCCTCGACTGGCTGACCAATTGAAAGGGCGTGCTCCCTACAGGCGGACCCCCAAGGCGTGGTAGGCGGGAAACAGGTGCGCGGCAAAGTCCTCGGCGCGGCACACGCGCTGGGACAGATCCAGGACCGGCGGAGGCGCTACGACCGCTGCACGGATTCGCTCGGCGAGATTGTGCGGCGCCAGCTCGTCGCTGGTCAAGAGACTTTTCGCCGCGTTCGGTCCTAAATCGTCGGATCCGTGGACCAGGACCGGCACACCGAGGGCGCTGGCCTCGGCCACCACGCGCGGAATACCTTCGGTGTCCGACGGCAAGACCAACACGGCGGCGGTGGCGACCACCTGCACCAGCTGGGCATGGGGCAGCGCCCCCAGGTATCGGATGCGCGCGCTTTCGGTCGGGAGCCAGCCTTCCACCGCCTGCCCCACCATGACCGCCTGGCCTCCCCACTCTTCAAGCCATCCGGACTTCTCGAGGCGCTGGGCTGCGTCCAGGAAGCGCCGTGCCCCTTTCGCCGCCGTGATTTGCCCCGCGTAGAGAATCACGCGCTGCGCAGGGAGACTGCCGGCCGCCGGGAGATCGGACGACAGCGGGAGCGGCAGCGCGCACGCGGCAAGTCCCTGCCGGCGCGCAGCTGAAGCCAGCTCCTCGGACACGGCGAGCGCGCCCCTATAGCCTGCCGGATCCGGTATTCGCCGATGATCGCGGAGGTCCACCACCAGTGGGACGTTCCAACGCCGACCGAGCGATCCCACCCAGGGCCCCGCCAGTGAGTTGTGGATATGCACCACCGCGTGGTGAGACGCCGCCCAGCGGAGCGCCAGCATCAGCACGGCCTGCCGCCAGACTCCTTCCAGCAGGCGGAGCCCTGATGCCCGACGCGGGTACGTGATGGGCAGCAGGCGGTGCAGGCCTGACGGTTCCGGACCGGCGTGGGTGCGTTCGGCGACGGCCGTCAATACCTGCACGGCGTGCCCGCGCGCCGTCAGCGTGTCGGCCAACTGCTTGAAGTACTCCGCGGCCCCGCCGGTGTCGGGGGGATACTTGGGGGTCACCAGCAGTACGTTCATGCGGGACGCGTCGTCAGATCCAGCCAGACACGTTGGAGACCCTCGTCCAAATCAATCTCCGGACTCCACTCCAGTGCTGCGCGGGCGCGCGCGATCGAAACCCGCACGGCAGGCATCTCGCCAGGTTTTGGGGGAACGTGATGGCGTTCCACCGTCCGGCCGGCGATTGCCTCCAACTTCGCCAACAACTGCAACACGCTGTGTGACGCACCACTCCCGATGCTGAGGGTGCCCGAGAACTCGTGGCCAATCGCCAGGCTGAGCGCCCGACACACATCGGCGACGTACACGAAATCCCTCACCTGGGTGCCGTCACCGTATATGGTGACGGGGCTCCCCGTGGCGATGGCCCGCACAAACCGAGGTATGACGCTGTCCTTGAGCTCCATCCCGACCCCGTAGGCATTCGTGAAACGTAGCGCGGTGCCCAGCAAGCCGTAGGAGTCCGTGTAGGCGCTGATGAGCATCTCGGCCGCCGCCTTGGTTGCCCCGTATGGCGTCAGCGGGTGCAGTTCCGACGCTTCGTCAATGACGTTCTGTCCGTGGTCCCCGGCCACCGCGTTGGTTGACGCGAACAGAAAGTGGCGGAGCTGGATGTGGCGCGCCCGCTCCAGCAACGCTTGGGTAACCGTCACGTTGTTGTCGTAAACCGCTTGCGGGTCCGATTTGGACTGCAACACTGACGTCAGGGCCGCCAAGTGGATCACCGCGTCGGTTCCTGGGGCCAAGGACGCTTGGACCACGGCGCTGTCCCGCAGATCGCCGAGAATCACCGGAACCTGGAGCCCTCCACGATAGGGCACACGGTCGACGACCGTGACTTGGTCGCCGCGTTCGGCGAAGTAGCGGACGACGGAACGCCCAATGAATCCAGAACCACCCGTCACAACGATCTTCACGCAAACCGACTCCTCCGGTATCCGACTGGTCGTGGCGCCTGTGTGGTGGTCCCCTGCGTGATGCACGAACCACCAGCCGGTCCGTGGCGTGCGACGGGCCGGCGCTCTGTCTCCGTCCGCGCCGTGCCCGACCAGGGCTTGCTCCGCCGTGGCCTGCCTGTAAACGGCCGGCACGGCCAAGGCCTCTCCTTTACCGCAGCATCCCCGACGTGTCATTCTAACCCGAAGGGAGGGTGCCATGGACAAATTGCGTGTGGTGCTCTCTACGAATCGGGTCGTCCCATACACGGCAGCACTCCATGCTGTCTTGGGCCGTCGCGTCGACCTCCGCATCGTTACCGCCGACTTGGGTGCGTCGACGGTGGTGGGGTACCGTCAAGTGTTGCGGGAGATGCCAAGATCTGTGCTCCCAGGCGTAATCATCGCCGGGGACTTCGGCCGGAGGGCGGCTTACGGAGCGTTTCTGGCAGCCCGCCGACTAGGGGTCCCCTTCGTCTTTTGGACGGATGAGTTTGACCCGCAACCGCCGTGGCGCGACCGCTGGCTTCCCATGGCGAGCCGCCGCTTCATGGCGCGCCGCGCCGATGCCTTCCTGGTGTGTGGGGCGCGGCAGGCGCGCTGGGCAGCCGCTCTAGGCGCCCGGCCGGGACGCATCTTCACGTTCCACTATCCCGTACTGGATTGGCCCCAGGACGCGGCGCCCCGTGAGACCGGCTCTGCCACTCGCCTGCTCTTTTTGGGACGCATGGTTGTCGACAAGGGCCCCGATCTGCTGGTGAGGGCCCTCGCCCTGATGACCGAGCTGCGGTGGAGCGCGACGATGGCGGGCGGGGGTCCGGCAGCCGGCTGGGTGCGCCAGCTCATCGCGACGCACCACCTCGAAGACCGCATCGTCTTCCAGGAAGGGTGGGTGACGCCCGACCATCGGCAACGCTTGTTTCAGTCCCACGACGCGCTGGTCCTGCCGTCACGCCAAGAACCGTGGGGCATCGTCGCCACGGAGGCGCAGGCCTGGGGACTCCCCGCGATCGTGAGCATTCACGCGGGTGCCGTCGAGGGGGGACTCGTCGACGGGCGCACCGGTCTTGTGGTGTCTCCCTTGACCGTCGAGCGCCTGACCGAGGTCCTGGCCGACGTGGTTCAGCATCCAGAGCGCGTCCAGGCCATGTCCAAAGAGGCTCGCCTCTGGGCGCGCCGCTTCACCGTGGGCCGGCAGGCAGACGTGGTCATGGACGCCATTCGGCATGTCGCCGGCCTTGCGCAGCGTTAGAGCCCAGAAGGTTGCGCGTGTGCCGGCCCGCCACGCCACCGCAAGCAAACTGTCGAGTGGCCCCGGAGGGAGTCCGGGATATTGACACCTGGGTCACCTCCACGGGCGCCGGGGAGGGGTCGCCTGCCGCCGGGCACCGTCAGCCCTCGACAGGACCGGTGTCGGAGCAC
This sequence comes from Bacillota bacterium, assembly GCA_021820465.1. GTDB lineage: Bacteria > Bacillota > Sulfobacillia > Sulfobacillales > JAIMBI01 > JAJZWV01. The sequence continues at coordinate 6,851 of JAKADP010000073.1, forward strand.
TCATAGACCGGCGGACGCCATCCGCAGGTCCCCGGTTCCGCCAGCACCCCTGGTTAGGGCTCCGATCGGCGCGGTCTCGGTCTAAAGCCGCGTGCGCCGCCTGGCCGCGCCGAGGGCTCTCCCGCGCGCGCCACGATCCTACCCAGGGCTCAGGCCCCTCACCCGTGCTGGCCTGGCTCGCCCGCCCGGATTTCTACCGGGCTTATGTGATGGGGCTCATCGGGTCGTGGGTGCTGGTGCCGGTGGAGCCATGTCACCAATGGCGGGGAATGATAAAGTCCCCGCGCTCCCCGAAGGGGAACGGGCCGGAACCTGCGTGAGACGCGCCCCCGGGGGCACGGGCCCCAAGTGGGTGTCGGGCGACGCCCATACCCAGCGCGTGAAGAGGCCCGCGCATAAATCACGAGCTTGTACCAAGGCGTAACGAGGCGAATTACCAGCGCGTAGAGCGCCTCGCTCGGGGTGTAGGCCCGCATCATGAGGAAGCTAGCGGCCCGGACGTACACGCCGAGCGCCCAGGCCGCCAAAAACGGCCACATCCAAGGCCGGTCCAGCAAAACAAGCGTGCCCACGAGCCCCACGTACTGCATGACGTCCGTAAGCCCCACCATCGCCGCGGGCTGCCGGTGCTTGTGGGCCAGCCGCACGGCAGCCGCCTGGTAGCGCACGCGCGCCAGCTGGCCCTTTAGGCTTGACGGCCGCGGCGGGTGGTCCACGGCCATGTCCGCGACAAACACCGGATCGACCCCACTTCTCCGCACGTGGAGGGCCCAGTCCGTGTCCTCATAGGCGGGGTACGGAAAATGGCGGTCAAAGCCACCGTATCGGTCGAACATGTCCCGGCGCACCGCCAGGTTGCAGGTGGGAACGGCCCCGGGGGCTTGGTCAGCACTGTCAGCTGGTGGCTGAACACACTGGGTACGCCCAGTGTCGTCGTGGTGGTTTTGCCGACGAGGACTTCGGCCGAAGAATCGGCCGCGGCCGCCTTGATTGCCGCCATCCAGCCCTCCGTCGGCACCACGTCGTCATCGAGGAAGGCGATCCAGCGGATGCCGGACGGCACCGCCGCCTCTTCGCGGTCATCCGCCACGGCGATTCCCAGGTTTCTTGCCTGCGCGGGCCCCCCGTTGGGAACGGACACCAGCGTCACGGCAAACGGCAACGCGAGGCCGGCCACGCGGCTCTCGGTGTCGTCGGTCGACCCGTCGTTGACCACCACCACTGAAAATCCGCGATCCGTCTGGCGCGCGAGGCCCATGAGCGCACGTTGCAACCGTCCCGCCTGGTTCATGCTGGGGATGACCACCGTGACGACGGGGATGGGGGGTGAGTCGTTGGCCATGAGGGCAGTGTATCCGGGGCGGGTCCGCCTGACAAACCTCGGACGATGGCCGCCGGACGACCCCTCCCGCCCTCCTTTTCCCCAAGACCAAATGAAGTCTCACTAAAACCCGCCCGTTGTCGACCCCAGGAAAAGAGGATTTTTGCGCGCGGGCCCGTATAACCCCAGCAGGACGAGCAGATGGTCCGAGTGCCGCTGCCGGGTGGTGGCGGAACTAACTGGAGTTCCCACTGCTTTTGGCCAGACGTCAACCCCGGCGCGTTGAAGCTCGCCTCACGCCCGCCGTGCCACCACCGACTTGTTTAAAAGCAGCCTGAGAGTTGATCGAACGGAGGGTCTCACCATATGAACCCCATGGACCAGCCAACGTCCCCACCTCCTACGCCACGCGCTGCCCGGGCGCCGTCTCGTCGCTTGGCGGCCCGGGGCGCGCTGGGGCTCGCATCGTCCCTCTTGTGGACCCTGCTCCTCCCGGCGGCCGCGTGGGCCGCCACCCCGGCCGCCCAGGTGGAGGCCGGGTCCGTCACCATGACCGCCACGGCCCACACGGCGCCGATTGGCGGGAGCGTCACGTTTACCGCTAGCGCCAGCGACCCGGGCGGGACGCCGGAGTACCAGTGGTGGGTGGAAGAGCCCAACGGCCACTGGACTTCGCCCCAGAATTACTCCACCGACACGACCTTTCACCTCAGCACCCCTAGTGCCGGCGACTACGTCGTGGTGGTGTACGCGCTGGACCGGCAGGCCGTTTTGCAGCAGCAGTGGTCCGAAGCCCAGCGCCCGCTTCCGGAAGGGGTATTTGTGGACAGCACCGTGTCCGCCACCGCCAGCGGGGCAACCGCCGGCCAGCCCGTCACGCTGTCGGCGGCCGCCCAGAACATTTACGATCCCCTGTATCAGTTTTGGGTGGAGTCCCCCTCGGGCGCGTGGAGCCAGAGCGGAGCGTATGGGACCAGCAACCACTTCACGTTCACCCCGCCAGACCCGGGTGCCTACCGCTACGTGGCTTATGTGAAGAGCCCCGCGGCCGCCAACGACGCGTCGGGGGCCCTCATGAGCTCCGTAGGGACGGTGTCGGCCCTGGGAGCCGCCGCGTCGGTGTCTCTCGCCGCCGCGACGCCGCGGTTTGCCGCCAACGGCAGCGCCACCGACCAATTGAAAGTCACCGTGGCCAACGCCTCGGGCCAAACCGTCTCGCAGTTTTCGGGCCAGGTCACGCTGGCGGACACCAGCGGGCTCTTGTTTAACGACGGCACCTCGTCGTCGGCCACGGTCACCATCAGCGGCGGCAGCGGCACCTTGGCCCTGGCCCTGCCCTCCACCGATGTGGGAACGTACACCGTCACCGCCGAGCACCTGACGTCCAGCGACGGCCCGGGCGTGGCCCCGGCGGTCACGTATGGGCAGGCCACCGTCACCGCCACCTACCCCCTGATTTCCGTGGGCTGGGGCTACTTTTATCCGCAGAACTTCCCCGGAGGCTACTACGACCTGACGCACCACTACGCCGACCTCACGGCCATTGCGCCTGATTGGTACTACCTGAACATCAACACGTCGGGCACCGTGGGCACGCCGGTGCTGGACACATACCCACCGGCCACCATGATTGCCCAGGTGAGCGGCGAGGCTCAGTCCCACAACGTCATGATGTGGCCGTCGATTGGCTGGGCCGCCCCGGGGAACCTCAACGCGCTGCGCAGTGCCGCCAACGTGTCGGCCATCGTGAGCGGCATGACCAACCTGGCGGTATCCAACAACTACCAGGGACTCACCATCGACTTTGAGGGGATGGGCAGCCCTTCTGCCACCACGCCCACCGACCCCACCCCCGGCTACCAGGTGTTCAACAATTTTGTGGCGGCGCTGGCCGCGTCGCTGCACCACGTGAACAAAACCTTGATGGTGGCGGTCTACCCAAGCTCCTACCCGTACACCATCTATGACTATCCCGCGCTGGCCGCCTCGGCCAACTACCTGAACGTCATGGGCTACCCCGAGCACAACACGGGATACCCTTCGGCCAGCGCCCCCTATCCCGGGCCCACCGCGGGATACCCCTGGCTGCAGAGCCTCCTGTCCGGCGATCTAGCCACCGGAGTCAACCCGCACCAGCTCATTTTGGGGCTTGCCCCCTATGGGCACGGCTGGACCTACACCTCCAGCGGATACATCTGCGGCCAGTCCGGCTACCCGAGTTGCCAGGGCTACATCTCGAACTTCGAGGCGCAGAACCTCATTCAGGCCAACGGCATCACGCCGACGTGGGACCCCTGGCAGAAGGAAGAGGTGTTCACCGCAGGCCCCGCGGCCGTGGCCCCGCCCTCGGGGCTGTCCACCGCGACGCCCGGCGGTTCCAGTGCGGTTCGCGCCTTGCAGAACATCCTCGACTACGTCCTGATTCGCTACGCGGCGGCCAATGGCCAGAGCGAGCCGCCCTTGCTGATCACGGACGGCAACTACGGCCCCGTCACCGAGAGTGCGGTGGCTCTGTTCCAAAAGGACTTCAACGTGGCCACCACCAGCGGCACGGTCGGGGTGTACAACGGTGCCACCGCGGCGGCCCTGACGGCGTTGATCTCTCAGTGGCACATTGGCGCCACGGTGTACTGGACCGACACGGGCCGGTCCACGCGGGACCGCGTGTCCCTCACGGCGGCAGACCACCTGGGTGGGGTGGCCATGTGGCGGCTGGGCTTTGAGACCAACAACTACTGGCTTGGCCTGGACACCGTGGGATCCGCCATCAAGCAGGGCGGCTGAGATGCGGCGGCGAAGGAGGAGGTGGACCATGGGTACCACAGCAAATCGGAGGCGCACACGGGGCATCACAGGAACCATGGCCGGCTCACTAATGGCCGGATCGATGCTGCTGGCGGGGTGCGGGCTGTTTCAGTCCGCACCGCCGCCGCACCATCACACCACCGGGCGCGCCAAGACGGGGCACCACCACACGAAGAGCCCATCCAACTCCACGGGCAGTGGAACGGGCAGCGGCAATGGCACGGGAACCAGCAACGGCACCGGCAATGGCACGGGCAACGGCACCGGCAACGGCACGAGCAATGGCACGGGCAACGCGACCGGCAGTGGATCGGGCAGCGGCAGCGGGAGCAGCCAGGCCCCGCCCGGGCCGGGATCGTATTCTTCCCTGACGGTCCAGGTGGTGAGCATGACTCAGGTGGGCACGGCGACGACGTCCGGCAATCGGCTGCCGGTGTGGCTGCTGCGCCTCTCCATCACCAACCCCACCACCGCCATGGTGCCCCTGGTCTTGAACGACTTCAGCGTGGTGCCCAGCGGGGCCACGGGCACCTATTCGTACAACGACAGTGCCGCCTCCGCGCTCACCAGCAGCAATTCCCTGTTTTGGCCCATCAGCGCGTCGGACCCGGCCGCCCACCCCGCCTACGTGCCGTCGGGGGCCACCGTGACCGGCGACGTGACCGTCGAAGCGCCGACGGCCACCCAGTATCGCTGGGTGTGGGGCAACCCCGCCAGCGGGACGACGGCCACGACGTTCAGCCCGACCGGGTAGCGCGGTCGGACGGACCCGGAGCGGGAGAGAGCCATGCGGGTGCTCCTCCCGCTCTGTCCACGTCTGGCCGGAGCACCAGGCGCTGCAGGCGGGCGGCTTCACGCAAAGTATTCTTGCACCGCGGCCTCAACCTCCTGCAGCGCCGCCAGCTGGGAGCCGTAGGCCAGCAGCAGCCCGTCCGCGTAGGTGCCTGCGACCCGCGCCGCCTTGGCAAGGTTCGCGGTGGGCACCTTCAAGGCATAAAGCTCCGCCCACCAGGGTTGGGCGCCGAGCCGATCCCGGAAGCCTGAGGCAATCACCTCGAGCCAGTATGTCGTGCTGTACCCAAGATCATAGAGGGGCACCACAAAGGCATCCACCAAGGGCGCCAGCTGCTCTAAGTCCAGCCCCCGCTCGCCTTCGAGGTGCCCGGGGTAGGGGTCGGGGTAGAGTGTGAGGTACAGGGGGCGCTCTCCCGCCCGCGCCCGCACCGCCGCGACAAACTGCGTCAGCACGCGCTGGCGCCACGCCGCCAGCGGCACGCCGGCCTCGGCCGCCCCCTGCCGGCACCACGCACAGGCGCAGTAGCCCCGGCGGGCAAACGTGACGTCATCCAGCCGGAGCGCCCCGGCGGCCGCCAGCGCCTCCTCCGCCCACGTAAGCGCCAGCGCCATCACCTCCGGCCGGGAGGGGCACAGCGTGTCCCAATCAAAGTAGCGCGTGGGCCGCGCGCCGCGCTCCCCGCCCGGACCCACCTGCACCCAGTCGGGATGCGCGGCGGCCACCCGATTGTCGCCAAAGCAGCTGACCATCGGAATCGTCCCGGGAAGCCCTGCCCGGCGCGCGCCACCCACGTCCTTGGTTTCCCAGAAGGCGATGTCAAAGTGCGGCACATGCGCCTTGTACCGCGTCACAATGCCCAGCGGCTTCGGCACGACCCGTCCCCCTCTCGCCCACGGCGGTGGCGCCAGTATACCGCGACCTCAGGGCTCGACCGGGGGCAGCGCGCGGAGCTCCGGCACCATGCGGGCCAGGTTCGCCACCGCGGTGGTGTAGAGCGGCGACGGCGTCCCCGCCGGGGCCGGCAGGGACTGGGCGGCGGCCCACTCGTCCGCAACCGCGTGCGCCGCCTGCTGCAGGCGAGC
>JAKADP010000010.1:0-2712 GCA_021820465.1 Bacillota bacterium
GGTGCCATCTGCGGGTTGGGGGGCTCCCAGGTTCAGGGAGACCAGATCGTCGCGCGGGGCCATCGGGGACGCGGCGCTCAGACGACTGCCACATAGCTTCGGCTGCCGTGGCGATGATAGGCCGGCGGTGGGGGAGTTAGGGGCCGTCCCCTCTCCCAGGATCTCCCGCTGGGAGGCCAGGAGTGCCAAGCTCCGGGCGCGCAAAGTGCGGCCGGCGGTGGGCCCGAAACGCGAGCAGCCCTTCGGCGCCCTCTGGGCTGCGGGCCTGGTCGGAGACGGCGGACTGTTCCAACTGGAGTTGCTCCTCCAGCGTCCGGGACCACGTGGACCCCAACAGCTTCTTGGCCTGGCCCAGGGCCTCGCGTGGCCCCGCGGCCAGGTCCTCCGCCCAAGCCTCCGCCACCGCGCCCACCTGGTCATCAGCCACCATGGCGCTAATGAGCCCCCAGTCCAGCGCCTCGGGGGCACGCAGTTCGCGCCCGCGCAGCAGGAGGTCCTGGGATCGCCGGACGCCGATCATGCGGGGCAGCCAGTAGGTCGTGCCGGCGTCCGGCGTCAGCCCCACGCGCCGGTATGCCGGCACAAAGCGGCACGACTCGCCGGCTACAACCAAGTCGGACGCCAGCATCAGCCCGAGGCCGCCGCCCGCGACCGCTCCGGTCACGGCCGCGACCACCGGGATCGCCAGGGCGCGGAGCGCCACCAGGGTCTGATGCATGGTGGCGGCCAGCTGGTCGACGTAGGCTCCACGCTGGTTGCCGGTCGCAGCGAGCTCGTCCACGTCCGCGCCGGCACAAAACACCGGGCCGTCTCCGCTGATGAGCAGGGCGCCGAGTCCCGGGGCACTCGCCAGGTGGGCGACGTGCGCGGCCAGCTCATCCGCCATGCGGAGGGAGATGGCGTTGCGAGCGCGGACCCGTTGCAGCCGCAGGTGTGCGACCGCACCGGTCCTCGTGAGGTCCGTGTCGGCCAATGGGCACTCCTCCTTAAGCTGGACGCTGGCGCAGGCGGCGTGCCCTCACGACTCTGGCAGCAGACTCAGCCCAGACGCCAGCGACTGGCCCCCGTCCATGGTGATGTACTCTCCGGTGAGGAAGCTGGCCAGCGGACTCGAGAGATATGTGGCCAGCCAGCCCAACTCGCACGGCTGGCCTGTGCGCCCCAGGGGGATGCTGGCCACCACCCGGCTGACGACCTCCGCGCCCATGTCACCAGACATGTTGGCCAGGAATCCCTCCGTGACAAAGATCCCGGGGCCGACCGCGTTCACGCGGATGCCCGCCGGTGCCCACTCACGGGCCAGGGTCTTGGTCAGCCCGTACACGCCGGCGCGCGCCGCCACGGAATGCGCGATGCCGGGGAGGCCGCGCGCCAGGCCGGGGATGAGGATGTTGGTGATGGCGCCTCCGTGGCCCTGACGCAGCATCGCCTGCCCCGCCGCGCGCGTGACGCGGAAGGTGCCATTCAGATTCGTGTCCACTACGGCGGCCCACCCGCGATCGCTCAGCGCTTCCGCTCGGGCCACAAACTGGCCGCCGGCGTTGTTGATCAAGATGTCGATGTGGCCGTGGCGATCCAGGAGGCCGTCCATCAAGGCAGTGACTTGCTGGGGATCGCGGATGTCCGTCGGGCAGGCCCACGCATCCACGCCGGCGGCCGCGAGGGCTCGGGCCGCCTCATTGAGTGGTCCCGGCCGCCGCGCCGCCAGCACCACGGCGGCACCGGCCCGGCCCAGCTCCTCGGCGATGGCCCGCCCGAGGCCCGTGCCGCCCCCCGTGACGAGGGCGACGCGCCCATGCAGCAGGTCCGGGTGAAACGGGGCCACCGGCCTAGGGCTCATTCCATCACGCATGGGCATCGGCCGCCGCGCGAACGACCTGGTCGCGGACCGCATCGCGCTGCACCTTGCCCGTGGTGCTCCGCGGCAGCGGCGAGGCGCTCAGCAGGGTCAGGCTGCGGGGCCGCTTGTAGCGGGCCAGTTCACGCAGGCACGCCGCCTCCACTGCCTCCGGGGTCAGGCGAGCGCCTTCCTCCAGCACCAACACCGCGTGCACGCGCTCCCCCCATTCGGGGTCGGGCAGGCCGACCACGCACACTTCCACAACGCCCGGCAGCTGGGCCAGCACACGCTCCACCTCCGCCGGATACACATTTTCGCCGCCCGTTTTGATGAGGGCCTTCTTGCGGTCCACGAAGGCGAGGCGCCCATCCGGATGGCGGCGCAGGAGGTCGCCGGTGTGGAGCCACCCGCCCCGGAACACCTCGGCGGTGGCTTCCGCATTGTGCCAGTATCCGCTCATCAAGGTCGGGCCGCGCACCACCAATTCCCCCACGGCGCCGTCCGGGACGTCCGCCATCTGGTCATCCACCAGCCGGAGGGCCAGCAAGGGGGTGGGATCTTTGCGGAGCGTGGGCAACAGGCCCGGAGGCGTGTTGTGCCACGCCACCAGGTAGCTGGTCTCGGTTTGCCCGTACGCATCGTAGTAGGGCACGCCGACCAAGGTGGTGAATTGCTCCAGCACGCTCGGCGTCAGCAGGTCGCCGTACCCGCCGGCGAATCGGAGGGAGGTCAAGTCATGCTGGCGGCGCGCCGGGTGCTGCGCGAAGGCTGTGACCGTTCCCGGCACTAAAATTGTCCAGGTGAGGCGATAGGCCTCAATCATGTGAAACATTGGCAGTGGGTCGGCGGTGGGCAGCACCGCGAAGCGGCCT
>JAKADP010000010.1:2722-46490 GCA_021820465.1 Bacillota bacterium
GGGTGGCGTACAGGGACTCCTCGCCGGCTACGTGATACAAGGGCAGCCACCCCACAAACCCATCCCGCTCGGTGAGGCCGAACCAGTGGGCGATGCGTGCGGCGCGAAGGGCCGCGGCCCGCTGGGTGATCATGGCCCCCTTGGGCACGCCCGTGGTGCCGCTCGTATAGAGAATGTTGTGGACGTCGCTCCCGAGCGCCCGCCTTTCGGGTTCGTGGTCGTCCACGGCAGCCATCAGATGGGCATAGGGCACGTCGGACGCCGTGTCCGGGGCGGGTCGGGAGTCCAGATGGATGATGCGCATCGCCGGCGGCAAGAGGGCCCGCAGTTCGTCCAGCAGCGGCTCATAGGGGGCAGACAGCAGCAGCGCGCGCGGGGTGGTGTCCCGGAGACTCTGCAGCGCTTCGGTAGGATGCCAGCGGATATTGATGGCCACCACGGTGACCCCCATCTTGGCAGCACCGAGGTAAGCCACGATGTATTCCACTCGGTTCTCGCTGACGATGGCCAAGCGGTCGCCACGCTCCAGCCCGAGGTGAGCCAAGCCGTTGGCAAACCGACTGGCTTGCCGGTCTAGGTCGCGATACGACAGAGAGCCCGACGGCCAGACCACGGCTGGCGTGTCGGCATGCCGCTGGGCGGCCCGCCGCAACTCGTCCGCCAACGAGATGTCGAAGACGTCAGGCCCCGGCTGCCCAGTACGCATCGCCATCGCCTCCCCGAAGGTGCCCGGATGGCCGGGCTGTGCCGCCGGCGCGCCCACCGCACGGCTTGGCGGTACTCTACGGCGCCTGCGAGAGCCCGCATACGGCTTGTGGTCGCTATCCGCCCGCGCCAAGGGGACGCCAGCGCCCTGGCCGATCGCCCCCAACACCCCGCCGCTTCGGGAGCGGCGGGGTGTTGGCTGGCGCCACAGAGGCTGCCCGCGGCCAACAACATGTCACGGGAAGGCGCTGGCGCGGCGGCGCGCCCCTGGGGGGACTTCTTAGTGCGGCCGGTGCTCGGGCTGCCGATCGCGGTGAGGGGCCCGCTCCCAGGGCTCTGAGCGGGGGCGGTGGTCCACGAGGCTCGAGACGCCCGCCAGGCGGGCGGTCCAGGGGTCGAGCGCCACGAGGTCGTCTGGAGTGACGTCAGCAACCCGAGTGAGCCCGAGCGCCTCCACGCCAAACGCCATCTCCGCGGTGCAACTTTTGAGGAAGTGGGCCAGCGCCTGGGCGGCTCGCCCAACCTGCAGGCGCCGGCGGGAGGGGCCCGACGCATAGAACAAAGCTTCCGGAGGGCCCCAAGGCATCACCTGCGGGGCTTCGACGGCCGCCATGGCCATGAGCGCGGCATAGCCGATGTACACCGCGTCCGCCCCAATCGCCATGGCTTTTAAGAAGTCGCCCGGGGTGCGCAGGCCGCCAGCGGCGATGAGGGACACGCGATGGCGGAGGCCCCGGTCTTGGAGGTAGCTGTGTGTCCACGACAGGGCGGCCATCAGGGGAAGACCGAAGTCGTCCTGCAGGATGGGCGGACCCCCATGGGTGCCGCCCTCGCCGCCGTCCAGCGTGATGAAGTCGGGCTCCGCCGCCATCACGAGCTGCAGGTCCTCCAGCAGGTGGGCGGATGGTGCGAGCTTCACGCCCACGGGCACGGGGTGCCGGGCCTTTAAGTCGGCTATGCGCTGCGGCACGTCCTCCGGGTGCTGGATGCCCTTCAGCCGCGTGGCAATGACCGCGTCCTCGCCAGGGGCCAGGCCCATGACCGCCCGCATCTCGGGTGTGAGCCGGCCAGACGGGGTGCGCCGCGTGGCGGCGGCCTGCGCGCCCTGCCCCAACTGCACCTCGATGGCATCCGCCTGGTCCAGCCAGGGCGCAAAATTTTGGGCAGACTTCGGCCAGGTCCCCCGGTGGTACTGCACGATGAGGCGCTTGGCATGGTGCCGCTCGGCAGGCAGATAATTTTCTCCGGTGTTGGTGGCGGTGCCCGCCGCGGTGGCCGCGTCGGCCAAGGCGATCTTGGTGCGCTCGGAGAGGGCGCCTGCAAACGACATGCCGGCGATGAGAATCGGGATGTCACACGCGAGGGGCCGCTTGGCCTTCGGCCCGATGGTGACCCGCATGTCAATGGCCGCAGCGGTGGGCGTGGGCAGCTTGGCCACCTGGGCGGGGTTGAACACCAGCTGGCCCCATGGCGACGTGCGGGTAGGCCCCCCCATGGGGCGCTCGAGCGCCTGGTTCGTTCGGGTGCGCAGCATATTTTCCAAGAATATCTGGGGGTCTGCCCGCCGCAGCAAGTTCAGCAGGGATCCTAGATTCATGGGGTAGCGGGCGCCGGTGAGCTCCCGCATGCCGTAGCGGTACAGCGACCCCATCATAAGGCGCGCCACGAGGCCGTTGGAGAGCAAAAAGCCCACCGACCCCAGGGCCAGCGCCGCAGAGGCCGCCCAGAACACTGTCCACCAAAGTGCCATGACCTCACCCTGGCTCCAGGATGCCCGAAGAGCGCGGCCGCCACACTCCTGATTGTGGTACGGTGGCTCCACGGGAAGTTCGTGGGCGTGCGCGACGGCGGGAAGGGAGCTGCATGGTGGGGCGGAACACAAGCGGGTACCAGACAGGATACAAATATGTGGTGGTGGGGGGCGGCATGGCCGCGGATGCTGGCCTGCGGGGCATCCGCCGCCAGGATCCCACCGGGTCCGTGCTGATGGTGTCACAGGAAACCTTTCCTCCGTATGACCGGCCGCCGCTTTCCAAGGGGCTGTGGAAGAAGGGCGGCCGGGTGGAAAACATTTGGCGCGGCTTGGACTACGGGGAGATGGGGGTGGATCTTCGGCTCGGGGAGCCGGCTCGGGCCATCGATGCGGTGGCCCACGAGCTGAGGCTGGCCGGGGGCGCCCGCGTGCACTATGACCGGCTGCTGCTGGCGACTGGGGGAATGCCGCGCGAGCTACCCGGCCATCCCCCCGGCGTCACCTACTTCCGCACCGCCGCCGACTACTTTCGCCTGCGGCGCGCCATTTTAAGCGGGCACGAGGCGGTAGTGGTGGGAGGCGGCTTCATCGGCGGCGAGATGGCGGCGGCGCTCACGCTGGCGGGCAAGCACGTGCATCTCATCTTTCCGGAAGACGGCATCTTGCGCCGGCTGCTGCCCGCGGGCTTGTCGGCCGCTATCACGGAAGACTACCGCCAGCGCGGCGTCGCGGTGCACGCGGGGCGCCAGGTGGCTGGCGTCGAGCCCGCCGAGGCCGCTTGGCGCGTCGTCACCGATGCGGGCGAGGCTTTCGAGGCGTCGGCCGTGGTGGCGGGGCTCGGCATCACCCCTCAGGTGGAGCTCATGACCGCGCTGGGCGTGAGTTGCCCGGATGGCGTGGAGGTGGACGCATGGGGTGCGACCGCGGTGGAGGATGTGTACGCGGCCGGCGACGTGGCGAATTTTCCGTGCCCTGCGCTGGGGCGGCGGATGCGGGTGGAGCATGAGGACCACGCGAATCGTCACGGCGAGTGTGTGGGCGCCAACATGGCGGGGCGTCACGAGGCGTACGACTATCTCCCGATGTTCTACTCGGATCTGTTTGACTTGGGCTTTGAGGCGGTGGGGCGGCTGGACAGCCGCCTCGCCACGGTGGAGGACTGGATCGAGCCCCAAAAGCGTGGGGTCGTCTTTTATCTCGAGGAGCAGCACGTGGTGGGTGTGCTGGCGGTCGACGTGTGGGATCGGATGGACCAAGCGCGCACGCTCATTGCCGGCCGTGAGGCGGTGGGTGACGGGGCAGCGCTTCGGGGCCGCCTGACGGGTTAGCGGCGCGCCAGGGCCCGCCACGCCAGGCGGGCCGCGGCCGCCGCCCAGGCCAGCAGCGCAGACAGCGTCCAGCCGAGCCGTGTGAGCCAGATGCCGAGCGCCAGGAGGCCCACCGTGTAGATGGCGCCGGCCACGGCGTCCAGGCCATGGTCCATGCGGCCCAGCGCGTGCTCGCCATCGGGCCATTGAATGGTGGCCTCCAGCTCTCCGTCCTCGATGCGGCGCAGCACGCGGCGGGCCATGGGAGGCAGGGCCAGGACTGACTGGCCCCAGTCCTTCGCGCGGTTCCACGCATAGCCCGCCGTGCCGCCCTCCTCTTGTGTGACGAACCGGCGAGCGTAGGGCGTGAACAGCTTCACCAGATTCACGGAGGGATCCAGATGGGTGGCCACGCCCACCAGCATGCTGACGGCCCGCCCCAGAAAGGCAAACTGCGCCGGAAACTGAATGGGCTCCTCCCGCACCAACTGCTCGATGTCCGCGAGCATCGCCTCGACGTCCGTCTGCCGCATGTCCTGGAGCGTTTCGGCGTAGTACCGCTCCAGCAGGTAGGCGGCCCGCGACCGGAGCCGCCGGCGGTCCGCGTCAGGGTGCAGCACGCCCAGTGCAAACAGGCTGTCCACCACGACCTGGGGCCGGCGCTCGGACAGGCCGACAAAGAGGCGGCGCAGCTGCCGCCGGGCGGCCGGGGCCAGGCGCCCCACCATGCCGAAGTCCAAAAGGACGAGGGTGCCGTCGGGCTGGACCAGCAGATTGCCGGGATGGGGGTCCGCGTGGAAGAACCCGGAGTCCATGACCATGTGCAGATAGAGGTGAATCACCCGCTCGGCCAGTGCCTGGCGGGAAATGCCCAGGGCTTCCAGCTTGGCGACGTCGGAGATTTTGATGCCGTCCAAGCGCTCCATCGTGAGCACCCGCCGGGTCGACCGGTCGCGGTGCACGTGCGGGATCCTGAGCTGGGCCAAGTCTGCGGTTTCCTGCCGGATGCTCGCGGCGTTGTCGGCTTCGGCCTCGTAATCCAGCTCCTCCAACACCGTGCGGCGAAATTCCTCCAGCAGGCGCGGCAGGTCAAACGTGCGTGAGAGGCTCGTGAGCCGGGTGGCCAGCAGCACGACCAATCCCAGTGCCCTCAAATCCGCCTGGACGATGCGGTCGATGTGCGGCCGCTGCACCTTGACGGCCAGTGGGCGGCCGTCCCAGTCCACGGCTCCGTATACTTGGCCCAGGGACGCCGACGCCATCGGGGTGGTTTCGAAGGACAAGTAGGCCTGATCCAGCGGGCCCACTTCGGCTTCCAAGACGACCCGCACCTCGTCCCACGGCGCCTGGCGCACCCGGTCCTGCAGGGTCGCCAGCTCCTGGATGAACACCTTGGGCAACAGGTCGAGTCGGCTGGATAAAAATTGGCCCACTTTGACCACCAAGCCGCCCATGCGCTCCGCCGTCTCGCGGATGCGCACCGCTTGGCGGTGCATGGTCCGCTCGAGCCGAGCCTCTGCCGCCGTGGGGCCGTAGAGGCGCATGATCCACCGCAGGCGCCAGTGGTCCAGCAAGATCGACAGAAACAGCGACAGCACCAGGTAAATGCGCACCGCGGGCCGCGACGGAGGGCTCCCACGGTGGTCAGGCGAATGCGGTATACTAGGCACGTTCACGGTGGACATCCGGCCGCCTCCGCGGTTTAGAGTAACACAGGCGGCCAGCGTGCCGGGACGGGATGGATTAGCGGAAAACCCGGGTGGTGCGCGATGCTTTCATTCATCACAACGATGACGTGGTCCCAATGGCTTTTGTCCGTGGTGGACATCGGCATCGTCAGCTACGGGTTTTACCGCCTGTTTCGCTTAATCCGGGGCACCCGCGCGGTGCAGCTCATCAAGGGCATCGTGATCATCCTGCTGGCAGTGCCGGTGTCGCAGTTTCTGCACCTCTATGCCACTCATGAGATTTTGGCAGCCATTCAAACGATGCTCATCGTGGCCATCCCCATTGTGTTTCAGCCGGAACTGCGGCGGGCGCTGGAGCAGATTGGGCACGGCCGCTTCTTTTCTGAGCCGCTCTTGGGCCACGAGCCGGTGGACATGGCCCAGGTGATTGACGAGGTGGCGCGGGCGGCGGATCACCTGGCGAAGAGCCGCACCGGCGCCCTCATGGTGCTGGAGCGGCAGACGGGGCTCAACGAGTACGTGGCCACCGGCGTGCCCATCGAAGCCAAAGTGTCGGCGGCCCTGCTGGAGAACCTGTTTGTCCCCAACACGCCGCTGCACGATGGCGCCGTGATTATTCGGGGCGACCGGCTGGTGGCGGCGGCGGCGTTTTTGCCCCTCACCGATGCGGCCCGGCCTGGGAGCGAGCTGGGGAGTCGGCACCGGGCCGCGCTGGGCGTGAGTGAGCAGTCGGACGCGGCGGTGGTCGTGGTGTCCGAGGAAACCGGCTGGATCTCGCTGGCGGTGGAGGGCAAGCTGAACCGGCGACTGGAGGATCGGACGCTGCGTGAGATGCTGGCCCGGCTGTATCGGGCGCGCGCCCCCTACAATGGGTTCAAGCTGTTCACGCGGGGGAGCGCGCGATGACCGATCGGCTCCTGGAGAACGATACGGCGCTCAAAATTCTCTCGGTGCTGATCGCCATCGCCATTTGGGTGCAGGTGAACAGCGGCGTGCCTCGGCAGGTGGACCGCCGGCTGGGGCCGGTGCCGGTGACCTGGCTGGCCGCCACCCATCACTACACGGTGCTGGGGATGCACCCGGGGTCGGTGACGATTCTCATCAAAGGATCGCCCACCACGGTGACGCAATCCATTCATGCAGAGGCGTGGGTGGACCTCTCCCACATCAGCAAGCCTGGCACCTATTCGCTGCCCGTCAGCGCGTCGGTGCCTCCCGGCACGAGCTTGGTCTCCGTCACGCCCCCTGACGTGACGGTCACGGTGGACAGCATCACGGCCAAAAAATTCAGCATTACCGCGGTGCCCGTGGGCCACGTGGCGAGCGGGTACGGCATCGTCGCCATGACGCCGGTGAGCACGGCCGTGGAGGTGTCGGGCCCGTCGCATGACGTGGCCGCGGTGGCGCATGTGGACGCCCGAGTCAACGTGAGCGGGCAAAGTAGCAATCTGGACGCTCAGGTGGCGCTCGTCGCGGTCAATGCGGGGGGCCACGTGGTGCCCCAGGTGACGGTCAGCCCGAGCCTCATGGATGTCGCGGTGACGGTGTCGCCGGAGAAAGTGCTGCCAGTGGTGGTGAAGTATCACGGGACGCCCAGCCCTGGCTTCGTGGTGGGGTCCATCTCCGTGTCCCCCAGTCACGTGACCGTGTTTGGGCCTGCAGCCACCCTGTCGGGGATGACCGCCGTGGACACCAATCCGGTGACCATCTCGGGCCGGACCACCTCGGTCTCCAAGCGCGTCCACCTCGCCCTGCCTTCAGGCGTCACCGCGTCGCCGGCGACGGTCGCGGCCACCGTATCCATCGGGCCGTAGGCCGCAGGAGGCGGCGCCGCGGCCATGCGGGCATACGAATAGGTGGCGGGCATGCGGGATGGAGGAGCCAGCACAGCAGGCGGGGGGAAGTCAGTGGCATTATTCGGAACAGATGGGGCACGGGGTCAGGCGCCCCGGGAACTGACCCCGACGTTGGCGCTGGCCGTGGGCGCGGCGGCCGTGGCCGAGCTGTCAGGGGCGCCGCGGGTGCTGGTGGGGCGGGACACGCGGGTGTCCGGTCCCATGCTGGAGGCGGCGGTGGTGGCGGGCATTACGGCCGCGGGCGGCCGGGCTGCCCTCTTGGGCGTGGTGCCCACCCCGGCGGTGGCGGCATTGGTGCCGCTCTTGGGTGCTGACGCCGGTCTCGTGATCTCCGCCAGCCACAACCCCCCGGAGTACAACGGGTTGAAGTTGCTGGACTCTCAAGGGCGCAAGTGGACTTCCGCGCGGGAAGCCGCGGTCGCGGAGCGGGTGGCCGGGTCCGAGGTGCCATGGGCGGCATGGAACCAGGTGGGCGGGGTCGAATCTTGCGCCGACCGCGTCGGGGAATATCGGGATCGCCTGGTGGCGGCATTTGCCGGCCGAGTGGGCCATCCGCACGTGGTGGTGGACCTGGGATTTGGTGCGGCGCTGACCACCGTGCCGGCCGTGTTGGAAGCACTGGGCTTGGTGGTGACCGTGCTAAACGGCGCCGCCGACGGCACACGCATCAATCAGGGGGTGGGAGCCACCCATCCGGAGGTGGTGGCCCAAGCGGTCCGCGAGCTTGGGGCCGACATTGGCTTTTCCTTCGATGGCGATGCGGACCGGGTGATGGCGTGCGATGCGGACGGCCACGTCATTAACGGAGACGGCATCATTTACCTGCTGGCGCGCGGCCTCAAGGACACGGGCGGCCTCCCCGGGGGCGAGGTGGTGGGAACCGTCATGGCCAACCTGGGGCTGGAGCGGGCGTTGGGGGCGGTCGGCATTCACCTGCACCGCACCCCGGTGGGCGACCGCTGGGTCGCTCAGGCGATGGCGGAGCGGGCAGCGCCGCTGGGCGGCGAGCAATCGGGCCATGTTATTTTGTCCCAGTGGGCCGTGACCGGCGATGGGCTGCTGACCGCGCTGGCGGTCCTGGCCGAGATGCACCGGGTTGGGGGGCCTGCATCCGCATTAGTCGCCGCGATGCCGCACTACCCCCAGCGGCTCGAGAACGTGCGCCTGCCGGCCATCGGGTTTGCCTGGGAGCATCTGGCCGGTGTCGACGCGGCGTTTAGTGCCTGCACCGCCGCGCTGGGCGGAGATGGCCGTCTGCTGGTGCGGGCTTCCGGAACCGAGCCCCTCTTGCGTATCATGATAGAGGGGAGGGATGCGGCGGTCGTAGAAGAATGGGCCGACCGGCTGACCGCGGTCGTTCGAGAGGCGCTGGCGTCGGGACCAGCGCGGTCGAACTCTGAGCCCCAAGCGCCGGAGCCCAGATAACTGGGCTGACGAGGAGAGGGATCTCGAAGCATTCGGCGGGTGACCTCCGGCTTCTCGGCGGCCGATAGCCACGGGACAAAGGGTCGACAGCAATGTCGCCACAAAACCCGTGAGGCCGAGCCCGACGACGTGTCATAAGGGTCTCCTGTGTCAGGCAGCCCTGCCCCAGGCAGGGCGGCTGGTGGGTCGGTGCGCCAATGGCCGGCGCCCCCAGACGACGAGTCGGGGAAAGGACGGATGGCCGTGTGTGGAATTGTGGGGTATGTGGGCCGCGACGCGGCGTTGCCGTTTTTGCTGGAGGGCCTGTCAGCCCTCGAGTATCGGGGCTATGACTCGGCCGGCGTCGCGCTGGTGGACGCGGCCGGCATCGCGCACGTGAAGCGAGCAGGCCGCCTGGAGAGCCTCATTGGGGTGGTCGACAGCCTGCCGGGAGCGGCGCAGTGCGGGATTGGGCACACACGGTGGGCGACCCACGGGCCGCCCACTGACGTGAATGCGCATCCCCACACCGATTGCCACGGGCGGGTGGCGGCGGTGCACAACGGCATCATCGAAAACTATCAGGTGCTAAAGCGCCGGCTTCAGGACAGCGGGCACCGGTTTGTGAGCGACACGGACTCGGAGGTCATCCCTCATCTGCTGGAGCACCACTACCACGGAAATCTATGGGACGCGGTGGCAGCCACGGCGCACGACCTGGAGGGCGCGTACGCGTTTTTGGCTGTCGCCGCGGATGACCCCATGACGCTCGTCGCCGTGCGCGAAGCCAGTCCGCTGGTGATTGGGCTGTCCGAGCACGGCACCTACGTCGCCTCGGACTTGACGGCGCTCGTGCCCTACACGCGCCGCGCGCTGGTGCTGGACAACGGCGAGATGGCCGTGATTCGGGCGGACGCGGTGGAACTGCGGGACATGGCGGGCGCGCCGGTCGTGCGGGAGCCGTTTGCGATTGATTGGGATCGGGAGCAAGCCTCCCGCGGTGGGCACCCCCACTTCATGCGGAAGGAGATTCACGAGCAGCCCGACGTGTGGCGCGCGACGATGGCCGGGCGACTGGGCGGCGACGGCCACGTGGTGCTGGACCAGGTGGGCCTCACGCCGGACGACTTGGCCAGCGTGAAGCAGGTCCGCCTGGTGGCAGCCGGCAGTGCGTATCACGCGGGGCTGGTGGCCGCCCATCTGCTCGAGCGCGTGGCCGGCATCCCGGCCGCCGTCGAAGTGGCCTCCGAGTTTCGGTATCGGGATGCGGCCATCCCCCCGGGCACGGTGGTGTGGGCGATTTCTCAGTCGGGCGAGACGCTGGACACCCTGGCCGCGGTGGAGGTGTCGCAGCGGCGGGGGCTTCCGGTGTGGGCCGTCACCAACGTGGTGGGCTCGACGCTGGCGCGCCAAGCTGACCGGGTGGCCCTAAACCGCGCAGGCCCTGAGGTGTCGGTCTGCTCGACCAAGGTGTATACCAGCCAAATCGTGCTGCTGACGCTGTGGACGCTAGCCCTAGCCGCAGCGCGTGGCCGGGCCCGTCCAGACCTGGCGGCTGCACTTGAAGCCCTGCCGGCCGCCGGGGCGGCGTGGCTCGAGGCGCCCGCGGGCCTCGACGGCATCGCTGCGCGGCTGGCGCAAGCGCCCAGCGTTTTTTACGTCGGGCGCGGGCAGGACTATCTGTCGGCGCTGGAGGGGCAGCTGAAGTTCAAGGAGATTACGTACATCCACGCCGAAGCTTATCCCGCTGGCGAGCTGAAGCACGGCACCTTGGCCCTCATCGAGCAGGATGTGCCCGTGGTGGCGGTGGTGTCCAACTCAGCCCTGGTGGCCAAGACCCGCTCCAACATCATGGAGGTGCGGGCGCGCGGGGGCTTCGTGGTGGGCATCGTGGCAGACGAGCTGGCCGACGGGCTGGCCGACGTCATGCATCACATGGTGCCCGTCCCCACGCTGGCGCCCGACGTCATGCCCATTCTCATGGCGCTGCCCATGCAGCTGCTGGCCTACGAGACGGCAAGGCACTTAGGCGTGGACATCGACAAGCCGCGCAACCTGGCCAAAAGCGTCACGGTGGAATAGCGTTCGTGCCGCCGATCCAGCCGATCTGTAGCGGGCGGCCCCCGAAAGGGTCCCGCCCGCTCGCCGGGTGGGCTCCGGATCCCAACCATGTCCAGCCGCACACGCGCGTCAGCGCACCCCACTGCAGGAGGACATGCTTCCGCGTGCGCCGCCCACCAGCCTTCCGATCGCCGCGCTGGCGGCGGACATGCCGGCGTACCTGGAAGCCGACTGGTCCGGCGACGCGTTGGTGCTGTCCACCGGCGCCCGATACCTCCGCCACGGCACATGGCCCGACGGGGGCGGCCCAGCCCAAATCTGGGCGCGGCGGGACGACACAGCCCTGGACGTGGTGACCGTGGACGGCCGCCTCGTCGCTTTTGTGGCTCCCCGACCGCTACGGGCTTGATGTGCTGGTCCGGCCTGGCTTCGAGTCGTCGACGCCGGTCAGCCAGTACGCCGACCCGGCTTTGTCGTGGCGCCGGAGGTGGGCCTGCAGCATCTGGACGGGCCCGGCGCCCCGTCGGACCGCTTCGTGTACAATCCCGACGACCCGTTTGACGACGAAGGCGAGCGCCGTCCCGAAAATCTTCGCCGGTTTGAGCTTCGCCACGACATCCTGGTGTACACGTCGGAGGCGCTGGCCGGCGATGTCACGGTGGCCGGCGAGCTTTCGGCCGAGATTTACGCCGCCACCACCGGCACGGACACCGACTGGGTTGCTGTGCCTACCGACGTGGACCCGTTGGGCCACTCCACCCGGCTCTCCCACTATATCGTGCGGGCGCTAGCGCCACGGGTTTGACGCCGCGCTGCCGGTGACGCCGGGATCGGTCGAGCGGTACCGCATCTTCCTGCCCAACTTGGCCCACGGGTTCCGGGCGGGGCACCGCCTTCGATTCACGCTCACCTCCTCGTCCAAAAATGTGGCGTTCCCCAATCCCAACGCGGGGGCCCACCCCTTCGAGGACGCGAAGAAGCTCACCGTCACCCAGACCGTGTACCACACGGACGCCTATCGCAGCCGCCTGCTGCTCCCGGTGCTGACTCCCCGATGAGGGCTCATGGCGGGCTCCGGCCCCCTATGGGCGCCGCGGCGCCCCCTCCGCCCCACCCCTTGTGGCATAGTGAGCCGTGGGCCCTTGGCAAAGGGTCCAGGCCGAGCGCGGGGGGAGGTGGCCGACGGTGGCCAAGATGCACGCCGATGAGCGCGAGATTGACGAAGGGCTGGTGCGCCGGCTCCTCGCCGAGCAATTTCCGGCCTGGGCGTCCCTTCCGCTCCGCCGCGTTGAGCCAGCGGGCACGGTGAATGCTGTCTTTCGCCTGGGCGAGGGGCTGTCGGTGCGGCTGCCGCGGCGCGACGGCCCGGCGGCCCCTGAGAGCAAGGAGACCCGGTGGCTTCCTCACCTGGCGCCTCGACTGCCGCTCGAGATTCCCCACCCCGTGGCCCAGGGCCGCCCGAACCCGGACTACCCGTGGTTCTGGGACATCCACACCTGGGTGGAGGGGGAGGTCGTGGCGGTGGAATCGCTTGACGCGGTTCGGGCCGCACGAGACCTGGCCGCATTTGTTGCCGCCCTGCAGCGCGTCACGCTTCCCGGGGGGCCGCCCGGCCGCGGCATTCCCCTAGCTGAGCACGATGCCGACTTTCGGTATTGGCTGGCGCGGTTTGACGGAGATCCCAGGGCGCAAGCCGTACAAGCCGTATGGGAGGCGGCGCGGGCGGCGCCTCCGTGGCCGGGCCCACCGGTGTGGCACCACGGCGATTTGGACGCGCGCAACTGGCTCGTGCGCGATGGCCGCATCCGGGGTGTCATTGACTGGGGCGAGATGGGGATGGGGGATCCCGCGTGCGACGTGATGGTGGCGTGGAAGTTGCACGCGCCGGCGGCCCGCGACGCCTTTCGCGAGGCTCTGCCGACAGACAGCGCCACGTGGGCACGCGCCCAAGGCTGGGTCGCCCTGCAGGCGGTGGGGGCCTTGGTGTACTATACGCCCGCCAACAACCCCGTGCTGTACCATGAGGCTCAGCGGTGGCTCGCGGTCCTCTTGGGCGAGCGTGCTGAGATTGCAGGCGCAGCGGACGCCATGGGCGGCGCATGTGGCGGACCGGCGCCGGTCGTCGGGCGTGCAGTGGACCTCCAACCCTGCGGGCCCGGCAGGGCTGCCCGTGGGGTGTTCGGTTACTTGGCGGGCACGCGGTCGAGTGGGCCACGCAGGCCCTGCAGTGTGCATCGTGCCGGGGCGGGCTTCCCGGAGCATCTAGGTCACCCGCCTTGGCTGGCAGCCGCTAACCCCGGACGTACCCGGTGCCCGTGCCGGCAACGAGCGCGCTGCCCATCCAGCCAGGGGACGAGAGCCGAAGCGTGGGCTCAGTCCGACAGCAGGCCCCGGGGCAGCCCGCCGCGCCGCTGCACAGGGATTTGGGGCCGTTAGAGGGTCAAGCCGACGCCTAAAGCGATGAGGCACCCGCCGCCGACAAACCCCCAACCCACGGGCTCGCTCAGGATGAGCCAGCCCAGCAGCGTGCCCATGACAGGCTGGAAGAAGAAGTAGACGCCCCCGCGCCCTGCCTCCACCAGCTGGACGCCTCGGGTCCAGAGCGAGAAGGCGCCAGCGGTGGACACCACCCCGAGATACAGGAGGCCGCCCCAGATGAGCGGGCGGGCCGTGATGACCGCTAAGGGCGGCACCTGGGGAAGCGCCAGCGGGGTGATGAGGATCGCGGCCACCGCCATTCCGTACGTGGTCACCATGAGGGCCGAGTAGTCGTCGGGGACCCGCTTGACCAACACGGACATGAGGGCCCACGTGACGGCCGCCAGCAGCAGAATGAGGCCGCCGCCCCTGTGGGTGGATACATGGCTCACGCCCACAATCACCAGCACGCCGGCGGTGGCGGCCGCCACGGCAGCCGCGCGGCGCCACGTCACCCGCTCCGCCAGCAGCAGGCGGCCAAAGACCACCATGAAGGCCGGCGTGGCGGCGGTAATGACCGACGCCGCCTGGGCCGTGGACAGTTGGGTGCCGCGAAACTGCGCCCAGATGGAGACCCCGTAGCCAAACACCCCAATGGCCGCCAGGAGGGGAACGTCCCGCCACCGGAGGCGCCAGCGCTGCCGGGTGGCGGCCGCCAGCAGCCCGAGGGCGGCCAGACCCACGACATAGCGCAGCCACACCAGCGCCAAGGGCGTGACCAGCACAAGGACGAGCTTGCTGGCGACGTACATGCCGCCCCAGATGCTGGCCGCCAGCGCCATGAAGACCGGTCCGCGATACTTGGCGGGCATCGGGCGCCTCCTGTCTGCTTGCAAGGGTCCCGCCCACGGCCTGCGGCCTGACCGCGAGCATCGGCCGGCACACCCCAGGATGCTTGCTTGCCGGGGCGGCGCTCCACAGTACAATACCGGAAGTGGATGCCGCCCGCGGCTGCCGCGAAAGTGCGCGCAGCCCTGCGCTGTGAGCCAGGAGGTGCCGTCATCACCGACCAAGAGGTGCTGCGCCAATTTGGCACAGCGGCCGCGGGTCGCGACGGGGGGGGCGCCTCCCCTAGAGCCGCCCGACCTGTTTCGGCTGGTGCGCGACCTGCCCTATCGGCGCCCGTCTAGCCCCGATGCCTCGGCCGCGATGGCAGAGTGGTGCGGGACGTGCTCGACCAAGCACAGGCTGCTGCAGCGGCTTCTGGCCGCCTGTGGCGTCCCGTCGCGCCTCATGATCGCGACGTACACCTACCGCTGGACGGCCGCGGACCCGCCGCCCCCCGCGATGGCCGCCGTGCTGGCGGACGGGCCGGTGCGGGACGTGCACAATTTTCTCGAGGTGTGGGCCGCGGGGGCGTGGGGCGCGATGGACGCCACGTGGCCGCGGGGGGCCGAGTGGTTGGGCTTCCCCGTGAATCCCGCGTGGACACCCGGCGTGCCCCAGGCGGTCGCCTGCCTGGCGCCGTATCGGGCGTGGCCGGTGCCCACGGACCAAGATCTGCTGGCGTATAAGGCGTCCATCGTGCGCGCGTGGTGTGGGCCAGACGCGGCGCGTCGCGAGCGCCTGATCGCCGCCTTGTCGGACGCCATCCGCGACAGTGGGCTCGCGTAGCCACAGGTCGCACCTCACCGCTTGTGGGATGGCGGGCGCGCCGGCTCGGTGCTCTCCCCGTCGGGCCGCTGCATGGCGGCCTGTCCCGGAGCATCGCCCGAAAGTCCCTGGGGGCGGGGCGGGCTCATCGACCAGCCCGCCCCGCCCCCAGGGACTCCGCGCGTGCCCGAGAGGTTAGCCTCCCGTGGCCTGCCGCACGAAGGCGGCCAAGTCAGCGCTTTGCTGCAGGCGGCTTGGCTCATGCACGTAGGTCATGTGGCCCGCTTCGTAGTAGCGCATCTCGATGTTGCTCCGCAGATGCTCCGGGATGGCCACGTGGGCAAAGGCGTGTTCGGCCGCAAAGTACGGCGTGGCCCCGTCATAGTATCCGCACGCCACATGCACCCGCAGATGCGGATTGTGGCGCATGGCCTGGCCCAACATGGAGGAAATGCTCACCGCGCGGCCCTCAAACTCGGCGTAGCTCCACGGCCGCACCCTTCCGGTCAGGATTTCGTACGGCAGGTCGGACTCATATCCGAGCTCCTGGCGCACGTAGTGGTTGAAGGCGGCCGCGTAGGGGCCGTGAATGGCCACGTTGCTCGGGTCGTGTGAGGGCCGCTCGCCGGCGTCGTCAGGCTCGTGGCCGATGAATCGGCCGTCCAGCCGGCCTATCACCTGGCCCCGGTCGCGCAGCAACTCCCGGAAGAAGCGCTGGTGCTCGATGCGCAGATCGGCCCGGTCCACGTACGCCTCAGACAGGCCGGTCACTGCGGCGACCCGGCGGACCATGTCGGCCCGCTCGTCCGGCGTCAGTCGGGCGCCGCGGGCCAGCGCCCACGGATAGTCGCGGGCGGCCAGCTGCTCCGCCTCGGCCCGCACCTCAGCCAGCGACCGATCCCCGGCGCGCCCGTGATAGTGGGCCAGCGCAGCGTAGGTGGGCAGATACAGGGCAGTGGGCCAGTCATTGCCCTCGGTGAACCGAATGGTCCCCATGTCAATCACGGACGAGATGAGCATGATGCCGTTGGGAAACAGCCCGTAGCGCTGCTGCAGGTGGTCGGCGAGCGCACTGGCGCGAATGGTCCCATAGGACTCACCGGCCAGGAACTTGGGGGACAGCCACCGGCCGTTGCGTGACGTCCACAGCCGAATGAGCGCCCCCACGGACTCGAGGTCCTTCTGAAATCCGTGGTACTCGCCGGCTTTGCCGCCCTCCACCACGCGGGAGTACCCGGTGGTCACGGGATCGATGAACACCAGATCCGTGACGGCCAACAGCGATTCCGGGTTGTCGGCCAAGCCCCAGGGCGGCGGAGCCAGCGCCCCCGCGTCGCCCATGAGCACGCGCCGCGGCCCCAACAAGCCCAGGTGGAGCCACACGCTGGATGATCCCGGCCCGCCGTTGAACGCAAACGTCACGGGCCGAGTTTTCGGATCTGCCCCCTCCAGCACATAGGCGGTCATAAACATCTCCGCCTTGGCGCGAAACCCTGTCCACTTGCCGTCTTCCTTGATTTCTTCGCGAAGCACCACCCGGCCCGCCGTGGCGGAATAAGCCAGATCCCCCGATGCGGTGCGCAGCACGTGGTGGGTGGTGACGAGCTCGTCAGTGGGTTCCGGGGGGCGGCTGGTGTCGCCGTCGTGCGCGGACCGATCCTTGGCATCCTTGGCATCCTTGGCATCCTTCGTGGCCGCGTCGCTCTGCTGCTCGCTCATATTCGTTGTCTCCCTCGCTGTCTGCCTCGTATGTTCGAACCGCGAAAGGCGTCGTCGGGTGGGTCTGTCGTGTGCTGCTGGGGAACGGCGCGTCGCGCCGCCCCTAGGGCAGGGCGGCCGCTTCCCTTCTACCGTTCGGGCACCGATTCGTCAAGCGCGCATGGCTCCATCCTCCGGCCTGTGAGACCGAATCGCAGGAAGAAGCGGCAGCGACGCTGATTCGTGGATGGCGCAGCGGCCACCGCGGGACTGAGTATACTGCCTAGCCGAGTGGGGTGCCACGGGCCGGTGGAGCGTGTGCATGCGTCCGAGGGTGGTGAGCGGTGACGGTGCCGGCCACCAGCAGTGGGGCCGGAGGGTGATCGACCGGCCACTCCAGGGCCCCCTCAAGAGGGGGCCACAGTGCCATCGGTGCCATCGGTCCGTCCTGACGCCTGTCCGCCCGGGGGCGCGGTGCTGATCTCGTCCAGGGTCTGCTCGAAGGCGCCGGCAAATGTGTCGAGAAAGTACGCCACTTCCGGCATGTTCATGGCCGCCAGCGCTGCCGCGCACTGGTCTTTGGCCACGACAAACTCGCGGTTGCCGGCCATCACCTCAAACGAGCACTTCAAGTATGCGTCCAGGCGATCGGCTGCCTTGACCCATACCCGCACGGCGTCGGGGGGTTCGGCCAGCCACGGAGCGTACGCCGGGCGGAGCGGGGGCGGGACCATGGCGGTGAGCTGGGCCGCAGCCTCCTGCTCAATCCCGCGGAAGTGGTGCAGGATGTCGGCATTGTGGTGCTTGACCGGCGTCGGGATGTCGCCGGTCAGCACTTCTGGCGCGTCGTGAAATAGCGCGGCTGTCACCACATCCGCCCTGGGAACGTCCTTGCCGTACACCGTCTCGGCGATGGTGCAGAGGGCATGCGCCAGCACTGCCACGTGAAAGGAGTGCTCGGCGACGTTCTCGGGATGGGTGTTGCGCATCAAGCTCCACCGCTGGATGTATTGCAGGCGATAGATATAGGCCAAAAATGGGCTCGTCATGCCACGTTCCCTTCTGTCCTAGTGGCCGGGTGGCGCCTGACTTGGTGCGTTCAGCTTATTCTAGCGGTTGCGGGCGCACCCGGGCAGAGCGCGGCCACGATGTGCGCGACCGGGCGCCAAAGTGCCGAACCACGCGGCTGACAAGGCGCCGCTTCCCACTCCGGGGCCCATGGACCCCAAGACGCCGGACGATCGTCGCGTGGGCGTCGTGGACGCGCAGGGCGCCGACCGCTCGCATGCAGGGGAGCTCCGAAGCGCTGCCCTCGCGGGTGAGTGCCGCAGGACCTAGCGGCCCAGCTGGTTGGCCTGCCAAACTGCGGAGACGGGCACTTTGGGCTCCCGCCGGTCGGTCAGGAGCCCGTTGACCTCCTGCTCGACGTCGGTGAGCTGGGTGTAGCAAAATCCCTGGACCAAGGGGGACGCCGCCAGCGCCTCGACTTGGGCGCGGTAGCGCGCCAGCAGGTCCGCCGCACTGTCCAACGTGGTGTAGCCCCAGTCGCCGGCGTCGCGTGGGGTGGCCGGCTTCAGCGACAGGCCCCCCATCTCGGTCACGAGCACGGGCTCACCACGATGCGGGACTCCCGGGACGTACAGCGCTCGGCCGCTGGGCCGGAAGGCCAGCACGGAGTCGAGCCGTGCATACCGGTTTCGGAGCGTCTCGGGGTTTCCCTCGTAGTCATGCACCGTGGCGAGGTCCCCACCGGTGTGCTCCCAGCCATCGTTGGAGACCACCAGCCGACTGGGGTCCCAGGCTTTGGTGAGCGCGGACAACGCATCGACGAACGCCCGCTGCGCCGGGTCGCATGCCAAATCGGGCACCCCCCAGCTTTCGTTGATGGGCACCCAGGCCACGAGCGCGGGGTGATTGATATCCCGGGCCACCGCTTCCGCCCATTCGCGCGTGAATCGGTGGACGGCATGGGGAGTGAATGCCCAGGCGTTCGCGGCCTCGCCCCAGGCCATGAGGCCCAGGCGGTCGCACCAGTAGAGCCACTGGGGATCTTCAAGCTTCTGGTGCTTGCGGGCTCCGTTGAAGCCCAGCGCCTTTGTCAGCTCCACGTCGCGCCTGAGGTCCTCGGCGCTGGGGGCGGTCAGCACCCCATCGGGAAAGTAGCCCTGGTCCAACACCATCTTGAGAAAGTAAGGTTGGCCGTTGAAGAAAAGCTGTCCGCCTCGGGCTTCCAGGTGCCGAAATCCCAGATAGCTTTCGACCTCATCCACCACGCGGCCGCCATCCTGCAGGCGATAGCGGACGGCATACAAGTTGGGCGCCTCGGGACTCCACGGCTGGACGTCTGCGCCGAGAGCCGTCAGGGTTTGGTCCAGCTCCCGCCCGTCGGCCGGGATGTCGATCGTGCCGTAGGGACGGCCGTCCGGGTCCCACACCGAAACCTCGACCACGAGGTCAGGGCGGATCGCGCCGCCCAAGGCGAGGCGAAAGCGCACCGATCCGTCGGCCAGCGTTGGCGTGCAGCGCACGGCATCGATGTAGGTGTCGGCCAGGGGCTCCAGCCACACGGACTGCCAAATGCCGGTGGTGCGCGTATAGAAAATGGCTTCGGATTCGGGCTCCCAATGCTGCTTGCCGCGCGGCTGGGCGCGCTCCCGGTGGTCCACGGCGCGCAGCACCAGCTCGTGCGCCTCCCCCGGCGCCCCTCGGCGGGCCGAGGCCGGCACCTCCAGGTGAAAGGGCGTGTGGCCCCCTTCGTGGTGTCCCAGGTACTGACCGTTCCACCAGACGTCGGCCCGGTAGTCCACGGCACCGAAGTGGAGCCGCAGGCGGCTCCGGCTGGCAAAATCGGGCGGGATGGCCACGGCGCGGCGGTACCAGACCACGTCGCTGGCCATTCGGTCGCCGATGCCGCTGAGTCGGCTTTCCACGGGGTATGGCACCAAGATGCGCTGCGCCAGCGGACGCCCGTGGTGCCACCCCTGGGCGGTGCCCTCATCCTGGGGGTCCTGCTCAAACTCCCACCAGCCGTTGAGGGAGAGCCAGTCGGACCGTCGGAACTGAGGACGGGGATACTCGGGCCGCGGCTTTGCCGAGAGGGCACCGGCCATACACTCACTCCTCGTCAAGCCACTGGTGCGAACCGGGATCCGCTTGTCCGGCGTAGTGTACCAGAGTGCGTCACGCCCCCGCAGGAGTAGCGGCGTCGGGCATCGCGCCAGCGCTTTTGGGCATCCACGCCAGGATGCCGACGGTGAGTCCCATCCCGGTGGCGGCCATCAGAGCCCACGCCCACCACAGCGGCAGCACGTGGAGGAACACGCCCGCCGCCAGGGCGCCCAGCGGGTTGGCCATCGTGAGCAGGGAGAACAGCATGCCAAACACGCGGCCGCGAAGTTCGTCCGGCACCAGCCGCTGGAAGAGCGTGAACAGAATCGCGTTGCCCACGCCGTTGGAGGCTCCGGCCACAAACAGCCACACGCCGGCCCAGAGGGGGGCCGTGGTGAGTGCAAACACCCCCAGCAGGACGGCCTGCAGTCCAAAGGCGGCGGCGGCGACGGACCGTATCGGCCAGCGGCGGAACGCGCCGACAGAGAGGCTGCCCAGCACCAGGCCGGCCGCGAAGCTGGCATCGGTGAGGCCGTACGACAGGGCACCCGCGTGGAGCTGGGTGCGCACCCAGTAGGGAAACATCGTAAAGGCGGCCGCGGCGGCGAAGTTCGTGGCCACCGCAATCGGCATGAGTTGAATCAGGCCCGGCAGGGTCTTGAGTGCGGCGAAGCCGGACGTGAGCTCATGCCGGAAGCCCGGGCGGGGAGCGTCCTTGGGGGTCGCGCCCCGCGGCCGCGCCGCGACGCTGCGCATCATGAGGAGGATGGCCAGCGCGGACAGCCAGAAGGACGCCAG
Organism: Bacillota bacterium; assembly: GCA_021820465.1. GTDB lineage: Bacteria > Bacillota > Sulfobacillia > Sulfobacillales > JAIMBI01 > JAJZWV01. Next base: position 23,172 of record JAKADP010000010.1, read on the forward strand.
ATCCATGCCAAACACGACCGTCACGCCCAGCGCCACGATGGCCGCTCCCCCCAGCGCCGATCCCACGGTGTTGGCCAGCTGAGACGTGAGCGAATACAGGCCGTTGGCCCCCGCCAGATCTTCGGGCGCGACCAGCCACGGAATGAGGACGCTTTCCGACGGGCTAAACAGGGCATTGCCGAGGCTGTTGATGCCCAGCAGGGCAATGATCACCGCCATCAGGCTTCCGGGCACCATGAGCGCCACCAGCCCCAGCGCCACCGCCGCGCCGCGCAGGATGTCGGTCCACAGCATGAGGCGGCGGGGATCCAGCCGGTCCACGTACACTCCGCCAAAGACCGCGAGCCCGGCGGGGATGGTCATCGCGAGTCCAGCGCCCGCCAGCAGGACGGGCTGGCGGAGCTGAATCTCCCACAGCCCCATGATAAGGAACACCGCGTTGCCCATCTGCGACAGCAACTGACCCGTCCACAGGGCGCGAAATCCGCTGTACTTGCCCAAAAGTCCCACCGAGCCACCTCCACCGCGCAGAATACCGGCGGGGGCCCGAGGCGCCCATTGGCCGCAGGGCCAATTCGCGCGGGCCGGCCGCGGCCAGGTGTATGGTGGGAGCGGGCGTGCGGTGGCGCTCTAGGGGAGGTAGGTCGGCCTTGGATGACGGGGGGCGAATGATGGGAGCGGCCCCGAGGGCCCGGGCGGAGTGCGAGTGGCCCCCAGCGGTGCTCGAAGCCACGGGCACGCCCGTCACGGCCATGCGGCTATCAGGGGCCGGAGGCCCCGGCAGCTTTCGCGTGGAGGGGCCGCGCGGAGCGATCGTGTACAAGCGCGGCGTGCCCGCGCGGGAACTGGCGTGGCATCGGTGGTGCGCCCCTCGCGCCGCGGCGCTGGCGGCCGCGGGTTGTTGGACCGCGCCGCTCGTGGCATCCGGCGCGGGCCCCCACCCATGGCTGGCGCTGGCGTGGGCGGGCGAGCCGCTGCCGCGGGATCGGTGGGGCACCGCCCCGGTCCTGGCGGCGCTTGCCGCCTGGCATCGCGCGGGTGCGCTGTGGGACGGGTCGCTGGACGACGCCTATCCGTTTGCCTGGGACGACGCCCTGACAGGCGACGCCCTGGCGGCGCTGCCGGCGTCCGGCCGTGCAGCGGTGGGAGAGGCGTGGGAGCGCGGGGCGGAGGTGGCGCAGCGCGACCTCTTCGCTCCGCTGGGGGAGGCCATTCATGGCGATCCCAACCCGACGAATTGGCTCGTGGCGGCCGACGGGCCAGAATCCCGGCTGGTGCTGGTAGATTGGGCCCGGCCCGGCCGGGCCCATCCGGCCATCGACGTGGCCATTGCGCTGCCGGGGCTGCCCACCTGGGAGCGGGCGGGGGAAGCCGCCGAGGCATACCTCGCCGCCCGGCCGGAGGTTCATCGCCCCGACGCGGACGCATGGACGCGGCGGATCCTGCTGGCCAAGCTGTGGTCCGCCGTCGAGTTTCTGGCCATGGCGACCCGGGCGGAGCTTTCACCAGATGCAGACGCGGCGCTGGCCTTCCTGAGGGAGGACCTTCCCGAGTGGAGTAAGAGCCAACTGGGCTCCTGAGCGGGAGGGGCCGGCCGACGACCACGACACCCGATGGCGGCCTTGGCATCTTGGCTCTCCCCAGGATACGGGACCGGCAGCCCGCGCATCAGCGTGCGCGGGCCGGACACATGGGGCCGATGCCGTCGACCGCGAAGTCGGCCGGCGCGGCGTTCCGGTGTCGGAGCATGTGCGCTGCGCTCGGCGCGCATCGGCTGTGAGCCGAGCGGCCGCACGCAACCAGGCTTGGCGTGCGCGCCATCGGTCCGAGCGGGGCCAGACAAGCCTCAAGACCGTGGCCGGGGCAAGCGGCCAGCGTGCGAGTGGTGGACAGAGGCGGCCTGTACGCTGCTGCAGCCATCGAGACCAAGGCCACCGATCTGGCCGCTGTGGTGGGACGGTGCGCGCGCGCGTGACCCAGGGTGCGGATTTTGGCGGAGGTTGGCTCTCGCTCGGCTGGCACAGCTGGCTCGACGGATCCCCAGGGACGACTGACCGCACTCTGGCCCGGTCCCGTGTTGGATTCTCTCGTTGCCAGAGACTCGAAGAACCTTGCGGAGGGTCTGACACAGGTCGCCCATCCGATTCCCCTGTGCTGCCGCCCGAGGCGGATCGGGCGCCCGAGACGGGAACACCAGCGCCAGCATCACCGCAGCGTCTCGGTGAAGAAGGAGCGCGGCCGCTGGGGGCACCCGGTTTGCTGACTCGTGGACACCCTGCCTCCTCCTCAGGATCCGCCTCGGGAATCCCGGCCCGGGCTTCGGGGCCCACCTCCGAGAGGAAGATCCGAAAGACCCATCACGTGATGACGCTGGGGAATGCCTGATGAGGACCTGGGGAGCCCCCGACGACGATCTGGGCTATTTGGAGCCGACGACTTTCATTCGATGCCTGCGCCTGCCCGAGGCGGGAAGAACCCCGCCACCTCTGCACGGTAGGATGATCTGCTGCCCCGACGCAAATGGCCCTCAAAAGTTGACGGGGTCAGTGGCTGACGGATACGGTAATACTAACGATCGAGGAAGTGGGGAATAATGGACTAAGTGGACCAGTTTGTGTTTTATTATCCTCTCGTGATGAGTGTCGTATGGCTGGTCGGGGCCGTTTACTTCTACTACAGGCGCGAACGCAGACCGCAACCCGTGTGGACCGCTGATCCGATGCCTCTCGTTTCTTTGGTTGTGCCGGCTCACAATGAAGCAGACCACATTGCCGAGACAGTGAGACATATGGCTCATCTCGATTATCCCAATTACGAATTAATCGTGGTGGACGACGGCAGCACGGATGACACCCCGGAGATCCTGAAGCAGCTGCTTGGCGAGGTGGGCAGGCTGCGGGTGATTCGCTGCGCGGTCAATCGGGGCAAGGCCCACGCGTTGAACGCGGCCCTCCTGGCGACGGGGGGAGAAGTGGTGGTGACGGTGGACGCGGATGCCGTCCTGGATTCGCGTGCTCTCCACTATTTGGTGTCTCATTTCTATCGCCCGGGGTCCGGTGAGCGGGTGGGCGCGGTGACGGGAAATCCCCGCGTGCGGAACCGGAGTTCGCTCCTCGCCAAAATTCAACTGGTGGAATACGCCAGCATCATCGGCCTCATCAAGCGCTCGCAGCGTGTGTGGGGCAAGTTGATGACGGTGTCGGGCGTGGTGGTCGCGTTTCGGAAGCGTGCTTTGGTGGACTCGGGCCTTTGGGATACGGACCTGATGACCGAAGACATTGGGGTCACGTGGAAGCTGGAGCAGCGGTTTTGGGATGTTCGGTACGAGCCGCGTGCGCTTTGCTGGATGCTGGTGCCGGAAACTGTGGCCGGCCTGTGGGCGCAGCGACTCCGCTGGGCCGAGGGCGGACTGCAAGTCGTTGACCGCTACTGGCGCGGGCTATTCCACTGGCGGCAGCGCCGCCTGTGGCCGGTGGTGCTGGAGCACCTGGTGAGCCTGGTGTGGTCACTGGCGTGGGTCCTGATAACCGTCGTGCTGGTGGGGCGCATGCTGGCGACGGGGGTGTATTTCATCCCCATTGTCTCCATGGGGGCGTACTTGGCGGTCCTGTCGCTGGTGCAGGCCGGCGTGGCGCTGTTCATGGAGAGGCGCTATGAGCCGGGCATCGCCCGGTACTACTGGTGGAGTGTGTGGTACCCCGCGGTGTACTGGTTTATCAATGCCTTCGTCGTGGTGTATGCGCTTGGCCGGCTCGTGCTGCGGCGCTCCCGTCCGAGGGGGTACGCGGTGTGGACCAGCCCTGACCGCGGCTTGCCGGAACGGCCCGCCTCGTGATTGTCGACGGCCGTCAGGCTAAGCGCCGCAAGGTTCTGGAGTACCTGACGACCGCAGGAGGCTGGGCGGTCATGATCGGCCTGATGGGGCAATTCGTTTTGTCGGGGCTCCTCTGGTTTTTGGGGATCCGCTACGTGCAACATTACCTGTGGGCGCCCGGCGAGGCTGCGGCCACGGCCCGTGCCGTGTGGGTCACGGTCGGGGTCGCCGCGGTCAGTGCGCTGGCGCTGGGGGGCTGGGGCGAGTACAACCGCCGCCGGTATGGGCCCCTTCGGCGGCGACGCATGCCGAGCGACATGACCGCCGCTGAGTTGGCGCAGGCTCTGTCCGTTCCCGTGGAGACGATTGAGCGGCTGCAGCGCTCGCGCTGGACGGAGTACCCCCATGAGACCTCCGGGCTGTCGGTCCCGGAGGCTCCAATCGACCCGCCGCCTACCACCCCTTAAGCGCCACATCGCACACATCGTTGACACGGGCACGCCGGACTCGTAACGTGCAAAATGGTCGGACCATTATGCGTGCCCCCGGGGGCCATAAGGGAGGTTCGGCCCAACTGGGATGATGGTGGGGAGTGACGGCATGGCCGACGGCAACTCGGAGGCGCAGCGTTCTAAACATAGCGGGGCCATCCCATTGGATGCCGTAGATTGGGCGGCGAACCGCCGCCGCCTGCTGGCGGCGCTGCCGGACGACGGGTTGGTGATTCTGTTTTCGGGGGCGCCGGTGGCCAAGTCTGCGGACGAAGACTATCCGTATGCGCCCAACCGCAATTTTCTCTACGTGACCGGGTTGGACCGACCCAACCAGGTGGTGGTGCTGTCGCGGCCGAGCGGCATGGTGGGATCCGAAGTGGCGTTCATCGAGCCCATCGACCCCCATGCGGAAACGTGGACCGGCAAAATGATGACGGTGGACGAGGCGCGCCGCGTGTCGGGCATCGACGACGTGCGCACCGAACCGCACTGGCGGTCATACGTGAACCGGCTGGTGTCCAGTGGCCGGTGGCCGACGGTGTACCTCGACTTGGAGCGCCGAGCTTGGGGCGAGCCTGCCTCCGAGTCGCTCAGGTTTGCGCACGAGCTGGCCGAGAAGCACCCTGGCCAGCCCATCGCCAACGTGTACCCGGCGCTGGCGGAGTTGCGGCGGATCAAGTCCGCAGCCGAAATTTCCCGGGTGCGTGGGGCCGTGGCTCATACGCGCCGGGGCTTGGACGCCATCCTGCACCATCTTCGGCCGGGGTCGTTTGAGTATGAGCTCAATGGCCACTTTACCGGCGCGCTCCTCCGCGGCGGGGTGAATATCGCGTACAGCTCCATAGTCGCCACCGGTGTCAACGCGACCGTCATGCACTATGTGACTCTGCGAGACCCCGTGGGGGCCGACGATGCCGTGCTGGTGGACGCGGCGGCGGAATTTGGCTACTACAAAGCCGACATTACCCGCACATTCCCGGCGTCCGGGCGGTTTACCGCGGAGCAGGCGGCCCTGTACGACGTGGTGTGGGACGCCAGTCAGGAGACGACGGCCGCGATCAAGCCGGGTGTCCCGCATGCCGAGCTGAACCGCATCACGCGCCGCGTGCTGGCTCGTGGCATGAAGGCGCTTGGGCACATGCGCGATGAGTCGGAGCTGGATCAGTATTACTTCTACAACGTGAGTCACTACCTGGGCCTCGACACCCACGACGTGGGCGAGTACCGAGAGCTCGAGCCCAATATGGTGCTCACGGTGGAGCCCGGGCTGTACCTCAAGCACCGCGGCGTGGGCATCCGCATCGAAGACGACGTCGCGGTGACCGCGTCGGGGGCGGACGTGCTGTCCGCCCACATTCCAAGCGACCGGCGCGGTGTGGAGGACTGGCTTGCGGCCTGCCAGGCGACCCCTCGATGAGCGGGGCAAACCTCTCGGCGGTTCCGGTGGCCCAGGTGGCGGTGCGGGACGGATTTTGGGCGGATCGCCAGCAAGTGTACCGCGAGGTGACGCTGCCGCACTGCCTGGCGGAGCTCGAGTCCACCGGCCGCCTGGCGAACTTCCGCCGAGCCGCCGGCCAGGAGCCAGGGGGTTTTCAAGGCCGCTACGGCTTTGACGACTCGGATGTGTACAAAGTGCTGGAAGGCATCGCCTATGTGCTGATGACGGGGCCATCGCCCGCGCTGGCCGCGCGCGCGGACGAGATGTTTCGGCTCATTGCCGCGGCGCAGGAGCCGGATGGCTATCTCTTTACGCGCAGCACCCTATCGCCGGAGCGCACGCGGTGGAGCGACATGAACAGCCACGAGATGTACACCGGCGGCCATTTCATCGAGGCGGCCGTCGCGTACCATCAAGCCACCGGCAGTGCGGTGGCTCTCGACACCGCCCGCCGGCTTGCAGACCACTATCGCACGGAGTTTGGGCCGGGCCGCCGCCACTGGGTGGATGGCCATGAAGAAGTCGGACTGGCGCTCATGCGCCTGGCCGACGAAACCGGAGACGAGGGCTACGCCGACTTTGCCCAATGGCACCTCGAAGAGCGCGGGCGCGGGCACGGCCGGGGCGCCGTCTGGGACGACCCGGCCTTTGGCGCCGCGTATTCGCAGGACCGGATTCCGGTGGCGGATCTCCGCGCGGCGGAGGGGCACGCGGTCCGGCTGATGTATCTGCTGTCGGGCATGACGGATGCAGCGGTGCGTGGCCACGAGGCGTATGCCCCGGCCCTCCGGGCGTTGTGGGACAACGTCGTGCAGCACCACCTGTATGTGACCGGCGGCATTGGCGCGGCGGGAGGAATCGAGGGCTTTGGCGCGCCGGATGCGCTGCCCAACCGCGAGGCCTACTGCGAAACGTGTGCGGCCATTGCGCTGGTGCTGTGGGCTGACCGCATGAACCGCTGGACGGGCGACGCATCGGCGGCGGACGTGATCGAGCAAGTGCTGTACAACGGTCTCTTGGCCGGGTGGTCCCAATCGGGGGACCGATTTTTCTACGACAATCCGCTCGCATCGGATGGCAGCCATCGGCGGCAGCCGTGGTTTGGGTGCGCGTGCTGCCCGAGCAACCTGGCCCGGTTCCTGCCCAGTGTCGGGCGCTACGTGTACGCGATAGGCGGTGACACGGTGTACGTCAACCAGTTCATCAGTTCAGACGCGCGGCTGGCCGTCGGCGGGCAGCCGGTGCACGTGGCGCAGCGGACAGGGTTTCCCTGGGCCGGCCGCGTTACCCTGCAGCTGGCTGGTGACAACCTCGCTCACGTGCAGCTCGCGATTCGCAAGCCGGCGTGGGCGGCGAGTGCCACCGTGACGGTGAACGGGGCGCCGGTGCCCGTCCGCTGGGCGCGGGGCTATCTGGTGTGCGAGCGGGTGTGGCAGACGGGAGACGAGGTGGCCGTGGAGTTTCCGCTGCCCGCGCGCCGAGTGCATGCGTCCCCCGCCGTCGTGGCGAATCGCGGCTCAGTGGCGCTGGCGCGCGGTCCCTTGGTGTATGCGGTGGAAGGGGCGGACAATCCCGGCGGCGTCGAGCACGCCGCCTGCCCGCCCAGCGCGCTGCTGCTGGCAGACCCGCTGGCGGAAGTGGCAGGCCTCGGGCCCACCGTGCGCGTCCGCGCCATAGGACCGAATGCGGAGGCCGCTCTCACCGCGATCCCCTATTTCCTGTGGGCCAACCGCGACCCGGGTCCGATGCGGGTATGGCTTCCCGAGCTGTGAGGAGAGGTAGAGGGCCGCAGGGGGATGACCCCCCGGCGGCTCTCTACCTCTTAATTAGCAGCCGACCGACCAGCGCCAGAATGATGGCGCCAATGACCGCGGCATAAATGCTCCCGTATTTGGAGGCCAGTTCCATCAAACCGCCCGCAAAGCTCCCAACGAGGGCCAGCAAGACAATGATAGGCATTCCCCGGCGCCGCCCTTGGCCAAAGAGATAGCCCACCACGATCCCGATAACCGCAAATGCAATATAGTGAAGCACTTGATGTCCCCTTTCGACCTGCTGGCCTTCGCGGCGGCGCTCAAAAGTCCTACCGCCCATGGGACCGTGTTCGGAGTCGTGGTGTGAAGTGGCGGTCGTCCGCCAGGTTCCTGAGTCTACAGCGTATCCGACCCGGATGGGGCACGTCAAGGCGCGGCCGCACGACGGGGCGGGCATGCCACGGGTCCCGGCGGGCGCGAAGGCGCCGCCGTCGCGTCCCGGGCGTGATCCCCGTGCCCGCCTGACCCCTGTTCCATCGGCCCGGGGGGACGGCCATGGCAGCGCCTGGCGTGTGCTGCCTCCGCCCCAGTGCGCGACCCCTGGTGCGGCCAAGTGCCCCGCCAGACGGTCCGTGCGCTTTTCTCGCGGGCCGCCGGATGCGTTAGCATCAGGGAGAGGACGACGCGAGAGGGTGAGGCGGCGCCTTGGCCTCGTGGGACGAGGGCCCACGGGATTGTTAGGAGGTGGCACGCGATGGCCGAGCGGCTGTTGATCAATCTCACACGGGGACCGGACGACGCGGACCGCGCCACGGTGGCGTTTGTGATGGCCAACGCGGCCCTGACGCTGGATAAGGCGGTGGTGGTGCTGCTGGCCACCGAAGGGGTGCGGGTGGCCGACCCGCGTGTGCTGGATTCGGTGGCGGAGGCCGGGTTTCTGCCGCTCCGGGAGCTGTGGGACAGTTTTCTGGAGGCCGGCGGCGAGGTGTGGGCCTGCACGCCGTGTGTGAAAAAGCGCCACTTAGAGTCGGTGATCCCCGCCGCCGTCAAGCCAGTGGGCGCGGTGGCGGCGCTGTCATGGGCCATGGAGGACGGGATCACCCTGTCTTTCTGATCCGACCGGCGGAGACCGTTTGATACACTGCAGAGAGGCTGGTGGAGCGGGCGTCCTGCGCGCAGGAGGGTGGCGTGGCCCAGCCGGACGCAGGGCGAGGAGGTGCCGGATGGGGCTGGCGAGCGCTCTGCCCGAGGCACGTCCGGGCCTCGGGCGGTGGCCGCCGACGGTCAACCGGGCGCTCGGGTACGCTGCCGTGCTGTCGGCGACGGTGCTGTGGGGTTATGCCAACGTCGTCATGCGGCAGGTAGAGGGCACGGTCACGCCGGGCGTGCTGATGTGGCTCCGCTTTCTCCTTCCGCTTCTGGCGGTGGCGCCTGTCCTGATCCGGGTGCGCGGCGCAGGCCCCTGGTTTTTCGGGACCGTGGGGGCGGGGGCGGTGCTGGGGTTGGCGACGTATGCCCAAGCCGCCGCCCTGAAAACCATTCCCGTGGACCAGATGGCGTTTGTGAGCGCGCTGTTCGTGGTGTTTACGCCGCTCACAATCTCCATCGGCGCCCGTCGGTGGCCATCGTGGCGGCTGGCGGCGGCCACCGTGCTGAGCCTCGTGGGTGTCGCACTGCTCATGGGCGGACTGGGCGGGGGGATCCGCGTGGGGACGTGGCTCGCGCTGGCCAGTGCCGTCGCCCTCACGGCGCAGATCCTGACGCTGTCGCGCCTGACGGTCAGGGCGACCCCGCTCGAGATCACGGCGGCGGAGAGTCTCGGCGCGGTGGTGGCCCTGTCGGGGGTGCTGGCGATTCACGCCGGCTCGCGCCTCGCCGTGCTCAGTCACGCGCTGGCGTGGCCCGCGGCGGTGTGGGCGGGCGTCCTCTACCTGGCGCTTGCGGGCGGTCTCTTGGCTTTTGTGCTCCAGGCATGGGGCCAGCGGCACGTGCCGGCGATGGCCGCAGCCCTGGCGTTTAACACGGAGGCGGTGTGGTCCGCCCTGTTGGCATGGATGGTCTTGGCCGAAGTGCTGTCGGCCTGGCAAATGGCCGGCGCGGCGCTGACGGTGGGCACGCTGTCGGCGGCGGTCCTCCTGGGATCGCCGCGGGCCAGTCCGACCGCATGACGGGGCTGGCGAAGCTCATCACGAGAACTAGAAGAGAGGGATAGTTATGGCAGGCGCGAGCGACGAGGTTTCTGCGATTCTGATCACGCCCGGCAAGGCCGGGAGCGCGCAGCTGGGGGCGGTGGCGCGCGAACCGCTGGCGGCGGGCGCCGTTCGCCTGGCCGTGGAGGCGGTGGGCGTGTGCGGCACCGACGCCGAGATTTGCGAGGGGCTGTATGGTCAGGCGCCCGCGGGGCAAGCCCAGCTGGTGCTGGGGCACGAGGCGCTGGCCCGGGTCACCGAGGTGGGGGCGGGAGTGGAGGGCCTCTCCGTTGGCCAGTGGGTCGTGCCGATTGTGCGGCGGCCGTGCCAGCCGCCCTGCGCCGCGTGCAGCCAGGGTCGGTGGGACGAGTGCCTCACGGGAGGGTACCAGGAACACGGCATCAAGGGACTTCATGGCTTTATGCGGCAGGACCTTGTGGTGGCGGCGGATGCCGTCGTCCCCATTCCGGCGGCCCTGGCCGACGTGGGGATGCTGACAGAGCCGCTGACCATTGTGGAGAAGGCGGTCGAGCGCGGCTTGGCCCTGCATCGGCAGGGCGCTGGCGAGCCGCGGCGCGCGCTGGTGACCGGGGCGGGTCCGGTGGGCCTGCTGGGTGCGCTGCTGCTGGTGTGCCGCGGGCTGGATGTATATGTGGTGGACCGCCGCCCCGCCAACTCGCCCAAGGCGAAGCTCGTGGCGTCGGTAGGGGCCCACTACATCGATGACAGCACCACGCCGCTGGAGCAAGCGGCCCCGGTGGGAGGCTTTGACCTGGCGCTGGAAGCCACCGGCTATGCCCCGCTGTTATTTCGGGCGCTGAACGCGCTGGGGGTCAATGGGGTTTTGGTGCTCACGGGCGTGACGGGCGGCCACCACGCGCTCAGCGTGGACGTAAATCTCATGAACACCACCATGGTCCTCGAGAACCAGGCCATGATCGGGTCGGTGAACGCCGCGCGGCGGCACTACCAGCAGGCCGTGCAGGATCTGTCGGCCTTTGTGACGCGGTTTGGGGCGGCCGTGCCCGCGCTCATCACCGAGCGCGTGCCGCTCAGTGGGTTTGCGCAAGCCTTCAACAAGGCGCCCGATGCCATCAAGTCGGTGGTCATGGTGGGAGAGGGCGCCCACTGATGTCGCAAGGCGCGCCTCCCCCCGTGGTGGTGGATGGCCGGAGGGTCCGCGGCATGCTGGTGGACTTGGACGGCACGCTGGTAAACACCGTGGCGCCGCCGATGAACCGGACGGCTTGGCTGGCGGCCGTCACCGCTCTCCGGGCGCCCCTGGCGGAGCGGACGCGCATGGCGCCTCCGGAGGTCGCTCAGCTCCTGCAAGACACGGCCACGGTGTTTTGGGCCGATGCGGAGCGGCATCGATGGGGGCGGCTGCATCCCGTGCTCCAGCGCGAGCGCGTGGTGCGCGAGGCGCTCTGCACGCTGGGGATTCATGACCCCGAGCTGGTGCGCGCGCTAGCCGCCGCCTATGCCGCCGACAAGCACCGCCAGTTCCATCTCTTTGCCGGCGCCCTCCCGGCTCTGGCTCGCCTGTGCGCCCTGGGATTGACGCTGGTGCTGGTCACCAACGGTGAAGGGGTGTCACAGCGCGAAAAGATTGAGCGATTTGATCTCGCGCGGTGGTTTGCGGCGATTCTCATCGAGGGGGAGCAGGGTGTGGGCAAGCCCGACCCCGAGATGTACCGGCGTGCGCTCATCGCGGGCCATCTGGACCCCGATGCCACCATCATGGTGGGCGACAACGTCGAGTGGGAAGTGTGGGCGCCAAGCCGCCTGGGCATGCGGACGGTCTGGGTCCGCTCCCCGCATGCGGGCGCACGCCTCGGCCTCGGCCCCGCGCCGTGGCGCGTGGTGGGGGCCTTCGCCGACGTGCCGGGGCTTCTAGAGGGGCGGGAGCCCGGCTGCCTGCCGTGCGCCCCGTGAGCGCCGGGCCCACGCGGCACCTTGACCGGGAGGGGGGCCGCATCGCCTACGACGTCCGGGGTGAGGGGCTGCCCGTCATCCTGGTGCCCGGAGCGGGAGACGTGCGCTCGCACCACACGGCGCTGGCCGATTTGCTGGCCGCGCGGGGCTTTTGCGCCGTGCGGGCGGATCTGCGCGGACATGGCGACAGTGATGGGAGCTTCGCGACCTATGACCTGCCGTCGGTGGCCCACGACCTGCTGGCCTTGGTCGACGTCGTGGGGGGCCGGGCGGCGCTGGTGGCGCAGGGTGTCGCGGCCGGCGCCGCCGTCCTGGCGGCGGCAGAGCACAGCGGGCAGGTGGCCGGGCTCGTCTTGGTGTCTCCGCGGCTCCGGCCCGCCCGCGTGGGTCTGGCGGACCGCACACTGGGAGCCGCCGCCCAGTGGCGGCCGTGGGGGCCGGCGCTGTGGGTGTCGTATTACCGATCCCTGTACCCGGGGCGGCCCCCGGACCACTTGAAGGAGCACAGCCGCGACATTCGGCTGGCGCTGGGGCGGCCGGGGCACTGGCATGCCGCCGTGGCGCTGACCCACACCAGCGTGGGTCCAGCGGCGGCGGCGATGGCCCACGTGAGCACGCGGGTGCTGGTGGTGGTGGGGGCCAGGGACAGAGAGCTCCGGGACGCCGCGGCTGAGGGGACCTGGGCCGCCCAAGCGCTGCGGGGGCGCCGCCAAGTCGTGGCCAATGCCGGGCACTACCCGTCGGCGGAGTACCCCGAGGTCGTGGGGCCCGAGGTGGTGCGCTTCCTGTCCAAGCTGCGGTGAGCTTCTGGCTCCCTAACCCGCGGCCGGAGCGTTAAGGGGCGTGACGGTTCCTCGCGCGCCGTCCAGCTCCAGCCAGTCCCCGGTGCGGATGTGCGTCGTGGCGCCCGCCACCGCCACGACGGCCGGCAGCCCAAATTCCCGGGCCACAATGGCGCCATGGGACAGCGACGATCCCACCGTGGTCACGAGGCCGCCCAGGACGGCAAACAGGGGCGACCAGGCCGGATTGGTGGTCGTCGTTACCAAAATGTCCCCGGGCTCTGCGGCGCTGGCATCGCCCAGCGACAGGGCGACCCGGGCGCGTCCTCGCACAATGCCTGGGGAGGCCGGGACGCCCTGCCACGGTCCCTCGCTGTGCGGCGGCGGCGCGGGCGCGGCCGCCGCGTCCTCCGGAGGTTCGGTTCCCAGATGCTCGGGCGGATCCACATCGGCCCACCGGTCCAGCTCGACCTTTTCGGCGGCCACCTGGGCCCGCAGCACCTCCGCAGCCGGCTCGCCGGTTGCCAGGGCGGCCACGATGGCGGGGAAGGTGAGGAACACGACGTCCTCGGGCCGCTCCAGGGACCCTCGGGCGGCCAGACGGCGGCCGGCAGCTATCACGGCGCGCCGGTACCAGTAAAAAGACTTTTGGTCCAGATGAAAATTGTGATCTTCCGCCAGGCGCGCCGCATAGCGGGCGCGCGCCAGCAGGTCCTCAAACGAGGCGCGCACAGCGGCGGGATAGTCGGTCAGGCGCTGCCGCGCCTCGGCGGTGCGCGCGTCGCGCCGAGCGCGACGGCGCTGCCAGGCTTCCAGCGGGTGGGGGCTGGTGGCTTGCACGTAGGCGCGCAGCATGGCCAGCGGCACGGAGGGGTCTTCGTCCCAATTGGCTCCCAGCGCTTCCCTCCGCTCGTCGGGCCGCCGGCCGTACTGCGCCAGCCACTCACTCAGCGCCGCCGCCACGCGCTGCCCGGCAGGTGTGGCTTGGAGTTGCGCCAGCGCTGCGGCGCCCGTGGGCGCCGCGAGCGCCTCGAGCGCTGCGGGATCCTCGAGCAGCTGCCGGCTCACATCCCATAGCGCCATAGCGCCCCTGAGCGTCGCGTTTTCCTCGCCCACCAGGAGCTCCTGGCCCGTGATGGGGTCGCTGTCGGATCCGAACAACTCGCGGCACTGTTCGTCAAACGCCCGGAGGGTGGGAAACAGGCAAAACACCAACTCAAAGTGAATGGCCCAAATGCGGCGCTGGGGCGCATCGGAGTGCTCCAGCCAGCGGGCGAGTGCCCCGTCGTCCAGGGCGTCGGGGTCCTGGGCCGCCCAGTAGTCCAACAGTCGGTCCAACTCCGGGCGCCAGCGCTCCTCCCACCACGCTTGGAGCGACCGCGCGCGCTCTGCTTTGAGCGCCTCGCCCTCGCGGGCGAGGCGGTCCCGCTCCTCCGGCGCCACGTCCATCGGCACCATGGCGTCGTACCAGTAGGTGTTGATGCGCCGGCCGCGGCGACCCGCCAGGGGAGCGCCGTACAGGCGCGCAGCGTGGACCATGCCGTCGCCTATCCACTGGCGCTGGGCCACCTGGCACGGCAGAACCAGGGGGCTCGCGTGTTCTGTTTCATGGGTCCACCACAGCGCGGCGTCCGCTGGGTCCTCCCAGTGGACGGGAAAGGAGCTCGGAGGGTCCCAGCGCCTGGGGGCTGGATGGTCGGAGGGTGCGTTCATGATAATGCCTCCCGGTGTGTGGTGCCGGCCGCGGCGCGCCCGGTTGTTATCGGCCGGCACTGGAGCAAATATAGGGCGTCATTCCAAAAGGCCGCCTCGATGTCGACCGGCTGACTCACGAGGGATTCCAGGCGAAGCAAAAGGTTGGCGGCGTCTGTGACCTGAGCATCGGTCAGCACCAGCTCGCTGGCCACCGATCGGGGGACCGACACGGTGCGGGTGCCGCCCTGGGGGGCCGGAACCACCATCACCGCTTTGTCGCCCAGCCGCCGCGCGGTGATGCGGAGGTCGGCGCGCCGGACCGTGTAGACGTCGGGCGTGACGAGGCCGGATACTAAGCTCTCCCCGAGCCCCACCGTCGCGTGGATGACCATGGCGGCGGCGTCGGCCGGAGCCTCTGGCACCGGGTTCACGGAAAACGCCACGATCGAGGCATCCGCGGCAATGAGAGCCTGCACTAACACCGGGGGCGCGCCTCCCGTGTCCTGGACCGCATGCCGCTGCCGATAAGCCGCGGCGCGGGCGGCGGCGGACGACGCCTGCACGGCCCGAGCCGCCTCCAGCACGGCGGCTGCTCCGCGGACCGCGAGCCGCGTCTCCAGCTGCCCCGCAAACGAGGCTCGTGCGCCGTCCTCTGCCACGGCCGAGGACCTGACGGCCACGCGCGGCGCGTCGTCGCCCACTTGCTCGCCCAGGCGCTCGTAGGCCTGTCGGACCTGCGCGGCCACGCCGGGGGAGGATAAGTCGGCCCCCGCCACGATGGCGAACCCCGGCGGCACCCGCGCCTCCGTGGCGAGGCGAGCCAGCACGGCGCTTTTTCCACCCGTCACGCCCACGCTCTGGCATGCCTCGTCGGTGAGCCAGTGAAGAACCGGCGGATGCGGCCGGGACATCATGCGGCAGGCCTCCCTCGACGCCTCAAGATGGGGAGCGGACCCATAAGTCAGCGGCGCCGCCGATTATCCTACCACCTACCCCGCCTCGGGGTGCCGTCTGGGCGGCGCTTTGGCTGGGCGGGGCGCAAAAAGAAGGGTGCGAGCAAAGGACCAGCCTTTGCCCGCACCCTGCCGGAGACCTAGTAGCGGCGCGAACGCTCCTCGCGGGGGCGCGCCTCGTTCACGGTCAACGCGCGGCCGCCGAAGTCGACCCCGCTCAAACGCTCGATGGCCTGCTCCGCATGCTCGTCCGCGACCTCTGCAAAGCCAAATCCGCGGCTCCGGCCGGTTTCCCGATCCGTCGCCACGCGAACCGACTCCACTTCCACGTTGGCCTCGTTGCGGAAAAGCTCCCGCAGTGATTCTTCCGTCGCTGACCACGGCAGATTGCCGATGTAAAGAGACTTCGACATGGTTACACACTCTCCCCAGACACAATTTGCACTGGGAAGCAGCTGTGAAGGTTTGGATCTGCATGCTCAACCCGGACGTGCTCACTCAGGATACCACCTCGTTCCCCGTTCATGCAAGGGGCAAGCTGGGCGAATGCGTCCAGCGGTGAAAATTTTTTCTCCGGACCGCAATCGCTGCCACAACACCGGACAACCTCGGGGGCGACCGCGAAGGCGGGGACGGGTCGCCTTGAAGCCGATTCCATCTCTGCGGGATCCCCACCGATGAGAAGGGACACTAAGGATGCGCGGGCGCACTGAGGGCCTGCTGGATGCGGGCCCGCTCCTGGGCGGGGGATTCCCACCAGCTGAGGGCCCACGTGCGATGGACCCGCCACCCCAGCTCGGTCAGCACCGCCGCCCGCAGCAGCTCGCGGTCACCCACCGACGGGAGGGCGGCGTACCCCGCCCCGTCGGTCAGCACCGCCAGCCCGTAGCGATCCGGGTTGGCCGGATCCACCACGGCGACGTCCACCCGAAAGTCGGAGAGGCCCACGGCGGCATGAGCTTCAAGGCCGTGGGACGCCAATTCGGCCTGGATGTCGGCCACTAGGCCGTCTGCCCCCGCGGGGGCCACGGCGCGCGGGGGCGTCTTTTGGACCGCGTACGCCAGGTAGTCGCGCAAATCTCGGGCACCGGCGGCACGGGTGCGGCTCAGGTCAATGTCCTCGGGCCCGATGCTGGAGAACACTTGGGCGCGGAGGCGGGCGCGCGTGACCGCCACGTTGAGCCGGCGCGGGCCACCCGCCTGATTCAAGGGCCCGAAGTTCATGGCCATCCGTCCGCCCGCGTCGCGGCCGAAGGTGATGGAAAAGAAAATCACGTCGCGCTCGTCGCCCTGGACGTTTTCGAGATTTTTCACAAAGACGCGCTCGGCTCCCTGCCCCGTGATGGCCGCCTCGAGGGCCGGATCCTCGCTCTGCCGCTGGTCCAGCAGCGTCTCGATGAGCTGCTGCTGGGGCTGGTTGAACGTGACCACGCCCACCGTCTCGGCTCGGTGATCGGGATCCTGGAAGTGCTGTTGAATGGCGTCCACCACGGCGGTGGCCTCGGCATGATTGGTCCGCGTGCCGCCCCGGTCATACACCCCGTGCACGCGCACGAGGCTGACGGCCCGGTCCTCCGTATGGGGCGCGGGAATCGTGACCAGCTGCCCCTCGTAGTAGTGCTGGTTGGAGAAGGCGATCAGCCGCTCGTGCCGGCTGCGATAGTGCCAGCGCAGCGACAGGGAGGGGATGCCCGCCCCCAGGCACTCGTCAAGAATGCTTTCCAGGTCATGGGACTCCAGCAAGTCCTCCTCGTCGTCGGCACCGCCCTGCGCGGTGAAAAACTGCGTGGGCGGAAGCTGCTTCGGGTCCCCGACCACAATCGCCTGCCGGGCGCGGGCCATCACCCCCACGGCGTCCCACACGGCGATCTGGGACGCCTCGTCGAAGATGACGACGTCAAAGCGCGTGCCGGCGTCTAAATACTGCGCCACGGACAGGGGGGACATGAGCAGGCACGGCTTGATGCGGGGCAACAGCGGGCCCAGGCGCTCCAGCAGCACCCGCACGGGCAGGTGCTGGCGCTGCTTTTGCAGTTCCCGGAGAAGCGTGCGCATTGCGGGGTCGCGGGAGGAGGCGGCCGGGAGGGGCACTTGGGCGGCCAGCCGGTGGACAAGGTGCAGGGCCGCGCGCTCCCTCACCCGCGCATCCAACGTCCGCAGCTGCTGGATGCGGCGCAGCTGCTCGGTGCGCGAAAATCCCGCCAGCTCCGGCTCCTCATCCATCACCATGCGCGCCCACCAGGCACGGTATGAGTAGGTCCAGCGGGCCAGCAGATCGGCGGGGGCCGTGCGGCCATCTTCGGCGGCGGCCACCACGGGAGCGAGGTCGGCCGCGAGCGCCTCGCGCCGGATGGCCTGCCAACCGCACCAGCGGCGCCAGTCACTCTGCGCGCGGAGCCACCGGCTGGCCACGCGGGCCGCGTGGCGCACGGGGTCGGAGGCATCCGCCAGCCCCAGCTGGGCACCGAGCGCCTCCACGGCCGCCGCGGCCCGGCAGAAGGCGGACCACGCGTCGCCAAATGCCTCCGTGGCGCTGGCGTCAGGGTTGGCCATCCACTCCTCGGCCCGTTGGGCGATGGCGCGAGATCCGCTGGATTGCAGGGCACCCAGCGCGCGCCGGGCGTCTTGGTGCCACCCTGCCACCCGGGCTACCTCCGCCCAATTCGTGAGGGCGCCCTGATACAGGGGCGCTAAGAGGGTGGCCAGCTCCGGCTCCAGCGCGGACAGCTCCGCCGCGTCCTGCTGCCAGGCCGTCAGCACGTTCAGCATGTCGGCCACCTGCCCGCCCGACGCACCGCCGCCCACCTGAGCGTGTGAGTTCAGCGCGGCGTGCACAGCGCGCTCCCCCCGCCACCGGCCGAGCCACCGAGCCTGCTGCGCCCGCTCCCAGCGGGAGCGGAGCAGGCTGGCGTCCACGGTCGCGATGGAATCCCGAAAGTAGGGGGCGAGCCGCTCCCAGCTGGCGCTGACCGCCCGGCCCAGCGCTTCGGCGCGAGCGAGGACGCCGCCGGCTTCCTCGCTCAGCGCGCCCCGCACCCCCGCCGGCACGTCCCGGCCGCGGCCCGCGACCGCGAGCGCCTCGGCCACCGCGCCGAGTTCTGCCAGCGGCGCCCCCGGGGACAGGGGCCAGCCGGCATCCTGCAGGGGCGCCATGGCACGCTCCAAGCCGCGGGCCGCGCGGCGCAGCACCCCCAGCGCCTCTTCCAGGGCTTTCGCCCACCGGCTCGACCACTCGGTGGCGGTGAGGCCCCCGAGCGGGTGGTGGGGCCGCGGGCCGACGTCCAAGGCGCGCGCCGCCAGCTGCTCCACCAGCAGGTTCTGGGCCTGGAGGGCGGCTTCATCGAAGCGGTCCGCGTGCGCCCAACTGAGGGGCAGAGGAGCAAAGCGCCCAACGCGCCGCTCGGCCACCACCGTCTCCAGGGCATCGGCAAGGGACAGGCCGTTTGCGTGGCGCCGATGCAGCACCGCGTTGCCGTGAGCCAACTGGCGGCGCACGGTGGCCAGCTCGCTGGCGGCCAGGGCCCACTGGGGGTCCGGCAGGGGCCCCGCCGCGTCAAAAGCGGCCTGGAGCTGGTTCAGGACTTCGCGCTTGTTGGACCGGGCGGAGTGCAGTTCCAGGCAGAAGGGGGCCAGTCCCACCGCGTCCAGCCGCCGCTGCACGACCTGCAGCGCCGCGGTTTTCTCGGACACAAACAGGACGGTCTTGCCCTCACCCAGAAAATTGGCGATGAGATTGGTGATGGTCTGGGATTTGCCGGTGCCCGGGGGGCCCTTGATCACCAGGTCGTGGCCCTCGCGCGCGCGCGCCAGGACGTTCAGCTGAGCCGAGTCGGCGGGGAGTGGCGCCAAGATCGCCGCTCGGTCGAGCCGCTCATCCAGGTCGTCGCGCCGGTCCAGGTCTCGCGCGGGCTCCGCGCCGCCCGCTTCCAAAATGTGCCCGACGATGCGGCTCTCCCGCAGGGCGTCCGCCCGCTGCTCCAGGTCGCGCCACATCAGGTGCTTGGCGAACGACAGCAGGCTTACCGCACAGACGGGCTGCACCTCGAATCCTGGGAGGTCTTGCACCGCCAGGCGCAGGCGCTGCAGGACCCCCTCAACATCCACCCCGTGCTCATCGGCGGGCAGCGGATCCAATCCCGGCACATCCACGGCAAACCGGTCGTGCAGGAGCTGCAGCAGGGTCGGGTTCACCAAGGTCTCGTCATCATGGCGCCCCAGGCCGAAGTGGCTTCGCACGGACGTGCGCGTCATGGTGACGGGCACCAGCAGAATGGGTGCGTGATGAAAAGGGCCTCGGCGGCCATCTTCTGACCACATCAGCATGCCCAGCGTGAGAAACAGCGTATTGGCGCCGCCCTCTTCCTGGCCCGTCCGGGCCGTCCGAAACATCTCCAGGAGGCGGGTTTGCATCGTGTCGCGCGGCAGCCACACCACCAGCTCGCGGCGCGCCACCCAGTCGTACTGCCCCAGGGCGCCCGGCGCCTCCCCGGTCCGCGCCGCCAAGAGCGCGGCCGACCGCGGGTCGTCGACGGGCAGCAGGTCCTGGGCCGACCGAAAGCGCCAGTCGCGGCCACTCGCCAGGGCATCCTCCACCAGCGCCGCATCGGGGACGACCAGCGGCACGGACAGGCGCGACAGCTTGAAGTTCAGCAGGCGGTTGCGCAGGGTGAGGTCTAAGAGGCGCGCCTTCCAAGCGGCCAGGCGCTGGGCCGTGGGGTCCGCGGCGGCGGCGGGGCGGCTCAGCTCACCCCGCTCCAGGGGAGGCAGCTGGGGGACCGGGCCGATGGGTGCGGGCGCGAGCGCCTCCGGCTCCTCGGCGGCGGCGTCCCGCGCCGCGCCGGCCTCCCACCGGGTGGCCAGCGGGCGAACTTGGGCCCGCCGGCACGCGGCGATATCCACCGCACACCAAAAGCGGTCCTCGGACTGAAACAGATGGCTCGAGCCCATGTCCACCGCGGCCTCGAACGGCGGCACCGGCCGCCAGGAGACCGCGGTGGCTTCGAGGGCCAGCATCTCCCCGGCCGCGACGCGCTTGCGCAGCGCCAGCACATCGTCCTCCAGCACACCTGGCAGGCTGGTGTCGACCAGCCACGCGCCCACCCAGGCGTGGCCCTCGCGCAGGAATACGAGGGCATGGAGGCCTGCCTGCTCCAGGCAGGCCGCCAACAGCATCGCCAGGTCCAGGCAGGTGCCGAGGCCGCCGCCAATCATCCGGTCGGGCGTGCGGATTTTCTGCCCCTGCTGCTCGAACGACGCCGGCGGATTGCTGTAGAGGACCCCACTGGCGGCCACGGCCTGATAGAGGGCGGCCACCTGGCGCCAGACGTCCTCGCGCCGACCCGACTGATAGCCGGACAGCGCGCCGGGGGGATTGGATGCCGCCAGCAGGCGGGCGGCTTGGCCCACCAGTCGCTCCACCACGGGGTGGTTGGGCAGGCTGAATGCCGCCAGCAAGCCCGGCCACGCCTTGAGGCCGGGCCAGTCGTCGTAGGCCATGAGGACAAGGGGGTACGTCCGCGACCCCAGCAGGGTGCCGTCGGGAGCCCTCGCCTCGGCGAGGATTTCGCCGTCGGTGGCTTCCGCCAACTCCGACAGGTAGCGCTCGCGAAACCTTAAGTCAATCGGCTGAATCTCCCGTGACTCTCCGGCGGCAAGGCGATCAATCTCGATGGCCGTGGTGCGCAGCGCCGAGCCCGACAGCTCGAGGCGGACGTGCTCGAGGGCGACGGGGCCCACGTTCGCCACGCGCGCCCGCTCCACCACCGGGATGCTGTTGCGCTCCGCCGCGTGGTTGACAGCCGGCTGGCAGTCTAGGTCAATCTGGACGACGCCGGGGGAGACGGGGGTTCCCACTTCGCCGGGCTCTTGCATTGCACACCTTCTCTGTAAGTTGGGGAGGACCGCCGACGACGGCCGACGACGGCCGAATGGCAATACCTGCATGATTCGCCACCGCCCGCCCGGATTCCTGCCCGCGGGCGCGTCGCGTCGCCGCTCATCGTGCCGCCGCGAACGGCAGGTGACGGCGCCGAGCCGGTCCGGTAGGCTCAGAGCAAGGGGGACTCAGGCTTGCGGCTCATCATTGCGGAGAAGCCCAGCGTGGCGCGAGCCATCGCGGGGGTGTTGGGGCGCGCCACGCGCCACGAGGGGTTTCTGGCCGTGGGAACCGATCTGATCTCATGGGCCCGGGGGCATCTGGTGAGCTTGGCGGAGCCCGAGGCGTATCAAGCTGAGTGGCGCCGGTGGAGCTGGTCGGGCCTGCCCATGCTGCCCGATGCCTTTCGCCTCGCCCCCGTCCCAGGCGCGGGGGATCAGCTCCAGGTGCTGGCTCGTCTGGTGGCCCGCGCAGACGTCGACGGCATCGTGGTGGCCACCGACGCGGACCGAGAGGGGGAGCTTATCGCGCGCTGGCTCCTGCGGCACTTGAAGGCCCGACAGCCGGCGCTCCGCCTGTGGCTGTCCGAAACGACCCCGTCGGCCATTCGGGCCGCCCTGTCGCGCCTCGAGCCGGCGTCCGCCCATGAGCCCCTGGGCCAGGCGGCAGAGGCCCGCGCCGAAGCCGATTGGCTGGTGGGGCTGAACGCGACGCGGGCCATCACGCTGCGGCATGGCCAGCGCGGCCAGGGCGCCCTGTCGGTGGGCCGGGTGCAGACCCCCACGCTGCGCCTCATTGCCGACCGGGATGAGGAGATTGAGCGCTTTCAGCCCACACCCTATTGGCAGGTGGAAGCCGCATTTGTGACAGCAGCGGCGCCGGAGGGCGAAGCGTATCGCGGCCTCTGGACGGCACCCGGCCAGCCCGAGCCGGCCGACCGCCTAGGGGACCGGGCCGCGGCGGAGCGCATCGTCGCTCAGGTGCCGCCCGGCACGCCGGGCGTCGTGAGCGGCCGGGAGTCGAAGCGCGTGACGCTGAAGCCGCCGCGGCTGTACAACCTATCCGACCTGCAGAAAGATGCCAACCGGCGGTTCGGCATGACGGCGCAGGACACCCTGGGCGCCGCACAGCGCCTGTATGAGGCGCGCCTGGCGAGCTACCCCCGCACGGACGCGCGGGCCGTCTCGGCGGCGGAGGCCGCCTCCATGAGTCGGCGGCTCGGGAGCCTGGGAGCCGCCTACAGTGACCTCGTGGCGGCGCTGCCGTCACCGCTGCCGCTGGCGCGCATCACCAACGACGAGGAGGTGGCGAAGGCCGGGCACCCCGCCATCGTGCCGACGGGGGAGCGGCCCGGCCCGGCGGTGTCGGCGCGGGACCTCAAGATTTACGACCTCGTCGTGCGCCGCACGTTTGCGGCGCTGCTGCCCGCAGGCATCGACGAGCGGACGACCCTCTGGACCGAGGCGGCGGGCGAGATGTTTCGCACCCAGGGATCCCAGGTGCGGGTTCCTGGATGGCGCGTGGCGACGGGGCACTTGCCCGCGGCCCACGATCCCGATGCCGACGCCGATGCCCCCCATCGGGTCCCGGCGGAACTATCCGTCGGTGTGGTCGTGGCGGTGAGCGGCGTGGAGCTGCGGGAGAAAGCGACGAAGCCGCCGGCGCATCTGACCGATGCCACGCTGCTGGCGCTTATGGAAAAGCACGGCTTGGGCACGCCGGCGACGCGCGCGGGCATCCTGGACACCCTGGTGCGCCGGGCGTACGCGGCGCGGGATCAGAAGACGCTCGTGAGCACCGCCAAGGGCCGGGCGCTCTTGCAGGTGGCGCCGCCCGCTCTCCAAAGCCCGGATCTGACGGGCGACTGGGAGGGACAGCTGGAGGCCATCGCGCGCGGGGCGGGGGATGCCGGCGCCTTTGTCCAGTCCATTCGCGCCTATACGGCGGACGTGGTGGCGGCAGTGCGGGAGCAGGCGGCCACGGTCGTGGCCGCCTCCCCCGACGGAGCCCGCGAGCCATCGACCGCGCTGGGGGCTTGCCCCATCTGCCACGAGGGCCAGGTAGTGGCCACGCCCAAGGGCTGGGGCTGCTCGCGCTGGAAGGCCGGCTGTGCGTTCACCATCTGGCGCACGGTGGCGAAGAAGCGTCTGACCGAGCGGCAGGTGGCCACGCTGTTGGCCGGGAAGGCCACCGGCGTGCTGAAGGGATTCAAGAACCGCGCCGGCCAGCCGTTCAGTGCCCGGCTGACCCTGGTCGAGGGCCGCATCACGTTTGTCTTCGGCGGTCAGACCCCCAGCGCGCCCGGGTCAACACCGCCGGGCGATCCGGCGGATTCTCGCCGGGCCGCGCCGCGCCGCCGCCCCCGGGGCCCGCGCGCGCGCCAGGCGGCC
>JAKADP010000011.1 GCA_021820465.1 Bacillota bacterium
ACGCCGACACGGCCGCCACCGGGGTTCTCAGCTCGTGCGAGGCATCGGCGACAAACCGCCTGAGCCGCTCCTCGACAGCGTCGCGATGGCGAAACGCCTCCTGAATCCGGTCCAGCATGACGTTGAACGACCGCGCCAGGTGGCCCAGCTCAGAGGCCGGCGGTCCCTCGGGCACGCGCTCGTCCAGCTGGCCCGATGCAATGGCGGTCGTGGTGCGCTCCATGGCCTTTAAGGGGCGCAGCCCAATCCCCACCAGCCACCACCCCAAGGCTTCCGCCCCCAGAAGGGCGGCGGCCGCCACCACAATGAGCGCATACTCCAGCTCACGCAGCACCGTCGTGACCGCGGCCAGCGGGTAGCCGAGAATCAGGCGCCCGCCCCCGGTGAGCGGCGCCACCAGCACCCGAAACAGGGGCCCGCCGGCGGCCGTGGCCGGCAGCGTGAGCAGCAGGCCCCGGTTCATGCCTTGCGGCCCGGTGCGGCCCAGCGGCAAGTGCGCCGGCAATGCGGGGGCTAGGGCCGGACCTCCGGGCGTCACCGCCTCCACCGTCCCCAACACGGCGCCCGATGGGCCGCGCACCTGAACAAACATGCCGGGCGCGAGGCGCCCCACGACCGAGAGGCTCACGGGTCGACCCGCGAGGAGCGCCTGGCGCAGGGGAGACTGGGCCGCGACCAGCGTCTGATCCACCTGGTTGTACAGAAACGCGCTCACCGCAGAGTAGGTGATGAGGCCGGTGGCCAGCACGGCCAGCAGCGCCACCCCCGCCGCAGCCCACAACAGGCGGTTGCGCAGCGTCACTGTGCGTCAGGCTCGCGCAGCCGATACCCGACCAGCCGCACGGTTTGGATCAGCGGCGGCCCCAGCCGATCCAGCTTTTTGCGCAGATAGCTCACGTAGGTTTCCACAATGGCCACATCGCCACCGAAGTCGTAGTGCCAGACGTGGTCGAGGATTTGGCTCTTGGACAGCACGCGCCGG
This sequence comes from Bacillota bacterium, assembly GCA_021820465.1. Classification (GTDB taxonomy): domain Bacteria; phylum Bacillota; class Sulfobacillia; order Sulfobacillales; family JAIMBI01; genus JAJZWV01. Next base: position 983 of record JAKADP010000011.1, read on the forward strand.
GGATTTTGCATGAAGAAGCGCAGCAGCCGGAACTCGGTGGCCGACAGCTGCACGGGCTGACCGGCGCGCGACACGTCGTGCGTGTCCTCGTCAAGCACCAGGTCGGCAAAGCGCAGCGTAGGCTGGTCGGCAGCCTCCGCACCCGTGCGCCGCAGGATCGCCCGAATGCGGGCCACGACTTCGGCGAGCGCGAACGGCTTGGTGACGTAGTCGTCGCCGCCGACCGTCAGGCCATTGACCTTGTCATCGAGGGCATCGCGGGCTGTCAGGAACAGCACGGGCACACGGATGCCGTCCTCGCGGAGGCGCCGCGTCACCCGAAAGCCGTCAATGTCTGGCAGCATGACATCCAGCACCACTAGGTCAAACGCGGTGTCCTGGGCGGCCGACAGCGCCGCCTGTCCGCTGGACGCCTCGGAGACGCGATACCCCTCGTAGCGCAGCGTGGTGGCGATCGCGTCCACAATGGACGGTTCGTCATCCACGACCAAAATGTGCGGCGCCTCTCCCTCCGCCACGATCTCACCTGCCCTTGCTAGATTCCGCACGGGTGCCCCGCTTCCCCGCGACACCCTCATTGGAACAATCTAACCACGAAATCTGTGAGTGCGCTGGGAGACCCGTGGTCTTTTGCAGGGAGCGATTAAGTCACCTCTCAGGACGCTCTCAGGTTTTCCTGGCAGAATGGCCATGAACAAGGACGAAAGCGGGGTGCTCCCATGGACCAGAACTATCAGGACAGCAACGACCAGACCAGCCGTGAGAATCCACAGGTCACCGCGGCAACGCCGCAAGACGGCTGGCAGCCGGGGCCGTCTGGCCCCTCGGCTCCGCCGCCGGTCCGGCGCGGCCGGGCGCTGTGGGGCCTCCTGGCGCTGGTCGTGGCCGCGGGCGCGACGGGCGGGGTGGTGGCCACCTATATCAATGGAGGCGGCGCCAGCCACCTGACCAGCCTGCTGCACCAGCCACTGGGCGTCACCACGAGCCGCGAGCTCTCCGTGGCCGCCGTGGCAGCCCGCATCGAGCCTTCCGTGGTGGATGTGAACGTGACCCTGGCCTACGGCCAAGGCAAGGCTGAGGGCACTGGGATGATTCTCACCTCTTCAGGCAAGGTGCTGACCAACAATCACGTCGTGGAGGGCGCCGGCACGATTCAGGTCGTGGTGCCGAACCACGGCACGTACCGGGCGCATGTGCTGGGCGTGGACCCCAAGGACGATGTCGCGGTGCTGCAGCTCGTCGGCGCCAAGAATCTACCCGTCATGCCGTTTGGCAACTCCGCCGCCACGCCCATTGGCACCAAGGTGGTGGCCATCGGCAACGCGTTGGGGCTCGGCGGCCCCCCGTCCGTGACGGCCGGCGCCATCACGGCGGAGGGGCGGTCCATCACCGCCACCAACGGTGCCGGCAGCTCCGAGCACCTGACCAACATGCTGCAAACCGACGCGTCGCTGCAGCCCGGTGACTCCGGCGGCCCGCTGGTCAACCGCCAGGGCCAAGTGATTGGCATGGACACCGCGGCCGAAACGTCCGGAGGCAGCGCCTACGCACCCATCGGGGTCCCCAGTACCTCCCCGTCCAGCGTGGCGTTTGCCATTCCCATCGACCGTGCGCTGCGGATCGCATCGGAGATTGAGCACGGGCAGGCCAGCTCTACCGTCCTGCTGCACCGGGCCGGCTTCCTGGGCGTGGAAGTGGTGAACCCCGGCAGTCTGTCGCCGCTGCAGGCCCAGCAGTTGGGCTCGCAGACGGGAGCCGCCGTGGTGAAGATTTTGCCCGGGACTCCCGCCGCCCAGAGCGGCCTCGCAGCCGGCGACGTCATCGTGTCGGTGGATGGTCACGCCGTCAGCAACATCGGCCAGCTGGGCCGAGCGATCGAAAGTCACGCCCCGGGCACGAAGATTTCGTTCTCGTGGGTCACGCCTAGCGGCACCAAGCAGTCCGGGACCGCCACCCTCACGGGGGCGCCCATCCAATAAGTGACGTGCGGCAGGAACCCTGGCGCTCGGCGGGGGCGGCATCGGCCGCCCCCGCCGAGCGCTTCCCAGCGGCCCCGGGCCCGAGGTCCTACCGGGTGCGCGGGAAAGTGGCCGCACGCTGTCCTGAGTCTGGCATTATAGGGGGGAGGACCAAGGCGAGCCAGGTCGGGAAGCGGGGTGGGTCCAGTGGACAGCGACACGAACCGGGCGAGCCCGCAGCGCGAGGACGGCCCTCCGCCTCCGCCGCTGGGCCCGCACATACCCTTGGGCTCCCGCCCACGCCCGCCGTGGGGGCGGATCGTGCTGGGGGCGGCTGCCGTCGGCGCCGCCGCACTGGCTCTGGCGGGCGTGTTCGTCAGTTTTGCCGCCAGCACACCGCCAGCCGGGCTCCTGCAGTTGGTGCAAGAGCCGCTCGTCCTGCGCAAGCCCGCCCCCATGCCCGCCGCCGCGATCGCCGCCCGCGCCGACCCGGCCATTGTTGACATCAACGTAACCCTGGCCTACGGCCAAGGTCAGGTCGCGGGCACCGGGATGATTCTGACCGCCAGCGGCGAGGTGCTCACGAACAACCACGTGGTGGCCGGCGCCGGGACGATTCGCGTAACCGTTCCCGACCGCGGCACCTACCCCGCGCGAGTCTTGGGTGTGGACCCCACCGACGATGTGGCGCTGCTGCAGCTGGAGGGGCCGAGCGGCCTGCCCACCATCCCGCTGGGCCAGTCGCAGACCGTGGGCGTAGGCAGTGGGGTCGTGGCCATAGGCAACGCGCTGGGCCTGGGCGGCACACCCGCCGTGACGGCGGGCGTCGTCACCGCCGAGGGGCAGGACATCACCGCCACCGGGTACTCCGTGCCCACCGAGCACCTCACCAACATGCTGGAGATGGATGCCGCCCTAGAGCCTGGCGACTCGGGAGGACCGCTGTTGAACCGTGCCGGCCAGGTCATTGGGATGGACACGGCGGGGCAAACGGCCACCGGCAGCACGCTGGATCCGGTCATTGGAGGAAGCGCTGCCCCGATGCGGGCGGGGTTTGCCATCCCGATCGACCGCGCCCTCCGCATCGCCCGCGCCATTGCCGACGGGCACGGCAGCGCCACGATCCTGCTGAAGCCTCAGGGATTTCTCGGCGTGGAAATGGTCAATCCCTCCAGCTTGCGCGCGGGAGAGGAACGCCGCCTGGGGGTGACGCGGGGAGCGGTCGTGGTGCGCGTCCTCCCCAACACCCCGGCCGCCGGCACCAGCCTATCCGCCTTGGACGTGGTGGTGGCGGTGGACGGCGCCAAAGTGACCAATATTCAAAGCTTGAACCGGCTGATCAAGGCCCGGCGGCCCGGATCCCGGATCACGGTGACGTGGGTCACCCCTGCGCACACGCAGCAATCCGCCACCGTGACGCTCATCACCGCCCCCGTGGCGTGAGCTCCCGCCCCAGAGGGGCGGGAGCCGGCGGGGGTCAGGCGGTCGGCTGGTGGCGGAACTTTTGGCGGGTGGCCTCCCCGCCACGCAAGTGCCGCTCCGCTTTGTTGATTTCCAACACCTTCTTCACCTGATCGGCAAGCTGGGCATTGAGCTTGGGCAGTCGTTCCGTCACGTCCTTGTGCACGGTGCTTTTGGAAACCCCAAACACCCGGGCGGTGTCGCGGACGGTGGCCTGACTACGCAAGATGTAGTTGCCCACGTCCACCACGCGCTGCCAGATGTGGTCCTTCACCCTTGCGGCCCCTTTCTCCCCCCGCGGACTGGTTGAATGTATGAGCCGCAAAATCAATGCATGCCAGGGCCCGAGCCCTGGCATGCGCGCCTGTTGGGTGACTCACGGAGACCGGCCTTCGGCGCACCGCGCTCCCCGGCCCTGCCGTCCGCTGCCGTGCCCCACTCTGCCTCACCTCACGGCTTTGCCCTACGAGGAAGCGTGCAGGAAGTGGGCGGGGTTCACCGCCTGGCTGTTCTGAAACACCTGGAAATCGACGTGAGATCCTGCTACCCGCGTGTAGAGGCTCGGGGCGGCCACCGTGCCAATCACGGCCCCCTGGCTCACCATCTGCCCCACCTTGACGCGCGCCTGTCCGAGATTGCCGTAAAAGGTGGTGAAGCCGCTGCCATCATTCACTTCTACCGTGAGTCCCATCAACGGCTCCTGCCCCACGGCCGCCACGCGCCCGCCCCATCCGGCGTGGACGAGTGTCCCGGGCTTGGCCGCGAGCGTGACGCCCGGGTTGTAGTACCACTCGCCCAGGCGGGTGCTGTATACCCAGCCAAACGGCGCCGCCACGGGCCCCGCTACGGGCATCCGCAACATGGCGGCCGTAGGACGGCTGCCCGGGCGCGCGGTGGGCGCGGTGGGCGCGGTGGAGGGCGGCGTGCTCGGATTGGCCGCATGGCGGCGCACGGCCGTGCCCGGGACGGTCGTATGGACGGTCCGAAAGCCTCCCAAATTAGCGGCGGCATAGGCCGCCCCTCCTACCACCACCACTCCGGCGAGAATGCCCATCAGAGTACTCCGCGACGCCCCGGTAAACCACTGCTTGATCGGACGCCACTTCCGCGCCCTCCGTCCAGGCCGCCCCGTGGGCGGCTGCTGCGGGTCGAGCGGGGTGTTTGAATCCATGAACATCACCTCGGCGGCCAGTATGTCCATGTCGACCCATATTCATCCTCTTCATCCATGGAGATGTGCCAATTTGTTCCTCGGAGAACAGCGCGCTCCGTCCACCGCGGGACCCCCGGCGAAAAACGCCGCCCGACGCTGATTCAAAGCGGCGGCGCAAGAAGACCAGGCCGACAGAGCCGGCCTGGTCGTGAGGGGGCTATCTGAGCCTCGGGGGCGCTTAGGACTTCGGCAGCACAGGCAGGTGGAGGGACTCCACCACCCGGCGGAAGCTTTCCGCTTCCTCCGCCCAGACGCTGTCCGCCTCAGCTTGGAGGGCTGCCAGTCGCTCGGTCAGCACCGTGTGCACCTCCCGCATTTGACGGGTGGGGCGCGCCTGGCCCGTCCCGACGGCACCCGCCAGCGACGCGAGCCGCTGCGCCAGTTTGCCGGGCACATTCAGCAGATCTTTGGGCGAGAGCGCCTTCGTCTGGTGCAACTCCCCCTCCAAAGCCTCCAGGCGCGCCCACAGCGCCGCGGCGGCCTCGGTCAGCGCCGCCGGCTCGGGCTCCGGGGCCAGCTCTTGGTAGAAGCGAATCGCGTCCCGCGTGCGTCGGATGCGAAATACCAACTCGTGCACAGCGGTCACCTGGTCCCGAATCGTGCACAACAGCTCCCACTGGGCCGTGAGGTCGGCGTCGCTCGCCTCCACGCGGGGATCCCGCCGCAAGACCAGCGGCTGCACCACCTGCGCTGCCCCGAGCGTCAGCTCGGCGCGGTACGTGCCGGGCGGTGCCAGGGGCCCTCGGATGCCGCCGCCGCGATACACGGCGCCGGGCATGGCCAGGGCGTCGGGATAGCGGCCGTCCCACACCACGCGGTGCGCACCGGGGGTGATGGCCAGCTTGCGCTCTGGCTTGGCTCCGGGCTTGGGCTCCGCCGGGTGCGACGACCAGGTCCTTAACACCCGGCCAGCCTCATCCAACACGCGAAGCGTCAGGGGCGCCTCCGCCGTGGCGGCCGCGTCGGGTGCGAGCCAGTAGTGCAGAGGCACACCGGCCGGCGGATTGGCTCCGGCGTCCAGCCACCGAACCCCCGGCTCGCCATCGCGCTCCCACGTACGCTCCCAGGCCGCCATCTCGTTGTCGACCATCGCCACGCCGCGGGGCCCCTCGCGGCGCCCGCCGTCGCCGCGCCCTCCGCGGGGCCGCACGATCGGGGCGGACGGGTAGAGCCGGATGGGAGCCGTCTCCTCCTGATCCAGCGCGCTGCGGAGCGGCGTGGCGTCGTCCAGCACATAGAACCCTCGCCCATGCGTACCTAACACCACGGCGTCGTCCCGGAACGCGATGTCCCACACCGGCACCACGGGCAAGTTCAAGGTGAGCGGCGTCCACGTGGTCCCCCCATTCGGCGACACGTACACGCCCCTCAGCGTCCCGGCCCACAGCAGGCCGGGGCGCCTGGGATCTTCCCGCACCACCCGGGTTGGCTCGTCGGCGGGGATGCCCGTCGTGATCGCCTCCCAGGTGGCGCCGAAGTCGCGCGTGCGATACATCAGCGGCTCGAGCTTGTCGCTCTTGTAGCACGTGGCCGCGACATACGCCGTCGCCGGGTCGGTCTGCGACGGCTCGATGATGGCCACCAAGGCCCATTCGGGCAGGTCGCGCGGGGTCACGTTGGCCCACGTGGCGCCGCCGTCGCGGGTGAGGTGGATGAGGCCGTCATCGGAGCCGGCCCACAGCACGCCCTGAGTCACCGGGGACTCCGCCAGCGCAAAGATCGTGCAGTAGAACTCCGCGGTGGTATTGTCCTTGGTCACCGGGCCGCCCGACGATTCCTGCTTGGTTTTGTCGTCACGCGTCAGGTCCGGGCTCACAACCGTCCAGCTGTGTCCTTCGTCTCGTGAGCGAAACACCACGTTGGCCGCGTGATACAGCGTCTTCGGGTCGTGGGGGGACAGGAACATGGGCGAGGTCCACTGGAACCGGTAGCGGGCCTCCTTAGCGCCCGCGCCCGACACGTCGGCCGGCCACGCCGTAATGTTCCGCACGTCGCCACTCTTGTGGTGGTACCGCGTCAGCAGATTGTAGTTCCCCGCATAGACAATGTCGGGGTCGTCGGGGGCCACCGCAATGTAGCCACTCTCCCCGCCGCCGACGGCGTGCCACGTGGACGCCGTGATGGCCGCGCTGTCGGTGCGGCTGGGCACAGACAGCGTCGAGTTGTCCTGCTGGGCGCCGTACACGCGAAAGGGATGCCGCGTGTCGGTGGTCACGTGGTAGAACTGCGCCGTGGGCTGGTTCAGGATGGTGGACCACGACGCCCCACCGTCAAAGCTCACGGCGGCTCCGCCGTCGTGCCCGTTGATGAGCCGGCGGGGGTTTTGGGGGTCAATCCACAGGTCGTGGTGGTCCACATGGCCCGCGGACATCTTCTCGAAGGTCTTTCCGCCATCCTGCGAGCGCCAGCTCTCGAAGTTCAGCACGTAGAGTCGGTCCGGGTCCACCGGATCCGCAAAGATGTGGCTGAAGTACCAGGGCCGCTGCCGCAGCTCGGGATTGTCCGTAAGCTTCTGCCAGTGCTCGCCGTCGTCCTCGGACCGGTACAGCCCCCCATCGCTGCCGCCCATCTCCAGCGACAGATACACCCGGCCCGCCTGGGGCGCGGCCGCCACGGCGAGGCGCCCCTTCACCCCCTCGGGAATGCCGGGGCGGCCGGTGAGCTCCTCCCAGGTGTCGCCGCCGTCGCGGGTCCGGTACAAGCGGCTGCCGGGCCCACCGGCTTCGAGGCTGTACGGCGTGCGATGGGCTTCATACGTGGCCGCGTACAGCACGGAAGGCCGGCTCGGGTCCATGCTGAGGTCAATCACGCCGCTCTGGTCGTCCACAAACAGCACGCGCTCGAAGTGCTGGCCTCCGTCCCGCGACCGGTAAACCCCACGCTCCGGATTGGGCCCAAACGCATGGCCAAACGCCCCGACATACACGACATCCGGATTGTCCGGATGAACCCGGATGCGGGAAATCTGGCGCGTGTCGGCGAGACCTAGATGGCGCCACGTCGCGCCGCCATCATCGGACCGGTACACCCCGTCGCCGTGCAGCACATTTTCTCGAATGCACGCCTCGCCCATTCCGGCGTACACGACCTCCGGTCGGCTGGGCGCCAGAGCCAGCGCCCCCACGGATGCTGTGCGAAAAAAGCCGTCCGAGACGTTCTGCCAGTGCAGTCCCCCGTCCACGGTTTTGAACACGCCCCCCGCGCACGCTCCGAAGTAGAAGCACAGCGGGTCGCGGGGATGCCCCGCCACCGCCGTCGCGCGGCCGCCGCGAAACGGGCCTATGAGCCGCCACTCCAGTGAGGACACCGCCTCCGCCACGGCTTCGCTCCGCCTGCTGGCCATCATCCATCCCTCCTGAGGTTCGATATGTTCGTCGCCCTGTTTGGCCGCCTTGGCCCCTGGCCGAGCGCCATCGGAGGGCCATGCCACCACAGCCGCCCGACCTTTAGCCCTTCGCGACCCGCACGCCGCACTCCTGCCTGCGAGGGCATAAAAGAAGCCTGCCGCGACTCTCCCCACCATTCGCGGTCGCCCCTCTGCGGCAGAGGCGCCCGTCACTCCCGGGCGTGGGGGGACACGGGGCCGGCCGGGCACACCCAGTGGGTTTCATGGAGCGGAGACAGCCGGCGTGCCCCCTACACAGCATCCTGGCGACGGCGCGACAGCGCTAGGCCCGGGTGCGCATGGCGATGGCTGCAAGCGGGGTCGCATTCCATAGCTCCTGGGGAGGCCGTGACGAAATGTGCTATCATCGTTTTGAAGGACCCCTCCGGAGCCTCTCTCGTACTAACAGGAATGGTGGCTTATGTATCTCACCGCCATGACGATTTCCTTGGCGTCGTCCATCGCAACGGTCGTGGGCATTGCATGTGTTGCGCTGCTGGCAGCATGGGGACTCTCTCATGTGCGGCCCCGGCGTCGAGTGGCGGGGACCGGCCCCTCCGCCGAAGACCGTCGAGGCCTGTTGATCAAGCAGGTGGAGCGAAGCACGACCAACCACGCGGCCCTTGCCAGGGCTTGGTTAGCTCTTCAGCTGGGGCCGTCGGACCAGGAGGTCGAGCGCCTCGTGCTGGCGCTCCTAGCCCTGCCACGCCCCCCCTACCCCTACATCGTGGCCCTGCTGGACAGTGCTTTGGACAAGCCGCGCGCAAGTGATTTCTTTGCGCGACTGGTCCCCGAGCACCATCGCCGCCTGAGGCACTTGGGCTTGATGGGGCTGTCGCGGAAACTCTCGGTCGATCCGGCGCTCCGAGGCGTTCTGCTCGAGGAATATCGCTCTGAGGACGGAGAGGCCCGCGTCTTGGCCCTGCGGCCGCTGTTGGCCACGTACGCCGGTGACAGCACGCCTCCCGTGTTCCTTCTCCGGCAAATGGCCGCGGACCCGGATTGGCGGGTCCGCGCCGCAGCAGCCACGGCCATGGCGCGGTGGGGCACGATGACCGTGGTCACCGTGCTGCGCGGGCTGTTAACTGACAGCGCGTGGCGAGTCCGCCACTCCGCCGCCCGTGCCCTCACCGCCGTCCCTCACCTCGGGGTCCCGGCCCTCGAGTCTATGAACACCCATCCCGACCCCTATGCCCGCGACGTTGCGGCCGATGCGCTCGACCTCCTGCTGGTGGCCGTCACCAAGCGCGCCCAGGGAAGCGGCGGTGTATCCCGATGACGACATCCGGGCTGGTGGGGACCCTCGCCGCCATCGGCGTGAGCTGGATACTTTTCGCCTTGGGGTTTTACTACGCGCTGTGGGTGGCCTCGGCTTGGGCGATGTTCTCTTACGCCCGCCATGTCATGCCAATCCCCCTAGGCATCCTGCGTGGCTCTCCCCATGTCCCGCCGGTCTCCTTGATTGTTCCGGCGCACAACGAAGAGGCCACGATCATCGACACGGTCGAGTCCCTCTTATCCCTGGATTATCCCGCCTATGAAATCATCGTCGTCAACGACGGCTCGGCAGACGCGACCCTATCCGCGCTGATCGCACGATTTGCCCTTCAGCCCATCGACCGGCGCGCTGTCGCCACCGCCCTCGCTGTCGCTTCCGTGCGGGGAACCTATGTCAGCACCATCACGGGCGTGCCCGTCGTGGTGGTGGACACCGCGAACGGGGGAAAGGCCCGGGCTCTGAACGCCGGCATCATGGCCGCTCGCTATCCTCTGGTCTGCACCATCGACGCCGACTCGCTCTTGGCACCGGATGCCCTCTTGCGCATGGCCAGGGTATACATGGCGGATCCTGCCCGCATCGTGGCCATCGGCGGCTCCGTGCGCGTGGGCAACGGCTGCACCATTCGGCATGGCCGCGTCGTGACGGCGCGCCTTCCGCGCAGTCTCGTGCCGGCGGCTCAAGCCGTTGAATACATTAAGACGCTGGCCGGCAGTCGGGTCGCATGGGCGGCATGGAACGGCGTCCCGGTGGTATCCGGCGCCTTCGGCCTCTTCCGCCGCGACATCCTGATGGCGGTCGGCGGATACCGAACCGACATGCCCGGCGAAGACATGGCTCTGGTTTTTGCCATTCATGAGTGGTGCCTTCGCGAGGGCAAGCCGTATCGCATCGCCCACTGTCCGGACGCACTCTGCTGGACGCAAGCGCCTGCCACCTTGCGGTCGCTGGGCACACAGCGGCGGCGCTGGTCGCGGGGAAGCATCAGCACCTTTTGGCTTTATCGCCACATGTTCGGCCGCCCGGGCTTTGGATCCGTCGGCGCCGTTCTCATGCCCTCGATGCTTGTGCTCGACCTTCTAGGGCCATACATCATATTCGTTGGCGTGCTTCTTGGGGTGTATGCTGTGGTCGCGCTCCATGCGGCGCTACTGTTGGCGATTGTTCTCGGTGTGCTCGTGTCCATCGAAATACTTTTGGGATGGCTCGCACTCCTTCTCGACGATTTCGTGTTGTCTGTGTATCCCACATCAGATGTAATTCGTCAGCTTGCCGCCACTATACACATGACCATATGGTATTACGCCCTAACCACCTACTGGGGAATCGCCGGCCACATCGAGTGGCTTCGCGGGCACAATTCGTGGGGCACCATTGGCCGCGCGTCGTGGAAGGCCTAGCCCGTGGCACGAAGCCGACGAACGCCTGCGGGCCGCGGCGGACCCTCCTCGCTCTCGGAGCGGCTCGGCACCTTCCAGCGCCAAGCCGCTCGGCGGCGCGTCGTCCGCACGGTGGTCATTGTCACGGCGGCGGTCGCGGCGGTGCTGGGCGGCAACGTGCTCCTGGCATCCCTTCGCCCGCCGCTCCCGGCCCCGACTCCCGTGTGGGCAGGTCCGGTCCCACCCGCCGCCAGCATTGCCGCAACACATGACACCCGCCTGGCGGGCTGGCATTTGGTCTGGGACGACGAATTTGACAGCCCGCCCCTCACCTATCGCCTGTGGTCCGTCAAAAGTTTTTTGTATCCGTATAACTACCAACTTCAGTACTACAGTCGGTCGCACGTGGCCGTGGCGGCTGGGGCCCTGCACCTGACGGTGACCAACACTCCTGAAGATGGACGCCCCTACACCTCGGCGTGGGTCAGCACCCAGGGAACCATGGCCTGGCAGTACGGGATGATTGTGATCCGCGCCAAGTTGCCGGCGGACGCGGGCTTATTTCCTGCGCTGTGGATGCTGCCGGCCGACGCCGGCAAGGTGGTGCTCCCGGAAGTTGACATTATGGAGGCCAAGGGCGGGCACGTGCACCGCGTGTTCATGACGCTGCACTGGGCCGGACCAGGGCGCTCACTGCAGAGCACTGGCACGTCCTACGCCGGCCCGAACTTCACCACCGGCTTTCACACGTTCGCCCTGAAGTGGACTCCCCACCAGCTCACCTGGTATGTCGATGGGGTGGTTCGCTTCCAAACCACCCAGCACGTTCCGCACGTTCCGATGTACGTCATCATGGACGTCGCCGTCGGGGGAGCTTTTCCGGGCAACCCCCCTCCCACCGACCGATGGCCCGCCGCCATGGTCGTGAAGTACGTGCGCCTCTACAAGCCCGGGCCGCCTGCGCCCCCGATTCCGGCATCCGTCCGCCCGCCGGCAGGGGCCCGCTAGCGCCGGGGGCTCAGGACGGCATCACCGACCACGCGGCGTAATCGTTGACCGCCCACCCCGCGAACGACGCCTGACCGCTCATCTGGCTCACCAGGGACGAGAGCGCGGTGGAAAACTGAACCTGCGTTTGGCCATAGAAGCTGGTGGCCGCGCCACTGTCCGTAGTGTCGACGGCCACCACAGCCGGCCGGCCCACATCTGCCCCATCCTGCAGCTCCGCAGCCGCTACGGACTCGACCCCCGCCACGGTGCTCCGATAGGCCATAATCACGAGCTGCTGGGTGTGCTGGGCCATCCACAAGCCGAGCGACTCCCCCCCACCCGCGGCGGGAATGCTGTTGAGCCAGAAAGGAATCGCCACAGAAACCGTAAGGCCATGACTGCCCGCGGCGCTGACCGCGGCCTGCACATTAGCCATCCACTGGGACACCACCGTCGCCTGCGAGCTGGACCAGGCCGGCAACACGTACGGTTCGATGTCCAGGTTGATGCCGGCAAAGGGATGCGAGGGGTTCTGGGTGTTGTAGGCTTCCACCCAGCTCACAAAGGCCAGCAGCGGGGCTTGGCCGGCGGACGTACCCCACGTGGGATTGCCGCTGGTCGCCACCACCTTGACCCCGTCACGGGCCGCCGTGGCGATGAACGCGGCGTAGGAGCTTGCGGCAATGCTCGAATTCACTTGAAGGTAGATGACATTCACGTGGTGGGTGGTGGCGAACGACAACAGCGTCCGCGGGGCGGACACGATAAGCCCGGTGTACCACTGCCACATCGCCCGAACCGCGGGTTCAGCCACCGTCTGGGGCGCCGGCCCGTGGGACTTGGGCGAGCCCGTTCCCGAGGCCGTCTTGGAGGACGGGGGCGTGCTGGAGGAAGGAGGCGTGGCCGGCGGCCGCGCAGCCGCTGGCGTCTTGGCCACCGCCTGCTGGATCGCCTGCGGCGCCGAGCTACCGGCCCGGACCGGACTGGCTGCCGTAGCACGCTGGCTTCCCCGCGTCGCCGAGCTGCCGCCCCGTCCAAAAGCGGCAGAGGCGTTCAGCGTGGGTGGAGCCGCCAAGTGGTATCCCGCAAGGGCCGTCGTGAGCGTTTGGGCACGTGCCGTGGGCGGATTCACGGAGATGGACAGGGAGGCTACCGTAGCCGCGACGAATGACGACACCAGCGCATACAGAGAAGTCCTGGAAACTGCGTGCTGAACACTCCACGCCACAATCCGTCGCCCCTTACGATCCCTGCCGAAGCCGAGATTACGGCAACCCGGCTGCCTTGTTCGCGACTGCGAATTTAGGCCCGTAGCTTTGCGTCACCGCCTTTCGGCGGCTTTGCCTTTGACCGGGATATTAGATTTGCCTCAACGCTAGCACAGGCCAAGTGGCCACACAACATCTTGCGCCCGTATCGAGCATTTTGCGGAATCGCGCCCGACAGGCTGTGACGATAAATCATCGGCGAGCCGCGCCCCCAGCGTGGACGCTCGCGCTGAGGAGGCGGGCTTGCTCGGGTTCGTTGGCGTGCCTTCGTCACTTTCAGGTCGTCTGGTGGCCACGCCTCTGCGCTATCTAGGCTCCCTGCGATACGATAGGTCTATGCACGACCACCCGACAAGCTCACCGGATGCCGTGAATCTCGAGGGGCGCCTCATGAGCCCTGCCGACCGTCCCGCCGGCACGGACGCTCCCCCGCGCGCCATTCGCGTGATCCTCGGCCCAGACCCCTGGGGCGGCATCCGACAGCCCGCGCTCCAGCGCTGGGCTCTCTCGCGCGCTCGACTGGACCTCGTGGTATATCTGGGCCCCCAGGTCATCGTGCCGGAGGTCGCGCTTGGCGATAGGGCGCTGGACGCCGCCGCCGCGGTCCACCTGGTCCATCGCTGGATCCAGCTGGCTGGCCACCTGGTGCGCGGGGTGTACGTGATTCCGCGCCTGGAGCAGGTGCGCCTTGCCCATGCCCCGGAGCGGCTGGCGTTAGTGTCCGGGGTGCTGGAGCAGTGGCTGGCGGCCCGAGCCCAATCCCCCGTTCAGGTGGTGCTGGGCTATCCGGAGGCCCGCTGGCTGGGCCCCCCGCCGTCCTCCACGTGGGCGTGGCCGCTCGACGCCGCTGCCCCGTCGGATTCCCCGGTGCCTCCGCCGTGGCCAAGCGCCCACGAGCACCCGCTGGCGATTGTGGTGGGGGCGCGCCCGGAGCACGCCGGGTGGCTGCGCGATTTGGCGAGCCGGGCACCGGCTTGGCGCTGGGTTCTCGCGGGTGCCCTGCCCGGGCCGCCCTGGCCGCCAGAAGCCACCCCGGTCCCGTGGCCCCTGTGGACCGACGCCCTGGCGCAAGTGCGCGTGGCGGCTGCCCTGGTGGTGCCGCCCGAGGCCGAGGCCGCCGCCGTCGCCGCCTGGCGAGCGCTGCCCGAGGCGCGGCGCCTGCCTTGCGTTGGAGACAGCGCCGCCCCCGGCCCGCTGGCCATGACCGCGCGGGACTACGCCCGCGCGCTGGCCTGTGTGACTTGGGACGAGCCTACCTGGCTCGCGGCGGTGCGCCCATGACCGCCGCGCAGTCCCTGCTGCTGGCGGTCGGCATCTTTGACTGGCACCATCCCCTGTCCGACCCGGTCCAGCAGATGGCGCCGCACTTTGCCGCCGCCGCCGACGTGGTGTTCGTCACGCCCGTCCGCCGCCGCACACTGGACATTCGGCTCGCGGCCGACCTCGCGGGCGGCATCCCGCCCGTGTTCTGGCGCGTCACGGGTGGCGGGCCTCACGGCCCCACCGCGAGCCCGCTGTCCGGCCGCCAGCTGTATCGGGAGATCGCGAGTCGGCCACTGGGATTGTACGTGAATTCGTATGCGGCCGATCTGGGCGGCGAGCTGGCCACCATGCTGGACCCTGACACGCTGATTTATGACGTGTATGAGCACGTGGTGGCGCCTGACGCCCCACTGCCGGCCGCCCACCAGCACTTGTGGGAGGCCGCGGCGGTGCGCGTTGCCCTGAACGACCGCGTGGCGGCGGCCATGGCCCCCGTACCGCCCACCGTGGTGGCGGGGGCTGCCGTCGACCCCGCGCACTTTGAGGGCGCGGCGCGCCACCCGGGTCCGTATCCCTATGCCTTTGGGTTTGTGGGCAACTTCGCAAACTGGGTGGACATGGCAAGCCTCCACGCCACGGCCCAGAGCTTGCCGGCTGAGCGGATGCTGCTCGTGGGGCCGTGTCCGCCGGCGCTGCTGGAGGCGCTGCGGGCGCTGGCCGCGCTGCCCAATGTGGAGTGGCGCCCGCCGGTTCCGTATGCGGACCTGCCTCGGGTGCTGAGCGAGATCGAGGTGCTGCTCCTGCCGCGCACCCGCCACCCGGCTGCCAGCGCGAGCGATCCCTTGAAGCTGTACGACTACCTCGCCACGGGCCGCCCCATCGTCGCGACCCCGCTTCCCGGTGCCGCCCCGCTGCCGCCCGGCACCGTGTATTGGAGTGAGCCCGGCGCGCCGTTTGCCGACGCCGCCCGCCTCGCGCTGGCCGAGCACCGCGAAAGCCCCCGGGGCGCCGCCGCCCAGGCCCGCATCGCCGCGGCCCACCGCCGCTCCTGGAGGGACCGTGCCCAAAAGATTCTGGCCGCGGCTGGCCTCGCCGCGCGGGGCGACTGACTGGCGGCCATCAAGCCGGCGGGCTGTCGTCGAGCGTCGCCAGTCGCGCTTCGGCCCTTGCCAGCGCCTCGCGGGCCCGCGCGCGGTCCACGTCGGCTCCCGGGTGCTCCAAGCGGTCCAGCGCCCGAGCGCGCGCCGCCACCGCCCGCTCGCGGTGAAGCTCCTCGGGGCTCTCCGCGGTGTCAGCGAGCAGCACCGTGACTTGGCGGCCGACTTCCAAAAATCCGCCCCCCACGGCGTACCGCCGCCACGTGCCCCCAGCATCCAGCACCCGAACCACCGACGGCTTCACCGCCGTGATGAGGGGCACATGGTGCGCCAGCACACCCATGTCGCCTTCACTGGCGCGCAGCAGCAACTCCGACACCTGGCCCGTATAGACCGTGCGCTCGGGCGTCACTAGCTTCAATGCATACGTTGCCGCCATGGCTACCTCCGTCCTGCCGTCCCGCGCGGCTCCTTCGTACGCTACAGCTGCTCCGCCTTCTCCAGCGCTTCGTCAATGGTGCCCACCATGTAGAAGGCCATCTCGGGCAGATCGTCGTGCTTGCCCTCCAGAATCTCGGCAAACCCCCGGACGGTTTCCTTCACGGGCACGTACCGACCCTTTTGGCCGGTAAACGCCTCGGCCACAAACATCGGCTGAGACAGAAAGCGCTCGATCTTGCGCGCCCGGGTCACCGTCAGCTTGTCATCGTCCGACAGCTCGTCCATGCCCAAAATCGCGATGATGTCCTGGAGGTCTTTGTAGCGCTGCAGCACCTGCTGCACGCCCCGCGCCACCCGGTAGTGCTCCTCGCCCACCGCCGCCGGGTCCAGAATGCGAGACGTCGACGCCAGGGGATCGACGGCCGGGAAGATGCCTTTGTCGGAAATGCGGCGCTCCAGATTCGTAGTCGCGTCCAGGTGGGCAAACGTGGTCGCCGGCGCCGGGTCGGTGTAGTCGTCCGCGGGCACGTAGATGGCTTGCACTGACGTGATCGAGCCTTTCTTGGTGGACGTAATGCGCTCCTGCAGGGCTCCCACGTCGGTCGCCAGCACAGGCTGATATCCCACGGCCGACGGCATGCGGCCCAACAGCGCCGACACCTCGGACCCGGCCTGGACGAACCGAAAGATGTTGTCGATAAACAGCAGGACGTCTCGGCCCTCCTGGTCGCGGAAGTACTCAGCCATCGTCAGGCCCGACAGGCCCACCCGCATGCGGACGCCAGGCGGCTCATTCATCTGCCCGTACACCAAGGCGGTCTTCTCGATGACCCCCGACTCGCTCATTTCCAGATACAAGTCATTGCCTTCGCGCGTGCGCTCGCCGACCCCGGCAAATACCGAGTACCCCCCGTGCTCCCGGGCAATATTGTGGATCAGCTCCATGATGAGCACGGTTTTGCCAACCCCCGCCCCACCAAACAAGCCCACCTTGCCGCCCTTAGCGTAGGGAGCCAGCAGGTCCACCACCTTCAGGCCGGTTTCCAAAATCTCGGTGGCCACGGACTGCTCCGTGTAGGCGGGCGCATCCCGGTGAATCGGAAGGGTCTCCTCCGCCGTGACGGCGCCCTTGCCATCAATCGGCTCACCCAGCACATTGAACATGCGCCCCAGGGTGACCTCCCCCACCGGCACGCGAATCGGGCCCCCGGAATTGACGACGCGCATGCCCCGCACCATCCCATCGGTGGTCGCCATGGCAATGCAGGCCACGCGGTTGTCGCCCAAGTGGTGCATCACCTCCAGATCCACGTGAATCCGTGGGCTCGCGCCATCGCCGGACGGCTCGGACTCCGGCCCCTCCACGGTCAGCCGGTTGTAAATGGCCGGAAGCTGGTCGGGCGGGAACTCCACCTCCACTACCGGCCCCAGTACCTGAATGACGTGGCCGTCCGCCTCGCTCATCTCGCTCCTCCTCGCTTGCGTGTCGTCTCGTGGGGCTCGGGAGCTACTCCAGCGCCGCTGCGCCCCCGACCAGCTCGGCAATCTCCCGGGTGATGCCCGCCTGGCGCAGCCGATTGCGGCTGAGCGTCATCTGGCTCAGCAGCTCGTCACTGTTTTTGCTGGCGGCATCCATGGCCGTCATGCGCGCTCCGTGCTCACTGGCCTTGGACTCCAAGAGCGCGCCATAAACCTGCACCTCGATGTAGCGGGGCACCAGGTCGGCCAGCACCGTTTCGGCATCGGGCTCGAAGACGTAGGACGCGTCAGCTCCGTCAGGGGCATGGGAGCCCTCCTCCACCGACGGAGGCTGCACCGGCAGCAGCTGCACATGCGCGGGGCGCTGGGTCATCGCGTTGATGAAGTGCGTGTAGACCAGCTCCACGCGGTCCACCTCGCCGGCTTGAAAGCGGCCCATGATGGCATCGGCCACCGCCTTCGCCTGGCTGTAGTGCACCTCGTCCCCGATCCCCACAAACTCATCGTGGATGGTGACCTGCCGCCGGCGGTACGCATCCCGGCCCTTGCGCCCGACGGCAAACACGGACGCCTGGCCCGCACCGGACCGCATGCGGCCCGCCGCGTAGCGCAGGACGTTGGCGTTGAAGGGCCCAGCCAATCCCCGATCCGACGTCACCACCACGTAGCCGGTCTCCTTCACCGCGCGCTCGGCAAACAGCTGCTGCTTGGCCGCGCTGCCGGCGGACTTCGCTGCCCGCTGCATGACCTCGCGAATCGTGTCAAAGTAACTGCGAGCGCTCTCCGCCCGCTCCTGGGCTCGACGCAGCTTGGCCCCGGCCACCAGCTTCATGGCGCGCGTGATCTGCCGCGTATTTTCGACGCTCTTGATGCGTCGCTTTAAGTCCTGCAGTCCTCCCGCGGCCATGTCAGGACACCGTCTTCAGCGTGGCGGTGAACTCTTCGATCGCCTGCTTCAGCCGCTCTTCATTCTCGGGCGTGATTTGCTGCTCCTCACGGATGCTGTCGAGAATCTCGGGCTGCTCCTCGTGCAGGAGGCGCAGGAATCCCCGCTCAAACTCACCCACCGCCTCGACGGGCAGCTCGTCGAGAAAGCCGTTGGTGGCGGCGTAAATCACCACGACCTGCTCGGCCACCGACGCGGGCTGGTACTGCGCCTGCTTGAGCACCTCCACCACGCGGGCCCCACGGGTGAGCCGCGCCTGGGTGGCGCGGTCCAGGTCCGATCCAAATTGGCTGAACGCCTGGAGCTCGCGGTACTGGGCCAAATCCAGCCGCAGGCGGCCCGCCACCTGGCGCATGGCCTTCACCTGAGCGCTGCCGCCCACCCGGGACACCGAGCTTCCGACGTTGACGGCCGGCCGCTGCCCCGAGAAGAACAGGTCCGCTTCGAGGAAAATCTGACCGTCGGTGATAGAAATGACGTTCGTGGGAATGTACGCGGCGATGTCGCCCGCCTGGGTTTCAATGATGGGCAGCGCGGTCAGGCTGCCGCCGCCGTTGGCCTCGTTCAGCCGGGCGGCCCGCTCCAACAGACGCGAGTGCAGGTAAAACACGTCGCCGGGATACGCCTCCCGCCCCGGAGGCCGCCGCAGCAGCAGGCTCATCGCGCGATAGGCCACGGCGTGCTTGGACAGGTCGTCGTACACGATCAGGACATCGCGGCCCTGGTCGCGAAAGAACTCCGCCATACTGCAGCCGGCGTAGGGGGCCAGAAACTGCAGGGGCGCCGGCTCCGACGCGGAGCTCGACACCACGATGGTGTACTCCATGGCGCCGCGGTCCTGCAAGATGCGCACCACCCGCGCCACCGTGGACTGCTTTTGCCCAATGGCCACATACACGCAGATGACGTCCTGCCCCTTTTGGTTCAGGATCGCATCGATGGCCAGCGCCGTCTTGCCGGTAGACCGGTCTCCAATAATGAGCTCCCGCTGGCCGCGGCCAATCGGCACCATGGAGTCCACCGCCTTGAGGCCGGTCTGCAGCGGCGTGTTCACCGGCTGGCGCGCGACGATGCCCGGCGCCATCCGCTCGACCGGCCACCGCTCCGTGGTCTCAATAGAGCCTTGGCCGTCAATCGGCTCCCCCAGCGCGTTGACCACGCGGCCCACGAGAGCCTCGCCCACCGGCACGTCCACCACGTGCCCGGTGCGGCGCACGCGCTGGCCTTCTTTAATCTCGGTCTCATCGCCCATGAGCACGACGCCGACGTTGTCCTCCTCGAGGTTCAGCACCATCCCGGCGACCCCGCTCTCAAACGCAAGCATCTCGCCCGCCATGGCGTCCGCCAGTCCATAGACGCGAGCGATGCCGTCACCCACGGACAGCACCGTGCCCACTTCGTCCAGCGAGACCTGGTCGTCGAACTGGGCGATCTGCTGCTTCAGAATCTCGGTAATCTCTTCCGGCTTAAGATTCACCCAGCTTCACCTCATCTTTGAGTTCGCGCGCCAGCCGCGACAGGCGCCCCTTAATCGACCCATCCCACAGCCGGTCGCCCATCCGCACCTCGATGCCGCCCATCAAATCGGCCGCCACCTGGAACTCCGCGTCGACAGATCGGCCGGCATAGCGCGACAGCTCCTCCACCACACGCTCGCGCCAGCGGGCCGCGAGGGGCCGCGCGGTCCGCACGGTGGCCGCCACCCGCCCCTCGCGCGCCAGGCGCGCGCGGTGAAACTGCCGCGCCACGAGGGCCAGCAGCCCCTCGCGCCGATGCCGGATGAGGACCCCCAGCAAGTGCACAAGGTCCGCATCGTCCGCGAACACCTGGCTCACCGCGCGGACCTTGTCCGCTGCCGCCACGCCAGGATGCAAAAACAGGGGACCCACCGGCGGGGCCAGCAGCACGGCGGATGCCTCGGTGAGGCGGGCATCCACGTCGGGCCCCGCCCCGGGGGCAATGGTCTCCAAGAAGGCCAGCGCATAGCGCCGCGCCACCGCCTCCGCTCTCATGGCGCCGAGTCCCCTCCCGCACGGGACCCGGCCAGCTGGTCAGCAAACTCCTGCACCAGCCGCTCGCTCACGCCGTCCGAGATTTCCTGCCCCAGCACTTTGGTGGCGATGCGCAGCGCTAGATCCGCCACGTCCTGCTTGACGGACTGCAGCGCCCGATCGCGCTCCGCCGCGATTTCCGCCTCCGCGTCCGTCACCAGCCGCCGGGACTCCTGCCGCGCCCGCGTGACAATCTGCTGGGCCTCGTCCTCCGCGTCGCGCAGGGCGCGGCTCATGGCCACCTCCGCGCGCGCCTTCACCTGCTTCAACTGGGCCTCCAACTCGGCCTTCAGCTGGTCCGCCTCCTGGTGCCGCCGCTCGGCGGCCGCCAAGTCTTCCTCAATGCGCGTTTGCCGGTCACGCACCGCCTTCAGCAGCGGCGGGAAGGCATACTTCTGCAGAAACAGGTACAGAATGCCGACGGCCACGAGGGCGTCCAGCATGTCCAGGGGGTTCAGCGCAATATTGATGTGCATGCGCTCACCCGATCAGGTGAATCAGAAACAACACCAAGCTGATGATCGGCAGCGCTTCCACGATGCCCACCCCGATGAACGCCAGCGGCATCAGGCGGCCCTGGGCCTCGGGCTGCCGCGCCACCCCTTCCACCAGCCGGCTGAACACCAAGCCGTCGCCAATGGCGCCACCAGCCACCGCCACGCCAAACCCAATCGCGTCCCCCACCGCGCGCATCGCGGTCAAGTCCAAAGCCATGTCGTCGGGCACCTCCGATTATCGTGTGAAGCTTGCCGCACGGCGCCGAACCCTAGTGGTCCGACGCTTGGGCCTGTCCTACATAGGACAGGGTCAGAATCATGAAAATAAAGGCCTGCACGATGTTCACAAACGCCGTGAAGCCCCACCACACAAACCCCAGCGCAAACCCGCCCTGGAAGTAGCCCACGCCAGCCGCGATGATGCCCATGAAAATCTCGCCCACCAGGATGTTGCCAAAAAGCCGGAACGCCAGCGTCAGGGGCTTGGAAAAGTCTTCGATGATGTTGATGGGCAGCATGGCCATCCCGATGGCCCCACCGGGGTGCGTCCAGTGGCGAAAGTACCCGAGGCCCTTCTTCTTGAAGCCAAACACCCACATCATCACGAAGGTCAGGATGGCCAGCGCGGCCGTCACATTCAAGTTCGTGGTGGGCGAATGCAGCGCCGGGATCATGCCCTGGAAGTTCGCCACCAGCAGAAACAGGAACAGCATGACCAGAAAGCTCAAAAACGCGGGATTCTCGTCCATCGCCCCCCGGGCCAGCCCGTTGATGAACTCGAAAACCATCTCCATGAGGCTCTGACCGACGCCCGGCCTGTCCGCCCGGGCCCGGCGTGTCAAGAGCCACGCCACGAGTCCCGTGAGGATCACTGAAATCCATACGTAGATCGCCAGCGTCGGGTCGAACCCCGACAGGTTGAACGTCACCGTGTATCCCCTTCCAGATCAAACGGTTCGCGTCCCCACACGATGCCCACCACCACGACGATTTCCGGGAGAAACAACCCGGCCAGGAGGGGCGCCCACGCCACCGGCGGCCCCATCAGCACGATCCAGGCCAGCAGCGCCAGGACCAAGCCAAACCGGATCACGCCCGACACGGTGAGGGCGGCTCCCCCCACCCCCATCGGCAGCCGCACCACGCGCGACACGGCCGATGCCAGCAGATTCACGTTCATCAGGCCGACCAGGAGCCCCAGGACAAACCCCCACGTGTCGGCCCGCCCACTGGGCCACAGGAGGAGCACCACAATCCCGACACCCAACAGCGGCCACGCAATCCGACGCATCCGCGCCAGCGACGCCCGAAACCGGGTCACGAAGCGGCCAGCATCCGAAAGGCGGCCCAGAGGCCCGCAGCGAACCCCAACAGGACGCCGACCACCGTCGGCCAGGGTCCCGCGTGGGTGGCTCCGCTCACGAAGCGCCCCCCGAACAGGCCCACCAGAAACAGCGCCACCATCTCGGTCCCTGCGGCGGCCGCGCGGCCGATGCGGCGAAGCCCTCCCGGGGGCGGGGTTCCGTGGCCCTCATCTCCGCCCTCCGATGCCATTCCAACACCTCACCGGCTTCTGCCCCACCTGCGGCCGCTGCCGCGCTGACACAAAAAACCCCATCGCTCCTCACTCAGGACGACGGTGGGCGGATGCGGTCGACTCGTGCCGACCCCATGGACCGACAAGCGGTTACCGCCGCTCATTATACTGGACGCCGCGCGCCCGTCAATAGTGACCACGAGCACAAGCCGCGCCTCCGCCCAGTCGCTGTCACGGCGTGCCATACTGGCGGTCCCCGGCGTCACCCAGTCCCGGCACGATGAAATCCCGCTCGTTCAAGCGGTCGTCCACGGCCGCCACGAACACGCGAGCGGCGGGATATTCGCGCTCGATCCGCTGTATCCCTGCCGGTGCGGCCAGCACGGCCGCCACCACCACGTTGCGCGCGCCCCACTGGTCCAGCTTGGCCAGCGCGGCTGCCAGCGAGCCGCCGGTCGCCAGCATGGGATCCAGCACGACCACTGGCCGTGTGGCCCAGGCCGGTGGGAAGTTTTCAAAGTACGCCACCGGCTGGCCCGCCACCACATCCCGATAGAGGCCCAGGTGCGATACCGAGGCGCCGGGGGCCGCGGCGCAAAAGGCGTCCAAGAGCCCCAAGCCCGCCCGCAAGATGGGCACCAGCACCGGCTCGTCCGCCAGCACCGCGCCCCGCGCCGGAGCCAGCGGCGTCTCGACCCACACGGGGCGCACGGCCAGTCCCGCCAGCACCGGGTACGCCATCAGGCGCCCCATGGCGTCCAGATGGCCCCGAAAGGCCGCCGGGCTCGTCGCGCGGTCCCGCAGCGCCGTGAGGTGGGTTGCCAGCAGGGGATGCTCCAGCACGGTCAGCACATTACCCCTCCTGCCCGCCGTCGGTGGACACCGGTTCAGTTGGGACCGCTCCGCCGCTCCGCCTCAACAATCTTGTCGACGCGGCCTGCATGGCGCCCCCCCGCAAAGTCTTGCCCTAGAAAATTCGCAATGACGTCAAGCGCCAGCTCCGTCGCCACCAGCCTGCCCCCCATGGTGAGCACGTTGGCATCGTTGTGCGCGCGCGCGAGGCGCGCCGACAAGGCTTCATGGCACGTGACGGCCCGCACGCCCGGCACTTTGTTGGCGGTGATGCACATCCCAAGGCCCGTGCCGCAAAACAGAAACCCGAAGGTGGCCTCTCCCTGCGCCACGGCCTGCGCCACTTTCACGGCATAATCCGGATAGTCTACGGACTCGTGATCGAAGGTGCCAACATCGTGGACGTCGTATCCCTGGTCCACCAGCCAATCCACGACGGCCTCCTTGAGATCCACCCCGGCGTGGTCTGCGCCGACTGCTATCCTCATGTGCCGCCTCCTCCTTCGTCCGTCTGGGCCCCGATTCGCGGGCATTCCAGGGCGCGTGGGTCATGGCCCTTCCGCCGGCGGCTCCTCCTCCAGCTGGTCGGCCAGCCGGGTGAGCAGGTGCCACAGGCGCCGGCCCAGCTCCTCGTACGCTGCCGCGGTCCCGCCCGCCGGGTCTCCGATATCGCCCGCTTCGCCCACGGCTTCGGTCAGGAGCTGCACGCGGCCGGCCCACTCCGGCCGGCGCTCCAGCACTTCCTCCCGCTGCCGCGCGGTCATGACATACACATGCGCCGGACTCTCGGACACCTCGTCGAGAGACCGAGAGCGGTGGCTCGACAAGTCCCCCCCGCGGCTTGCGGCCACCAGGACCGCCTCAGTCGCTGCGGGCATCCCCGGCCAAGCCTGGGTGCCGGCGGACCCCACCGGGATGTCGGGCCGCACGAGCCGCCAGAACGCCTCGGACAGCGCGCTCCGGCAGGTGTTGCCCGTGCACACAAACAGCACCGAGGCGTCCGGGGGGACAGCCGGGGCCCCGCTCATGCCTGCACCACCTCCGCCGCCGCCCGCTCCAAGCGGTCCATCACCGCCCCGCCGACGCCCTCCTGATTGTTCCATACCGCGACCAGCCGGTCCAAGCCCGGCCACCGGTCCAAGGTCATCAAGCCTTCGAACAGGGCGGCCGCCGCCTCGTGCGGGCTGTCCCCCAAGCTCACCGCCGCAGGCCAGCCCGCGGCCTCGACGATGCGCCGGGGCGCCAGGAGGCCGCTTCGGGCTTTGGGCCAGCGATCCCGCGCTCCCTCCCGCGCCAGTGCCGCCACGGCAGCCTCGGGGTCCATGGCGAGCAGCACCAGCGGCCGGTCTGGCGCGTAATGGCGATACCGCATGCCGGGTGACCGAGCGGGGCCACCCGCCGCCGGGGTGCCCAGCGCTCCCACCACGCCTTCGATGGCCGTTGTCGGCAGGCCGCCCGGCCGCAGCAGCAGGGGGCGCCCGCCGGAAACATCCACGACCGTCGACTCCACCCCGATGGATGACGGCCCCCCGTCCACCAGCCACACGGTGACGTCCGGGGTGGTGGGCCCGCCCAGCGCACGGGCCACCCCCTCGGCGGTGGTGGGGCTGGGATGGCCCGATCGGTTGGCGGACGGCGCCGCCACGGGCACGCCGGCGGCCGCCAGCAGGCGCCGCGCGACAGGATGGCTGGGACAGCGGACGGCGACCGTGTCCAGGCCGCCGCGCACGACGGCCGGCACCGCCGCCCGCGCCGGCACCACCAGCGTGAGCGGTCCGGGCCAAAACCGCTCCGCGAGGCGGCGCGCATCGTCCGGCCACTCCCGTGCGAGCGCCTCAGCCGCCGCCGCGTCTGCCACGTGCAGGATGAGCGGGTTGTCCGCGGGCCGCCCCTTCACCCGATAGATGTTGGCGACGGCGCGAGGATTCGTGCCGTCAGCCCCAAGCCCGTACACCGTCTCGGTCGGGAAGGCCACCAGGTCCCCCGCTGCCAGCGCGGCGCCTGCGCGCCGCACCCCCTCGTCGCTGGCTGCCAGCCGTGTCACCGCCATGCTGCTTCCCTCCTGCGCCCGTCGGCCCCACCGCCGGCTCCTTCATTACACCACACCCCAGGGGCCCGGGCGCTAGCGGCCGAGCCCTCCCTGCCACCAAACCCACGCCACCGCTACCGCCAGCGTGGCCGCCGACAGGGGCAGCGACCAGCGCAGGTAGGTCCGAAAGCTGAGCTGGTACCCCCGCTTGCGGGCGAGACTCACGCCCACCAGGTTGGCGGATGCCCCCAGCAGCGTGGTGTTGCCGCCCACCGCGGCGCCCGTGGCCAGCGCCAGCCACAGCGTGAGGCCATATCGCGGGTCCTGCGCCAAGATGCCCGACACAAGCGGAATGGCTGCCGCCACAATGGGTATGTTGTCCAACACGGCCGAGCAGACCGCGGTGAACACCAACAGCGCCAGCGGCAGCCCGGCCCCCAGGTGCTGCGCCAGCAGCCAGGTCCCGGCTGCCCGCATGATGCCGGCCCGCACCAGCGCGCCCACGACGATGAAGAGGCCGGCGAAAAACACCAGCGTGCCCCAGTCCACCTCGCCCAGATGGTGCTCGACGTCCCCCCCCACCAGCAGCAGTCCCAGCGTGGCGCCGGCGACGGCAATCAGGCCCACGGGCAGCCCTAGCGTGGACTGCAGAATGAAGGCCACTAGCGTGGCCACCATTACCGAGGCCAACGCCCAACCGCGGCGCGGGTGGGGAATCGTGGTGGGGTGCCAGCGGGCCGCTGGCCGAGCGGGCGGCTTGAGCGCCAGGCGCGCATAGCCCAGCACCATCAGCACCATGACAAGCGCCAGCGGCCCCAGGTGGGTGACAAACTGGGTGAACGACAGCCCGGCGGCCGTCCCGATGAGGATGTTGGGCGGGTCGCCCACCAGCGTGGCCAAGCCGGCGAGGTTAGACGCCATGATGGCAAAGATCAAGAGGGGAACTGGGTCCATGTCTAGGTGCTCGGCGGCCGTGAACAGCGCCGGGCCCAGGATCAGGATCACCGACAGGTTGGGCAGGACGCTCGACAGGACGGCCACGACCATCATGAAGCCTAAAACCGTTGCCCAAGGCGACGGGCCGGTCACCCGCCGCACCCAGGATGCGAGCGCCGGAAACAGCCCCACCTCTTCGCCCAGGCTGACCAGCATCATCAGGCCAAACAGCAGCAGGATGGTGTTCCAGTCCACCGCCGCCACCGCCTGGCTGGGCGGCAGCAATCCGGAAAACACCACCGCAAGCGCCGCGGCCAGCGCAGCAGCCGCGCGATGCACCCACTCGCCCACCAGCATGACGTACAGCAGCAAAAAGACTAGCAGGGACCACAGCGCCGCGTCAGTCATGCCCTATGGGTGCCGGGAATCGGTTGGCGCCGCCTCTGCCGGCGGCTCACGGTGGTGAAACTGCATCCAGGCATCGACACCGCCGGTCAGGCGCACCACGCGGTCATACCCCTGCTCCCGCAAAACTTCCTGGGCATACTCGCTGGCGCCATGCCCATGCTGGCAAAACACCACTAAGAGCGCACCCCGGTCCCAGTCGCGCGGATCGTCCTCCAAATCTGTCACCGGCACGGCAATCGCCCCCGGGACGTCGCCCACCTTGCCAAAGCGCACATCAATCAGCACCGTGGGCTCCCCACGCTCCAGCCGCTCCACCAGCTCGGGCACCGTGATGCTGCCGCCGGCCTCGGGCCCGTCTGCCACGTCAGCGCCTCCCCCACACCACACGCGCTATGCCATCCGCGTCAGCCACCGGCGGGGCCACCGTCAGCCCCGCCTCCGTGAGCGCTTGGGCCACCTCGGCCGCTTGGCCAGCCCCCACCTCCAGCAGCGCGAGGCCGCCGGGGTCCAGCTTGCCCATGAGCTGCCCCACGAGGCGCAGGATCAATTCGGGCCCGCGCGCTCCCCCGAAGACGGCCCGGGCGGGCTCGAAGCGCACCTCCGGGTCGACGGGGTCGCTCTGGCCCACATAGGGGAGGTTCGCCACCACCGCCAGGAGGCCTCCCTCCACCTGGGCCAGCAGATCCGACGGATAAAATCGAGCTCGCACGCCCACCCGCTCTCGATTGGCTTGGGCCAGCGCCAGCGCCTGCAAGTCGGAGTCCACGCCCTCCACCCGCCACCCGCCAAAGCCGTGCCGCGCCAGCGCCAAGGCCACGGCGCCCGAGCCCACCCCGACGTCCACCACCCGCCCGTCACGCGCGGGAATCTCGGCCAGCGCCGTCGCCACCAGCGTTTCCGTGGCGGGCCGCGGAACCAGCACCCGCGGCGTGACCACCAAATCCAGCCCGAAAAATTCTTGATGGCCCAGCACGTACGCCATCGGCTCGCGCCGCGCCCGCCGGGCCGCCCATGCCTCCAGGCGGTCCCAGGCCGCGTCATCCACCTCGGGGCGATCACGGTAGAGCGCTTCCTTGGGAATGCCCAGCGCCGCGGCCAGCAGCAGCGGCGTCTCGCGCTCGGGATGCGGCACCCCTGCCCGCGCCAGCTGCTCGCGCACAGCCTCCCACGCGGCGCTGAGGGTCCTCATGACACCGGATCAGCCAGGCGGGCCTGATCCTCGGCCGCCGCCAAGGCCGCCAAGAGCTCCGTCAGGTCTCCGTCCAGCACCGCCTCCAAGCGGTGGAGGGTGAGGCCCACGCGGTGGTCCGTGACGCGGTTCTGCGGAAAATTATAGGTGCGAATGCGCTCCGAGCGATCCCCGCTGCCCACGAGCGCCCGGCGCGCCGAGGCCTGTTCCGACGCCTGCGCCTGGGTGCGCAGGTCCTGCACCCGCGCCAGGAGGATGCGCATGGCCTTATCCCGATTCTTATGCTGGGATCGCTCGTCCTGCGCATGCACGGAAATGCCCGTGGGCAGGTGCGTGATGCGCACCGCCGACTCGGTCTTGTTGACATGCTGGCCGCCGGCCCCTCCGGCCCGCATGGTTTCAATCTTCAGGTCCTCGGGATCGATGGCCATATCCACCTCTTCGGCTTCGGGCATCACCGCGACGGTCGCGGCGGACGTGTGGATGCGCCCCTGGGCTTCGGTGGATGGCACGCGCTGGACGCGGTGCACGCCACTCTCAAACTTGAGGCGGCTGTATGCGCCGTCGCCTTCGATGAGGATGATGACTTCTTTGAAGCCCCCAATATCCGTCGGGCTCTCGGACAGCATCTCCACGCGCCAGCCCTGCCGCTCGGCAAACCGGAGGTACATGCGCAGCAGGTCCGCCGCAAACATCGCGGCTTCGTCGCCGCCCGTACCCGCCCGGATTTCCAGAATGACGTTTTTGTCGTTGTTGGCGTCGCGCGGGAGCAGGTCCTCCGTCAGCTGGGCCTCGAGGCGCGCCAAGTCGCTGCGCACCGTCTCCAGCTCCGCCTCCGCCAGCCCCCGCAGCTCAGGATCCTCCCGCATCAGGCGGCGCAACTCGTCCTCGGTGCGCCGAGCGTCCTGATACTGGGCAAACCTCTCCAACACCGGCGTCAAGCGGGCCAGCTCCTTGCCCAGGCGCCGCGCCGCGACCGGGTCCGACACCACCTCCGGACGAGACAGTTCGGCCTCCAAGTGCTGTCCACGCGCGGCCATCTGCTGCAGGCGGCCCGTCATGCGGCTGTCCATCGCCTCGCCCCTCCGCTACTCGGGTAATCCGCTGTCTGCCATCTGGCGTCGCCGTTCCGCCCCACCGGCGCGGAAAGAAAAACAGAGCCGAGGCTCTGTTTACTTCATGCCGTATTTGCGCTTGAAGCGCTCCACCCGGCCACCCGTATCGACGAGCCGCTGGCTGCCGCCCGTGTAAACCGGATGGCACTTGCCGCACACCTCGATGCGCAAGTTTTCCCGCGTCGAGCCGACCTCGTACACCGCCCCGCACGAGCACGTGATGGTGGTGCGCTTGTACTTCGGATGAATCTCTGGCTTCAACTGAATGCCACCCTCTTCCGGTCTGCTTCGGGCCCGCTACGCCTCGCGAGAATCGACGTCCATCTTATCAGACGGGCGTGCGGCCGCACAAGGGGCGGCCGCACGCCCGCAGACCGGGCTCTGCGGGGGGAGCGGGGGCTCGCCCCGCGCCGCACCCACACGCACGGGATCAGCCGGCGCTGACGCGGGGCATCACGCGCGCGAAGCGCGCGAGACACGAAGCTGCGCCAACGGCCGCCGTCGCCGCCCACCCCGTCTCCAGATGCCGACAACAAATTTAGATCGCCTACAAGGAATCTCCGCCGCGATGTCGAACCCGAGTAGCCGTTCGTGCCTGACGGTCGGACGACGGGGGTGTGGCATGCATCGATTGTGGCCCGGAGTGTGCGCGGCGATGCTGCTGGCGGTGGGACCGCTGGCAACAGCCCATGCAGCGTCGCTCCAACAGTTGGAGCAGCAGCAGCACCAAACGTCGCAGCAGCTGAACTCTGAGCAGAGCCAGCTGAAGGCGACGCAGAATTCGATCTTGGCAACCGAGTCGCGCATCCAGCAAATCAACCAGCAGGTGGCCCAGGATCGCTCGCGGGTGGCGGCGGTCAACGGCGAGATTCAAGCCACCCAGGCCCAGCTCACCGCCACCGAGAACGAAATCGCCAGCATTAACCGACACCTGCACTACGAAGCGTCCCTGCTGACGGCCCAGGTGCGGCTGATGGAAGAGCACGGTGCGGTGGGGTACCTGGATGTCATTTTGGGCGCGAAGTCGTTTTCCGACTTCTTAAGCCGCCTCTACATGCTCAGCCAGGTGGCCACCATGGCCACCAACCTGGTGGACCAAATCAAGGCCCAGGATGCGCTGATGCATCAAAAGCAGGCCCAGCTGGTTTCGCAGAAGAATCATCTGGTGGTGCTGCAGCAACAAGCCGTGGCCGCCACCAATGCCGAGCAGGCCGCAGCGGCCAGCGCCGGCGCGCTGGTCATCAGCCTGCACAGCCAAGAGCAGCAGCAGGCCACCTACATTGGACAGCTGAAGAGCCAGCTGACCAGCATCGTCAACCAAATCCAGGCGCTGTTGGCGCAGTACACCGGCGGCTATCTGAGTCAGCACCAGCTGTTCACCGCGCTGTACCCACTGGTGCAGGCGGCGACGACGCAGCTGGGCGGGGGCCTGCCGCCCGCGCTGGTCATCGGCGTCATCACCGAGGAGTCCGGGGGCAACCAGCACGCGGTGAGCCCGGCCGGCGCCGTGGGCTTGATGCAGGTGGAGCCCGGCACCGCGGCGCCGATCGAAGCCGAGTTGGGACTTTCGCCGTCGGCGCTGTACAACGCCGAGGACAACCTCCTGATTGGGTGCTTCGAGCTGCGGTACCTCCTGGATTACTTTGGGGGGCCGGGCGCATCCGCCAGCGTCAATCCCTCGCTGGCCGTGCCGCCGGGCAACAGTACGACGTACCTCAGTGAGGCATTGGCGGGCTACAACGCGGGGCCGGGGAGCGTCAAGGCCTATGGCAGCCTCGCGGGCCTGTTTGCGCAGTCCTGGGGCGCCTCCGTCCACCAGTACGTGGCCAACATTGAGGCACTGTACCTGCAGTACTCGCAGTGGGCCCCGTGATGAGCTGGCAAAGCGGGAGGGGCCACCCTCCCGCTTTTTTGATCCCCGCTACGCGTCGGGCGCCACGGGCGGCCCGTCGGGCGCCCCATGCCAGCGCCGCGACCCATCGTCCCACAGCTCCGCCTTAAAGATGGGCGCTCGATCCTTCACCCGGTCGATGCCCGCCCGACAGGCGGCAAACGCAGCGGGCCGGTGCGGAGCGGCCGCGCCCACGAACACGCTGGTCTCGCCTATCATCAGGCGCCCCACCCGGTGCACGATCACGAGCCGGCAGAGGCCAAATTCCTGGACCAGCTCCGACCCAATGCGGTCAAATTCCGCCAGCGCCAGCGGGGTGTAGGCTTCGTACTCGAGGCCCAGAGTGGGCCGCCCCATAAACTCGCGGCGCACCACCCCCATGAACACGGCCTGGCCCCCCGCAGCCGGATCGGCCAGCCGCGCCACGAGGTCACCCACCGCGATGGGCTCGGGCCCCACATGGTACCAGGTGGCCGCGCCACCGCCGCCCACCCCGCTAACCTCCCGCCACCGGTGGGATGATGGCCACCACGTCGCCCGGCCCCAGCTCGCGCGTCGCGGGTGCCCACACTTCGTTCACGGAAAACAGGAACCGGTCCGCCCCGGCCCCCAGCTGGTCCGCGTACTCGCGAAACAGCGACGCCACGGTGGTGGCGGGCGGCACCGTGCGCTCGATGCGGTGGGCCCCCATCCGGTCGGCGGCAAACGAGAAAAACAGCACCGTGATGGGAATGCTGTCGGCAGGGCCGTCGGGACTGCTGGGGCTCAATGGTGGCCGGACTGGCCGGGATTCCGTCATGCCTGAAAGCCTCCTGTTGTCGAACAAGGCCGCCTGGGTGCACACCCTGCCGCTCGTCGGGTCTCTACTGGTTGTACTGCTTGGAGGATAGCAGACTCATGCGCACTCGGATGTACTGGTACTGGGTCCTCTCGCTGGCGCTGGTTATCTTGGCCGCTTGGGCGCTGTGGTGGCGCATGCCGCCCACCCCGGGCAGGGTCCCCGCCCCGACCCTGGCGGCTGTCCATCTGGCCCCCCAGGCCCCAGGCGTCGTTGGGGTCCAGGAGCCCATCACCATCACGCTGCCCTGGCCTGCGAGCCCGCCACGGCTCCGCCGCGCGATTCAAGTCACGCCCGCCGTGCCCTGGCACCTCACGCGTCTCAGTCGAGACGTGTATCAACTGCACCCCACCGGGCGCTGGCCCCAAAGCCGCCACATCGCCGTGCACGTCGCGGCGGCGGCGCTGTACGCGGGGCGACCCGTCGCGGGTGCCGCCACCGACGCCTTTCAGACCGATGACAATCGCACGGTCGTGGTGAACCTCACGCTGCAAGTGCTGCAGGCCTACGAGGGGCAGCGCCTCGTGGCCACCATGCCCATCTCCAGCGGGGTCACCCCGGAATATCCCACGCCCACGGGACACTTCTACATCTGGCGCCGCGTCCGCCTCGGAGACATGCGCTACGGGAGTCCGGGCCAGCCCGGTGCCTATTACGTGGCGCACGTCCCCTATGCGCAATATATCTACAAGGGCATTGCGATTCACGGCGCCTACTGGGCCCGCCAGTTCGGCGTGCCCCACAGCCACGGCTGCATCCAGCTGGCCACCCGCGTCGGCAACCCCCACCCAGCCGGCGTGGCCGAGGATGCTGGCTGGCTCTGGCACTTCACGCACCTGGGCACCCCTGTCATTGTCGAAGGCACCACACCGCCGCACACGCGGCTCCTGCGCTACCCGGGGCAGCCGTAAGGCAGGCGGCACCCCGCCCTACAGCCGGGCCAGCACCCGATCGGCAGCCGCCAGCACCCCATCGATGACGTCGGGGGTGTGCGCCTGGGACACGAACGCCGTTTCGAAGGGCGACGGCGGCCAAAATACGCCTTCGGCCAACATGCCGTGAAAGAAGCGCGCAAACCGCTCGCGGTCCGCCGCCTCCGTCTCAGCCATATTGCTTGGCGCCCGCTCGGCAAAAAACAGGCTCATCATGCCCCCCATGCGCGGGGCCACGGCGGCCACACCGTGCCGCGCGGCCCGCTCCTCCAAGCCGTCCGCCAGGGCTGCGGTCGCCTGGGCCAGGGGGTCATAAAACGCCGGTCCGCCAATGGCGTCCAGCTGCGCCAGTCCCGCCGCCATCGCCACGGGGTTGCCCGACAGGGTGCCCGCTTGATACACCGGGCCTTCCGGCGCCACCAGCGCCATCAGATCGCGCCGCCCGCCGTACGCGCCCACCGGCATGCCGGCCCCAATCACCTTGGCCAGGCACGTGAGGTCGGGCGTGACGCCGCCGCCCTGCACCCCGCCCCAGCCGACGCGGAACCCGGTCATCACCTCGTCAAAGACCAAGAGCGCCCCGGCCCCCCACGTCAGAGCGCGAAGCGCCTCCAGGAAGCCCGGCGCCGGCAGCACGGTCCCCATATTGCCTGCGACCGGCTCCACGATCACCGCGGCGATGTCGGGCCCGCGGTCGTGAAACAGCCGGGTGACCGCCTCCGTGTCGTTGTAGGGCACCGACACCGTCAGGGAAGCCAGCTCCGCCGGCACACCGGCGGAATCGGGCACGCCCAGCGTGGCCGCGCCCGAGCCCGCCCGAATCAGCAGCGAGTCATGATGGCCATGGTAGCAGCCGCTGAACTTCACCACGAGCCGGCGGCCGGTGGCGGCCCGGGCCACACGCAGGGCCGACATCGTCGCTTCGGTCCCCGAGTTCACAAAGCGCAGTTTCTCGACAGCCGGCATGGCACTGGTGATGCGCTCCGCCAGCAGCACCTCACGCGGCGACGGGGCCCCAAAAGACAGCCCCTCGGCAACCGCCTGCGCCGCGGCGGCCACCACCGGCTCCGGGGCGTGGCCCAGGATCAGCGGGCCGTAGCTCATCACCAGATCAATCAGCCGGCGGCCGCCCAAGTCGAACAAATAAGGCCCCGCGCCCCGCTCCACGAAAAACGGCTCGCCGCCCACGCCGCGAAACGACCGCACCGGGCTCGACACCCCTCCGGGCATGAGGGCACGGGCCCGCGGGCCCCATGTGTCGCTGGCGTCCTGTGTCCCGTCTGTCGCACTCACCTTGCCAACCGCCCCCCGTGTCTACACGTTGAACCGAAAGTTCACCACGTCGCCATCGGCCATCACGTAATCCCGGCCCTCCATCCGCACCTGGCCGTGCTCACGCGCCGCCGCCAGCGACCGATGGGCCATCAACGCCTCAAAGGGCACTACTTCGGCCCGAATGAAGCCCCGCTCAATGTCCGAGTGAATCTTGCCGGCGGCGGCCCGGGCGGTCGTGCCCACGGCAATGGGCCACGCCCGCACCTCGTCCTCCCCGGCGGTCAAAAAAGACACCAGGCCCAACTGGCGGTAGATGGCCTGCGCCAGCCGAGCCATGCCGGAGGCTTCGAGGCCCACTTCGGCCAAAAACAGCGCCTGCTCCTCGGGATCCAGCGCCGACAGCTCCCACTCGAACTGGCCCGCCATCTCCACGAGCCCCACGCCCTTGCTGGCGGCCAGCGCCAGCAAGGTGTCGCGGCCCGGCCAGCGATGGCTCTTCAGGTCATCGTCCGACAGGTTCACCACCCACAGCATCGGCTTCAGCGTGAGAAATTGATAGCCTCGCATGCCCGCGGCTTCCTCGGGCGTCAGGGCCGCCTGGTCGAGGCGCCCCCCATCTTCCAGCACGGCCATGAGGCGCTCCACCAGCGGCAGCTCGGCCCTGGCCTCCGCCGTCACCTTCTTGCCGCTGGTCAGGCGCTCGCGCCGGCGCTCCAGCAGGTCTAAGTCCGCCAGCGCCAGCTCCAGCTCCATGTCGGCCGCCGCCGCCGCGGGGTCGGCGGGCTCGCCCAGCGGGCTGGGAAATCCCCGCATGATGTGCACCAGCGCGTCCACCTGCCGCACGTCGGCCAAGAGACGGTTCGGCCCGTCCCCCTCACCCGGTGCCTGCCCGGGGATATCGACAATCTGAATAGTTGCCGGCGTAACCTTCTTGGGGTGGTACAAATCCGCGAGGGCGCTGAGCCGCTCGTCCGGCACCCGGGCCAGTGCCCGGTGCGACTCCGGGCGCCCCCCTCCAAATGCCGCCACGGACGCGTTCTGGCCCGTCAGCAGGTTGAATACCGTTGTCTTGCCCGATCCGGGCAGTCCCACCAATCCTACGTCCACGTCGTCCCCCCAGCCGATGGTAGCACGCCCGACGCCTCACTCGAGGCGCTTCGCCCAGGCGGCGAGGCCGGCGGCGCCCTCGCCCCCAGGGTCTCCCCTGCTCAGCGCTCGCAAGACGGCGTACAGGGGCGCCAGCCGCCCGTAAAACGCGGCGGCCGCCTCATCGACGGGTCCCGGGTAGGCTTCGCGGGCGGATGCCGCCAGCGCTCCAAGCCCGGCAAAGTCCAACATGGGGTCCCCCCAGGTCATATCACCAAAGTCAATGACGGCCACCACGCGGCCGTCGGCCGCGAGCACATGCTCCGGGGCGAGGTCGCCGTGAATGAGCGTCACCGCTGGGCCCCCGGCGCTCCAGCGGTGCAGGCCGGCGCCATACCACGCGCGGGCGCGGGCTGCCCCGGACACCCCGAGCCGCGGCCAAACCCAATGGTCCAGGTGGCGGCCGAGCCGTGCGAATCGACCGCGCCAGGCACGCCGGCGGCGCTCGAGGCGCCCGGCGTCGGGGGTGATGGCGTGCAGGGCGCCCAAAAACTGGCCAAGCCGGCGGCCCGCGTCGGCGCCCACCGCACGTCCTCCCTCCCCGGGAAGCTTTCGGTATACGCCGGCCCACGGAGCGCGGCGAACGTACTGCGGCACCAGGAGGGGCAGCCGCGGCGCCAGCCGCTCCAGCATGCGCATCTCCCAGCCCAGGTGCGTGCGGGCGGCGGGCGTGCGCGGCACCCGCACCAGCCACGCACCATCCACGCTAAACACCTGGCAGTCCCAGCCCGCGTCCGAAAAGGGCGCGACCGTCGCGAACGTCCAATCGGGCCACGAGCCCCGGCAGGCGGCCGCCACCTCGTCCGGCGTCATGCGCCACCTCCCGCATTTTCCGCCCACGCAACCGGCGCGCTATGCTGGGGGCGAAGGGGGGGACGCGCCGTGCGCATGAACCTGCCGCCCCCGCCCCCGGGCGCCCACCTCACGCCGCTCCTGCTGTTTTACGCCATCAATTTGGGGGTTGTCACGCTGGTGGTGCTGGTGGGGGGCCGCTATCTCGTGTGGCTCTGGGAGCATCATCGGTTTCCCGGGCCCCCGTCCCTGCCGATTGCCTCCCGCCGCGTGCTCACCGTGGGCCTGGGATCGCTATGGCTCCTAGACGCGGTCCTCCAGTTTCAGCCGCTGATGGTGACGCAGTTTCTGTCGGGGATGCTGACACCCCTCTTGAAGCATCAGCCGGCCGTGATTGCGCAGAGCCTGTCCGTTGGCATGCATCTGTGGGGGCTCTCACCCGTCGTGGCCAATCTGGCGGCCGCCTGGCTGCAGATGGCCATCGGGTTGCTGATCGTGCTGGGGGGCGAATCGCGGTGGCGACGCGCGGGGCTCTGGCTGTCCTTGGGGTGGGGCTTCGTCGTGTTTGTCGTGGGCGAAGGGGCCGGGAGCCTGTTTGTCCGCGGCAGCTGGCTGGTCGGAAGCCCGGGCTCCGCGCTGCTGTATGCCGTGATGAGCCTGATGCTGCTGGCGCCCGTCGCGTGGTGGACGGGCCGAGAGATTGGCGCCGTCTGGTGGCGCGTCATCGGGGGCACGTTTCTGCTGGCGGCCCTGCTGCAAGCCTGGCCGCCCTCCGGCTGGTGGTCGGGGGCTCTGGGCCGCTACCTGGCGGCCACCGCCGCGCTGCCGCAGCCGTCCGTGATTTCCGCACCCATCCGGCTGTGGTCGGCCGCAGCCCTCCAGCACCCGGTGCTGTGGAACGGGGCGCTGGTGGCCACTTTTCTTGGCGTGGCGCTCCTGTGGGCCTTCGCGCGGGGCCGCTGGGCGCCCTTCGCCTGGTGGGCCACCCTCGCCGTCGTGGCGGCAACATGGTGGCTCGGCCAAGACTTCGGCATCTTGGGCGGCATGGGCACGGATCCCAACAGCGGCGCCGCTCTGCTGCTGCTCCTGGTTGGCTGGGCATATCACGTCGGCCACTTTGGCCACCGCGCATAACCGCCGGGCCGCCCCGCATCCTAAGACCTAGCGCCAACGAAAAACTGGGGGAGGGGGCCCGGCTGTGTTGCTCACCATTGGCATCGTGCTGGTGCTCATCTGGCTTGTGGGTGCGGTGATTTTTCATGTGGTGGCGAGTTTGATGTACGCGGTCTTGGTGGCGGGCTTGATTCTCATCGTGTGGCACTGGGTGAGCCGCGCCATGCACCGCCCGAAGCCCACATCCAAGTCCTAACCTCGCCCTGGCCCCGGCCCATGTGCCCGCGTCGATGGCCTCGCCATGCCGGACGGGGCGGTCGCTCGTCGAGGTATGATGGCGAGCCGGAGGGGAGGAACTGTGCCGCCGGGGCAGCGCCCTCCGGCGGCTCAGCCGCTGGCGCGTCCGCCCGGCCATCTTGGTGCCGGACGTCCGTCGCGGTATGCTGGGCGGGATCGGTCGACCAACAGTGCCTCGTGGCGGGCATTCCCCTCACGGCGCACGTGGCGGCCGCGGTGCGTCCTGACTTCGTGCGGACCACAGCCTCGCCGACCGCCCCACCCCCCATCCGCGTTCCGGAAAGGAGCCCCGTGGCATGACCATCCCGGCCCCATCCATCTCCCGATCGGCCAAGCAGGTGGCTGCCATCGGGTGGGTATTTAACATAGGGTATCTGATGCTGTCCTTCGCCATTCCGCTCTATGCCGCCAGTCGGCACTTCCCCATCTTTACGATCGCTCTTCTGACGGCGCTGCCGGGGGTGTTTCTCGTGCTGCAGCGCGTGCTTAGTGGGCCGCTGACGGCCGTGTTTGGGGAAGTGCGCATCCTGAGGGTGTCCCTCGGGCTCGCCGTGTTGGCCGGCTTAGCCCCGTGGGTGGGCTACACGAGCGTGGTGGGGCTGGTCGCCGCCCAGGTTTTCAGCGGCGCCATGCGCGGGCTCTTCTGGACTTCCGCCCAGTCTTACATCACGCGGCTCCCCGGCGACATCGCCACCCGCCTTGGGCATTTTACCGGCGGAGCCAACCTGGGCGGCCTCATCGGCATCGTGATCACTGGGCCCCTGGTCGGGTTGGTGGGCTATCGCGCGATCTTTGGTGTCATCGCCGGCGTCCAGCTCACCGCCCTCGCCCTCACCACCGGCTTGGTGTCCCTGGCGGCCGACCGCCGCCATGATCAGGTGCTGCCAGCGCTGCGCCGCCTGCCGTCGCTATTCCGGTATTCGACCGTGTGGGTGGCGGGGGGCATCGCCCTGCTGGCCGCGATCCCAGGGGCGCTGGTCCAGTCGTTTTATCCGCTGTGGGTGCTGCACCTCACGCACTCCACGACCACAGCAAGCCTGGTGACTGCGCTGCGGAATGTCGGCACGATCCTGGGGAGCTTTTCGGCAGGCCGCTTGCTGCGCTGGACCGGTCAGCGCACGGGGGTCCTCATTGGCGTCGGGGGCATGGCGGCGGGGATTTTCCTGACGGGAGCCACCACCACGTCCTGGGTGGTCGCGGCTGCCTTGATGGCGACCGGATTTTTGTCGGCCCCCGTGGCCGTCCTGTATCTGACGTTGGTCGTGGGCGCCGTGGCAGACGCGGACCGGGCATCGGCCATCGCCCTGGTCAACGTCTTTTGGTCTGCCGCCATGCTCCTGGTGCCCCTAATATTTGGTGTGGTGACCCAGGCGAGCGGGATGGGCCCGGCCTTCCAGTGGCTGGGCGTGGGACTCAGCTGCACCCTCGTCCCGCTGGCCAGTGCGCGCGTGTGGTCGCACGTCTCCAGGGAGCGTACCGCTGCGGTGGCTGCGCCCCCCGCGTAAGCCGTGCCCAGCGCCGGGGAGGGGCATGGCGGCCGCCCAGCCGCCCCCTCAAACCGGCTTCATGGCTTCAAAGGGGTTTCGGCACGCGCGGCAGTAGTAGAGGGACCGGCATGCCGTAGGGCCAAACACCCCTTCCGACACGGTGTCCGCGGAGCCGCACCACGGGCACGCGACGTGGGGCATTTCCGTCATGATGCTGTCGGCGGCGGGCGGCGGCGGCGCGATGCCCCGCGACAGGAGTGCCCGATGGCAGGACGGCGCCACCCGGTCGGAGGTCCAGGGCACGGCCGCGCTGTACTCCACCATGATCGCATCGGGCACAAGGCCCGTGGCCCGGCTGACCTGGCTGACCACATTGGCCCGCATGACGTCCAGCGCTGGACAGCCGACAAACGTGGGCAGGAGGGTGATGTGAACGTGGTCCCGCTCCACCTCGACGGCATGCACCATCCCCAGGGCGGCAATGCTCACCCCGGGCATCTCGGGGTCCATCACCTGGGCCAGAGCCGCCACGACCTGCCGCGCCCGGGGCTCGCGCGGCGCCGCGGCGGCTACCATGACGCCCCCGGGCTGGACCGGTACACCTCACCGAGGTCGCGCAGCATCCGGGTCAAATCCTGCGTGTGTTCGCCGTGGCGGCCGTTGAGCGCTCCCCCCAGAGGCGGCAGGGACCAGCCCAAGGGGTCGAGGGCCAAGACCACATGAGCTCGCCAGTCATCGGCCAGATGCGACGCGTCCGGCAGGAGTCCGAGCGCCTCCATCTCGACCGCCATCGGACCGGCGCTGGCCAAGTCGGCGGCATCCGCGGCGGCCCGATCCAGCGCCAGCTGGAGCCGCCCCGCGTACTGGGGTCCACTCCGGGCGATGTCACGAAGCCACATGGCATGATGCTGCGTGTGGTAACGCTCCTCCCGCCGAATCTTGGCCGCAGCGTCCGCCAGCGGCCGGTGCGCGGACTGCACCACGCGATCCAATCGCACCCGTTCGAGCATGTCGTAGAGAAAGTGCCGCGCGAGCGCGTACGCCCAGTCGAAGTGCGGTGCCTCTCGGTAGGTTCCGGGGCCGTTGGGCCGCTCCAGCATCACGCTGTTGCGCCGCGCCATCGCAGGACGCAGATGCGCGAGGTCGTCCCGATCGCCGCCCTGAACGGCCGCCAAGAGGCCGAAGTACGTGGCCGCGTGCCCCATCTCGTCCTGGGCAATCGACGAGAAGGCCACGTCTTCCTCCAAGTGGGGAGCGAGGCCCAGCCACTCGCCCGCCCGCGTGGCCACCACCAAGTCGTCGTCCGCCAACTGCATCAAAAGCTCCGCCAGTGCCCGGTGGTACCTGTCCGCTTCCACGTGCCAATCCCCCTCCCGTTCCCGCTGGGCGCTAAGCCATGGTGTCGGGCGTCATCGCCTGCTGATGGTACTGCCGCCACTTGCCCACGAGATATTGGTAGTCGGACACCTCCCGGTAGGTCTTGGGCAGGCGAAACCATTCATCCGCCCCGCCCGCCCGGGCAATAGCCTCACGCGGCACCACCCACAGGTCAAAAATCTCGCGGCGGCGCAGGAAGTTTTCCCGCGCCAGCATGAGGGCCATCGCCGGCGACCCGGCCAGCAGGCTGGCCTGCCACTCCATTGCCCCCCGCTCGCTGGTTTGGGCGAACACCTCGTAAGCCCCCAGCACCGGCTCGCCCGCCCTCGCCTGGGATGCCTCAGTCGCCATCTCACACCGCCTTTCGGGTGGCCGCCATCACGTCGCGCACCCACTGCCCCTCGGCATACGAGGTGCGCCGCAGGTTCAGCCGCGCAGCGGACCGCGGGCCATGATTTGCGATGATGGCGCGCCACTGCTGCCAGTCCGGCTGCTGGTAGGTCCACGCCTTGGTGTCCGGGTCCTGCTGCAGGGTGGGGTCGGGGATGATAAAGCCCAGCGACCGGATGCGAGGCACGTACTTGCTGAGATAGCGCTGGCGCAGCTCTTCGTTGGTTTTGCTGCGGATCCGAAAGCGCAGGGTGGCCGCCTGATGCGACAGGGCCGCCCCATCTTCCGGCGGGCCGAAAAACATCATCAACGCCGGCCACCAGCGGGTCAGGGCCTCCTGAAACATGGCCCGCTGGCCGGCGGTGCCCTCAGCCAACGCCATGCAGATGCTTTCGCCGTGCTGGATATGAAAAGCCTCTTCTTCCACAATTCGGCGGAGGGCCCGCGTGTACGGCGCATACGACCCTCCCAGCAGCATGCCCTGCGTGATAATGGCGGCGCCATCCACCAGCCAGCCAATGAGGCCCGCGTCGGCCCACGTCGGCACCGGCAGATGAAACACATTGTGGAACTTCTGGCGGCCGGCAAACAGGTCCTCCATGATGTGCTCGCGATTCTCCCCGCGCGGCGCCATGAGGTCTTCAGCCACGCGGATGAGGAGCTGGCCATGGCCGGCCTCGTCCTGCACCTTGGCCATGAGGGCCAGCTTGCGGTACAGCGTGGGGGCGCGGGGCACCCACTCCTTCTCCGGCAGGGTTCCCATGATTTCGCTGACGGCATGCAGCCGAATGAGCCGCACCAGCTCGGCGCGATATGCATCGGG
Organism: Bacillota bacterium; assembly: GCA_021820465.1. GTDB lineage: Bacteria > Bacillota > Sulfobacillia > Sulfobacillales > JAIMBI01 > JAJZWV01. Next base: position 42,117 of record JAKADP010000011.1, read on the forward strand.
CATCCAGTCGTCCGCTTCGACCAGGTGTCCGCCATCAAGGCGCTCGAGAAATTCCTGCGTGCGCGCCTCCCCGTCTGGGTTCATCCAAGCCCCCCTCGCCCCCAGTGAACCGCTCCGGTGCTCCCACCGGTACGGTCGCTGGGCGCGACGTGGAAGAGCCGGTTGGCCCGGGCCACTGACCCAAGAGACCCCGCGCCCGCGCGACCGATGGCCCCTCTCTTGGCTTGGACCGGCGGCAAGTGTGCCCTGGCGCTGAGTGGACAGCGCAGGAGCGCTTGACCCGCCGCGGACTCCCGCAGGACGGGCGGCGCCGGGACAGGACCGATAACCACGCGGCAGGCCGATGGGGTCACGGTGGTTCAGAATGATTCAGTGCTCAGGGACTTGGAGCAAAGTGTCAGCCGGGCGATTGCACGGCTGGCCGAGGCCGTAGGCCACGGTGCCGAGCTGGTGGTGTTTCCGGAGGCGTTTTTGTCAGGCTGGCCCCGCGGATTGGGATTTGGCGCCGGCGGCGGCAGGAGGGCGGCCTCGACTGGGCCCGGGATTGGCGGTCTGCGGTGGCGTGGCCCTCGCGCGCGATGGACCTCCTCGCGGCCGCCATCGCGGAGGCGCACGCCTACGTGATCCTCGGCATCATCGAACGGGCCGACCAGGGGGGCCAAGGCACGCTCTACGGCACCACCATGTATTTCGGACCAGACGGCCAGCTGCTGGGCCGACACCGTAAGTTGAAGCGACCGGATCCGAGCGGCTCATTTGGGGCGACGGCGACGGCAGCACGCTCACCGTGGTTGACACCCCGCATGGCCCCGTCGGGGGGCGCATCTGTTGGGAAAACGACATGCCGCTAGCCCGCGCCGCCATGGATGACCAAGGCGTGTCGCTCTATGTGGCGCCGACGGCCGACGACCGCGACACCTGGCAGGCCACGCTCCAGCACATCGCGTGCGAGGCGCGCTGCTTCGTCTTGGGGGCCAGTCAGTATGTCACCAAGGGCATGTACCCGAGCGACCTGGCGTGTGCGGCCGACCTTGCCGATGCGCCAGAGGAACTGCGCGGGGGTGGCAGCGCCATCATCGGCCCCTTGGGGCAGTACGTCCGCTGCCCCCTTTCCCATGAGGCCGGCATGAGGCCGGCGTGCTGGTGGCCACGCTGGACCTGACCGAGCTGGAGCAGGCGCGCTTTGACTTTGACGTCACGGGCCACTACGCGCGGCCCGACGTCTTCACGCTCCACGTGAACGAGCAGCCACGCCACAGCGTCGTTCGCCACTAACCTTTCCCGTCCCGCCCACGTTCCGGCGCCGGCTAGCCCACAGACGGCTGGCGGCAGCGGGGCCAAGCTCTCGCGCCCCTCAAGGCGGCGGGGAGCCGCCCCCCAGCGCCCGGAACTGGAGGGCCAGCGCTGCGATGTTTGGCGTTCCCAACCCACTGCCTGGGTTGTAGACGGCGCCTGCCGTCCCCGTGTAGTAGAGGTTGTCGTTTGTGGTGCCGGTCGCATCCAGGGGGTGAAACGGTGACGAGGCGCCCGCGGCAAACCGGTAGATCTGGGGATTCCAAAAGCCGACCCGTGCGCCCACGTCCTCGTTGATGATCGCCGTGATGCCGGCCAGCTGGGGAGCCACGAAGCTGGTGCCCCCAATCTGCAGCCAGTCCGAGGGGTGCGCGGGCGAGTTGAAGAGCGTGCTGTAGACCGCATACCCCGTCTGCGGGTCGGCGTTCATGGCCAGGTCGGGAATGTTGCGTCCCGATGCCGTTCCAACCACCACACTCGGCTGGGGGTTAAACTGCCACGCGGTGTTGCTGTCGATGGGCGTGAGCCACGGCACGGCACTAAAGGCATTGACGCCCCGCACGCCCTGCTGATAGGCAGGTGTTGGATAGAGCTGGCTGTATCCCCCGCCGCTGCCCACCGCGTGCAGCGTGGCCCACGCGGCCTCCGACGGGAACCCGAACTGCTTCCAGAAGGGAAACAGGTAGTCACGCCCCCAGGTCCGCTGCTGAGGCACTGTCACCGAAAGCGTGCCCGCCTCGGTGGTGTACGTCTGGGTGCCTGGCAGTGTGGTGCCTCCGGCCGACGTCACGTACGGGCTGTCCGATGGCATGCCCACCGAAAGGTTCTTCGGCCCGCCGGCCGCCCGCGACGCCGCGTACGCGCCCGCATCCCCCGAGGCGGCAAACATGGAAATGCCCTGGACCGCCCCTTCCATGTAGGCCTCGGTGAATGCCTCGGGATATCCCGGAGAGACGAAGCCGTGCCGAATCCCGTTCATGACGGCGGTTTCGCTGGTGCCCCAGCTGGAGGACACCGATCCCGCCACATTTTGTGTCACCGCCGTGAAGTAGGCGTCCACGAAGCCCGTGCCTCCGCCGTTGGGGGCCTGGTACACGATGATGCGGGCTTGGGGCGCGAGCGCCCCCGACTGCTCCACATCGACAGTGGTTTCGGTGGATCCGGACTTCAGGGACACGGGACCCGGGCCTCCATCGACATTGACCAGACTCAGCCGATTAGGGAGCACCACCAGGTGGTTGTCGGCCCAAAACGTGTAGGCGTCGGTGGGGTTCAGCGCCGCCAGCGTCACGATGCCGATGGTTTGGCCCTGGCCGAGAAAGCCCGCGCGGTAGAGCGGCCCGACGTTGTACTGCCCAACCAGGTCCGCGGGCGTACGCATTCCCGCCGGCGGCGTGTTCGGATTGGTGGTGGCCTGGGTCATCCCTACGGGCGTCACGAGCTGACTCACGACTTGCCCATAGTTGCTGAGCCCCAGCACAGCCAGCACTTTCCCGGCCATGCCGTCTGGGATGGTGGGGGCGCCCCTGGGCGCGTGAAACGTCTTGCCACCGTATTGCTGGTTCTGAATGCGGACCAAAAACGCCTGGTCGAACGCGCCCGCGGTGCCCTGGGCGGTCACGACCAGGTTGTTGGGCATCACCTGGCTCGCTATCCCGAACTGTGACAGGTACTGCGTCAGGCGATCAATCGTCTTGGGGCTGCGCCCGTAGGTGGCTGCGAACTGCGCCACCGACAGATACTGGCGAAACAGCGGCCCCGGCGTGGACACCGCCGTGATGCGCCGTGTCAACTGTGCTGGGTGCCGCACCTTAAACACGATGCTGACCGTCATCGGCGTGTTTGGCGGTGTGTTGCCGAGCACCACGGCTCCGCCCAGAGCGCCGCCCGATCCGTGGGGCGCCGCCGAGGCGGGCCCCCCGACGCCTAGGCTCCCGCCCATGGCGGTCATCGCCAACGCCGCTGTCATCAAAACCTTTGTCGGCCACTGCATGTCATCGCCTCCCGATTGAGCGGTCCGGTTATCGACAGTTATCGGGCGTACCGAATGCGGGGATCCACCATGGCATACAGCAGATCGGCCAGCAGGTTGCCCAGAATGCCGAGCACCCCTACCATGAGGACCACGGCCATGAGCACCGGGTAGTCGCGCTGCTGCGCGGCATTCCAAAAGAGCAGCCCCATGCCGGGGTAGTTGAAGATCATTTCAATGATGAGCGCCCCGCTGAACAGTCCAGGCAGGGACATCCCAGCCAGCGTGATGAGGGGAATGACCGAGTTGCGCAGGGCGTGCGCGTAGAAGATGCGCAACTCCGAGATGCCCTTAGCCCGCGCCGTGCGGATGTAGTCCTGGTCCAGGGTGTCGACCATGGAGCCCCGCACGAACCGCGTCCAGCCCGCCACGGTGCCAATGACCAGCACTGCGACCGGCAGGACCAGGTGGTCCAGGTACGCGACCGTCGGCGATCCCGTCCCCAAGGGGTTGGAGATGCCCCCAGCGGGGAACCACTGCAAATCGACGGCAAACACGGACACGACCATCAGCCCCAGCCAGAACACCGGCATGCAGTAGAAGAAGTAGGTGCCCACTGAAATGGCGTGGTCGCGGCGCGTCGAGTGCCGGGTGGCCTGCAGGACCCCCAGCCAGATGGAGATCGCGTGTGACAGAAGGATGGCCGTCAGGACCA
>JAKADP010000074.1 GCA_021820465.1 Bacillota bacterium
CCGTCTCCAGCGTAAATTGAATAAATCCCGCTTCCCGCTCGGGCACGCCTGCCGGAATCAGGCAGAGGTCGTCCCGCAGCTCGGGAATCGTGGGGCCCAGCGGCGCGTGAACATCGTCGGTCGTTAAGCGCTGCACCGCCAAGGCGTGAATGATGCGAGTGGCCGTAGGCTTGTACGCTTGGGTGGGCAGGGACCGCTGTAGGCGATTCTTGAGCACGCCGGCTTTTTCCCATACCAGCTTGAGATCGGGCTCACTTCGGTACGAAGGGTCGTCGAAAACATCCCAGCACGAGTCGTAGCAGATCAGCCCGGGCTCGTCATCGGGCACCGCGACCCTCAGCAGCGGCTCCATGGCTTGCGAAACCGTCCACAGCACCTTGCGCTTCTCTACCATAGTCATTTGCGCGAAGGTGCGGAGATAGCTGGGATGAACCGGGAAGAGGCGCACGTAGTCCTCGAGATGCTCCGCCATGCCGGAAAACGCCGGGGTGAAGCGCTGCAGGTGCGTGCGAATGGCATCCCGCTGGGCCACGGTCTTCCGCAGCAGCCGCTCCTGGACGACAAAGGCAACGTCCTCCCGTGATATTCGCAGCAGCTCGTACCGCTCCCGCACACGAATCAGCTCGTGCGCCACCGACGTGAAGCGCGGGTTGTCAAACAGGGACTCCTGCAACCCTGCGATAAACCGAAACCGTGTGGGCTGGCAAATCTCCCCCACTTCCCGCAGAAAAGCCAAATCGCGAATAAGTTCGAGGTCCCGTCGACTTCGCAGGTAGTCCAGTAACTCGTCCAGCACGAAGAGCAGGCCATGGTCGGGGTGCACGGCCTGGAACGCCTGCATCATCTCCTGTAGGAGGTCTTTGGTGCCCGGCACCTGATCCATCGGTGGAAAGTGATACGCCACGCCCATGTCCGACAGCTCGCGCTCCAGTCGATCGCAAACGAAGTCGCGGAGCGCCATCGTCGTGGTCCCGATCTCCATGCGCACCACGCGGAACTGCCCGGCCACCGGTGCCAGCACATCGCGAGCCTCTGCATCGGCCAAGTCCGCCAGCAACTCCGCGTGCTCCGCGATGGCTGACACGACTGACATAAGATGCGTTTTGCCAGTACCATACGTCGCTACCATGAAGAGGCCCTTGTGCGCACCCCCGGTGTCAAAGCGCAAGTGTGGCACCAGAATACCGGCCAGCGCGCGGCGCATGTCGTCGCTGACCACAAACGTCGCCACATCTTGGCGAGCCACGTCCAGCTGATTAGCTAGGGTAAGCTGCTTAATCTCCATGAGCGGCTCAAACTGCACCAAGTCACCATATGTTGTCACGCGAATCTCTCCATTCGATAAGGTAGCTCGTCCGGGAACCGCGTCGGCACCATCGTGGGGCGCAAGACCACGGCTTCGGCGAGTCTCTGCTCAAAGAAGTCCGGCCGTCCGGGCCGACTGTACCGGGCGACGCCGTTCTCAATCTCCCCAGGCCAAGAGAAAATCTTGGGCGGACTCCGGCGAGCCACCGCCACCATTACGCGCAAGGGGTCCAGCATCAACCATGGGCGCCAATACAGCACGTCCAAATCACACACCACAATGTGGGTCCGGCTCAAACGCTCCACCACATCTTCGACAGAAGCCGGGGGATCCGGGAGCATGAGCTCGCGGCCTGCGGCGTAGACGGGTGTTAGCAGCTGTTCAGCCAAAAAGCTGCTGATGTGTCCCCGCAAGTCATCCGCGACCAGTGCGATTCGGCCTGGGGAGAATCTCAACCAGGTGAGTAACTCCGCCGGATCCCACACCCCCACATCATCCATGCCGACCTCCGGTGTGCCGCGCCAATCTTCGTCAGCCCGCACTGTATTGCCACAAAGCCGCGCAAGTGCATATTGCTTTCGCGCCATACTTCCTGTTCGACATCGCGGGATTGGATCCTGTCGCCTGGTGAGCATTTTCTCCACCTGTATTGGGTTGGGCGGCGGACGCTGGCTTTTTACAGATACACTCAAGGCGTCCTTGCCCCGTGGTTGCCGAGCGGTATGTGCCAAGACGCAGGACTCCTCCCTACCGCTGACGAATGGGTCACGTGGGTCGAAGCCTGCCCGCCGTGGTGCGTTGAAAGGAGGCTCCCCATGCGGATTGTCGCCATTGAAGAGCACTTTGCCCCTCGCGATCTCTTGGCCCGCCGCCAGCCCGTCCTGGGGGACCTGGGACCGCTGGCCGACCGGCTCGACGACGTGGGAGCCGGTCGGCTCGCGGACATGGACCGCCACGGCATCAGCTTTCAGGTGCTGTCGTCCACGCCGCCCAACCCGGAAACGGCCGATGAGGCGCGCATGTGGAATGACCGGCTGGCAGAGCTGGTGGCACAGCATCCCGACCGGTTTGGCGGCTTCGCCTCGCTGGCCACGCCAGACCCCGCGAGCCTGCCGGGCGAGCTGGAGCGCGCGGTCACCACACTGGGCTTTCGCGGCGCCATCGTGCATGGCCACGCCCACGGGCGCTTCCTGGACCACCCCGACTACTGGCCGCTGTTTGAGGCGGCCGAAGCGCTTGCCGTACCGCTCTACCTCCACCCCACCCCGCCCACCCCGGCCGTGTTCGACGCCTACTTCAGCGGCCTGGCCCCGGACGTGGCCAGGGTTTTATCCACCAGCGGCTGGGGATGGCATGCGGAGACGGGCCTCCATGCCCTGCGGCTCATCGCATCGGGCACATTCGACCGGTTTCCTCACCTAACGGTCGTCCTGGGCCACATGGGGGAGAACGTGCCGTTTTCGCTGGCCCGGGCCGAGGACACGCTGGGCCGCGTGGCCACCAGCCTCAGGCGCTCCATCAGCCAATACTTCACCGAGAACTTCTATATCACCACGAGCGCATACTTCACGCTGCCGCCGTTCCTGTGTGCGCTCATGGTTGTGGGGGCCGACCGCATCATCTTCTCGGTGGACTATCCATTTTCGGAAAACGGCCCCGGGCGTGCCTTTCTAGACGCCCTGCCGGTAAGCGCGGAGGACCGGGACAAGATCGCGCACGGCAACGTGGACCGCTTGCTGCGTCTCGGAGATTAGCCACCGCTCCGCCAGCGGCAGAAAATACGGTAGAATCGGGCAGCGGCGGGGTCACACTGCGACCTGGGAGAGGGGATGCCGAGTGGCGACAACACCCACACACCTGCCCTACCTGTGGTGGTCGGGACAGCGCCTGCCCTGGGACGAGGCCCACATTCACGTCACACAGCTCGGGTGGCCGGCCCTCACCGCAGTGTTTGAAGGCATCCGGGCGTACCAGTCCCGCGGCGGCACGGAGACGGCGCTGTTTCGCTTTGACCGCCATATGGCCCGCTTTCGCCGCTCCATGCGGTTCATGCAGCTGGAGTCGCCGTGGGACGAAGCCGCACTGCTGGCGGCTGCGACGGACTTGGTGCAGGCCAACAACGCCATCGGCGACGCGTATGTGATGCCGGTGGCGTACGGCGAAGGTGGAAGCCGGGGTGTCATGACCATGGCACCCGGACCTGCCAACATCTACATCACGACGCGGCTGGCGCCGTCCAAGCTGCCGGATCCCCCGGCGCTCCGCGTGGCGATCAGCTCGTGGACCCGTCTCAACGACAACATCCTGCCGCCCCGCATCAAGGCGTTCGTGAACTACCTGAACTCGCGGCTGGGCCAGACCGAGGCCGCCCGCGGCGGCTACGACAGCACGCTGTTTCTGAACACGGCCGGCAAAGTCTCCGAGGGCGGCGGCTCATGCCTGTTTCTCATCGCCGATGGGGTGGCGGTGACGCCGCCCGTGACGGCGGGCATCCTGGAGTCGATCACCCGCGAGTCGGTCATGGAGCTGCTGCGCGCGGAGCTGGGCATCGAGGTGGTGGAGCGCGACGTGGACCGGACGGAGCTTTACTTCGCCGACGAAATGTTTTTCACCGGCACCATGATCGAGATCGCCCCGATTCGGTCGGTCGACGGCTTTGAAGTGCCCGGAGGCGGCGCCGGCCCCATCACCCGACGCCTCATGACGCTGTTTGACCGCGTCGTCCGCGGCGAAGAGCCCCGGTATCGGCACTGGCTCTCACCCATCGCGGCCCGGTAGCTGCCGCCCCCGGAGCACCGGAGGCAGCACGTGTCTGCCAGCGCCCAGCTCCTCCCGGCGGGCTTGCGTCACGTCGCGCCCCACGTGCGCCTCGCCACGCGCAGGCACTCTTGGGTCCCCAGACCCCGTCACCGAGCCGCTGGCACGGCCGTCCGCCGCATCAGCAGGGGCCACGGGCTGGCCATCTCGCCCACCGGCACCTCGATGAGCGTGGGGGAACCCGCACGGAGGGCGCTTCCAATGGCCTCAGTCAGCGCTTCCGGGCCGTCCACGCGCACCCCAGCAATGCCAAAAGCCTCGGCCAAAGCCACGTAATCCGGGTTCACCAGCTCGGTGCCCAGCACATGGCCCGAAAACTCCTGCTGCTGAGTGCGCTTGACGTTGCCAAACGCGCAGTCGTTGAACACCACCGTCACCAAACCCACCGCATAGCGTCGCGCGGTGGCCAGCTCGGCCATCGCCCAGCCAAAGCCGCCGTCTCCCGTAATGGACACGACCGCGCGCTGCGGTGCGCCGATTTTTGCGCCCAGCGCCGTGGGAAACCCGTAGCCTAACGTTCCCTGGTATCCCGGCGTCATAAACGTCCGGGGCTCATACACGGGATAGCCCACCCGGGCGGCATATCCAACCTGCGTGAGTTCGGACACCAGCACACCGTCGTCCGGAATAGCCCGCCGCAGCGCAGACACGAAAGCGGCCTGCGGTTCGACCGCCGCCACCTGCCGCGCGGCGTCGGCCCGAGCCGCGTCGAGGTTCGCCCAGCAGCGGGCCTTCGCGTTCGGACCCAATTCCCGCGCCAGGGCGTCAAGCGCCTCCCGGGCATCAGCGACCATCACCACGGCGGCGTCGCGGGACCGGGCCGCCTCCCGGGGGTCCGCATTGATGACCAGCGTCCGGGCGCCCGCGGCCAGCTGACCCGCTGCCACTACAAACTTGGCCCCCACGGCCAGCACCACGTCTGCGTCGGGCAGGACAGAGCGCCCCGCGAGCGTCGTGAGCGCCAGCGGGTGGCGGTCCGACAAGGCGCCGCGGCCGTTGTCGCTCACCACCACCGGCGCTTGGAGCCGTGAGGCCACCCGCTCGAGTGCCGCGGCCGCGCCGCTCGCGAGCACACCGGATCCGGCGTAGATGAGCGGGCGCGCCGCTCGGCTCAGCAGGCGAGCCGCGTGAGCCAGATCCGCCGCCGCCGGCCCCGTGCGCACACCGTCGGCCTCGGCGGGCGGAACCGCCTCCAGCTTCACGGCTTCACGCTGGGCCAGCACATCCGGCGGAATCTCCAGCGCCACCGGCTGGGGCCGCCCTGACCGCAGCATCGTGAAGGCGTGGCGCACCAGCGCGGGAATCTCCGCCGGCCGCGCCGCCCGCGCGGACCACTTGGTGAGCCCCGCGAGCACTTCTGCCTGGTTGGGGATTTCGTGCAGCAGCCCAAGCCCCTTCCCAATTTGGTGAGAGGGAATCTGCCCGGCGATCAGGAGGACCGGCGACGAGCAGGCGTACGCCGTGGCCAGGCCCGCCGCCGCGTTCAGCACGCCGGGCCCGGGCACCACCATGGCCACGCCGGGCCGCCCCGTGACCCGCGCGTAGCCGTCGGCCATATACGTGGCCGCCTGCTCATGGCGCGGCCCATAGAATCGAATGTGGTCCCGCTCGCGATACAAGCCCTCCACGGCGTGGTCGAGCTGCACACCTGGCACGCCAAACACCGCCGACACGCCCTCGGCCACCAGCTGCGCCGCCAGCGCCTCGCCGCCCGATCGCTCCATATGTCGAGCCCCCTCCCTCACCGACACCGGTGCATCCTGCCCGCCTCGCCTCAAGCGTCTCTCCAGCCTCGCAAGCCGCGCATGCCGTCCCTCACGCCAGAGTAGCCCGACGGCCGCCCCGGCGCTAGGTTCCCCGCCGGGCAGGTACACCCCTCGCGGCAACGGCTGTGGACTGCCACCATCCGTCTGAACGCAGCCATCTGGCCACTCTCCGTGGTGCTCGGGAAGGCTCGTGTAGGATCCGGGAGGGTAGGAAGGCGTGCGGCGGGGCCCCGGTCGGTGCGGACCTCTGCGGCCCCGTGAGCTCTCTGCGGCCGGTTTGCGCCGGTGCCAAGGAGCAAGCCGACAGTCGCGGGGCGCGTGGCTCGGCGTGCGTCGAGCGCGCCTACAGCCAGCTACCCAGATCCCTGGCCGCGTTTTCCCTCTCGATGACGTCCGGCACGTACGCGGGAGGCGTTCCCCGCTACATGGCGGCTATCAAGCCCAGCGTGCCGCTTCTCCCGTCTCCAGAAGACACGGTGGTCCAAGCGGAGGAGTCCTCGGAAAGCTGAGGGGGCACGTCCTCCAATCCGACGGCGCTCACCACCTCCCCTCAGGGTTGACGGCCGAACGCGGCGACATCTTACCCAAGCTCCCGACTGCTCTCACGGTACCTTGAGCTACCGCGTCGACACATCGACATAATCTCTCTTGACACGAACGCCCGTCAGTGTGACATGTAACGCAGGGTAACGCCACAGGGAGGGTCCTGCCATGCACACATTCCAACGCGTGTCTGAACATCGGCGCCGGCTCTACGCCGCAGGCCTGCGCCCTGTGCAGATCTGGGTGCCCGATGCGCGCCGGCCGGGATTCGCCGAGGAGTGCCGCCGGCAGTCCCTGCGGCTATGGGCCGATCCGGCGGAGCGCGAGACCATCCGAGCGGCAGAGGAACTGGGCGATTGGGCGGACCGCTGACCCGCGGCGGTGCCGTGGTCACTGTGGTCGCGCCCGGCGAGTATGGAAAACCTCGCCCTGCACTGATTATACAGTTGGACCTCTTTGACGAACATCCCAGTGTCACGGTGTGCCTCATCACAGGATTGCATGGGCGTAGCTCTAGTTGTCTAACGCTCTAAACATCCGCCTCGAGCAACGACCTGAGTCCATTAACTCATTAAATATCGCTTGACATGTAGCCAGAACTGTAGCGTGGCAGGAGGAGGACGATGCCTATCGACATTGCCGCTATGACGCTCGCCGACGCGGAGGGCGTGCTGGCTATCTACGCGGAGGGGCTCGCGACCGGCGAGGCCACGTTTGAGACCGAGGTGCCGACGTGGGCGGCGTGGGACGCTGGCCACCTCCAGGACTGCCGACTGGTGGCCCGCGTTGGAGGCACCCTGGTGGGCTGGGCTGCCCTCTCACCGGTGAGCGGCCGGTGCGTCTACGCGGGGGTGGCCGAGGTGAGCGTGTACGTGGCGGCCGCGGCCCGCGGGCAAGGGGTAGGGGCCGCGCTGCTGCGCCACCTGGTGGCCGCCAGCGAAGGCGCGGGCCTGTGGACGCTGCAGGCGGGCATCTTCCCCGAGAATGCGGCCAGCCTTCGCCTCCACGAGCGGTGTGGCTTTCGCGTCGTGGGACGCCGTGAGCGCATCGGCCAGCTCCACGGCCGCTGGCGGGACACACTGCTGCTGGAGCGCCGAAGCTCGATGGTGGGGACATGATGAGGGGCCGCGCCCAAGCGCGGCCCCTCATCCAGGGGGAGCGGCAGGTCGGCTGCCCTAAAGGGCGTCCCCCACAGGACTCCAGAGCGGCAGCACCCGCGGTGGCGACGCGAGCGCCGCCTGCTGGCGCGCCGAAAGCTGTCCCCGGCGCACAATCACGTGATAGGTGTGCTCCGCAAACCAGTCGTCGCTCATCACGAACCAGCCTTGGTGGCCCCGCTCCGTGCCCCAGCTGTTTTCCACCTTCCAGCGGTTGGGCCGGCCCTCGACCAGGTTCACCCCGGTGATGAGCATAGCGTGGGTGGGCCGGCTTTCGCCCGACAGGAGGCGGTCGGCCTTGCTCATGGCCACGGGCACCCCCAATGCCGTCTCGTAGTCGTAGAGCGCCGTGTCCATCACGCCGGACTCCCGGTCGGAGTCTTTGCCCACCTCACAGGCGAACCACACAGGCTGCCCGGCCTCCAGCTCGGCCAGCGTCAGGGCTCGCAGCGCATCGATGTCCACATTCAGGTAGCGCACTTCGCGCCCCCCCTTTGTCCGCGGGCCAAACCGCACGGTGTAGCTGTGGTCGTACGGCGTGTCGTCCAAGGGTGAGCTCATCACCGTCACGTACTCGCCCAGGTCCACGCCCACATGCTCCTGGAAGAAGCGCTGCGGCGTCAGATTCGGCACCGAGTGAAACGCGTTGTCCCGGTCCCGGTATTCGAAGGCGAATGTCTCAGGCGGCTCACCCAGGAAGTGCACCAGCATGCGATAAATCTCGGCCAGCTGGTCGGCCTTGAGCGCGGCCAGCCGCTCGGCGCCGGCCCCAGCGGCGTGGGCGCGGCGGAGCGCCAGGCCCAAGGCGTGGAGCTTCAGACCCAGCACCTGGTTCATCGCCTGGGACTGGCTCGAGTGAAACGTCTCGGGCATGACGGCTTTGGGCACCACCCCGTACTTCTCCACCAAGTCCACAAACATGCCCCACCAGCCGCCGTCGCCGGCGGGTCCGCGAAACACCCAGCGGGACAGCTCGCTGTCCATCGGCTCGTCCGCGGTGGCTAGGACATTCTCAAGAAAGTAGTTGGCCTTCTCCAGCTTGTCCCAAAACATCTGGTATGCCTGTGAGAACTCGAATTCCTTCAGGTTGTGGCGCTTGCAGATGGCGCCCTTCAGTAGGTTGAATCCGGCAAATGCCCAGCACCGGCCGCTTTGCTTTTGGTTGGTGATGAGCTCACTGGTGAGCTCCAGCGAAAACGTATGCGGAGTCGTGGTCGCGACCGCCTGGTTCATCGCCACCGCCTGGATGCCGTTCTTCTTGACCGCGTTCATGATCGCCCGGTGCTCGCGCTCCTGGCGAAATGCCGCCGCCTGCTGGCCAACCCACTCTGAAGACAGCGTGGGGGTTTCGGTCACATTGACGCCCATGACAGCGCCTCCTCTTGTGTCTCGGGTGATGTCTCTGAGATGTCGCCGGGTATGTACCTGAAGGGTCGGTTCGCGAAGCCCCCACTGGGCTGGGTCCGCAAGCGGCCCGCCAGCAGAAAGTGGGCGTCCCCCCTCTGCCGTCGAGGGGGGACGCCCCCGGGTGCGCCCTACGCCAGCGACCCCATGGGGTCCCAGGGCTTCAGCACAATGGGCTCGCTCTTCAACGCATCCTGCAGGGTGCTGGACAAGTACTTCCGCTGTACCACCACCTGGTACATGTGCTCGTCGAACCAGCTGTCGCTCATCACGAAGAATCCCTTCTGACCCGGCTCGGTGCCCCAGCTGTTCTCCACCTTCCACCGGTTGGGGCGCCCGTCGACGAGGTTCACCCCGGTGAACACCATGGCGTGGGTCATTTGGCTCTCGCCGTAGTCCAGCCGCTCCGCCTTGCTCAGGTGAAAAGGCACCCCGAGCGCCGTCTCATAATCATAGAGGCGCGTGTCCATCACGCCGGAGGTGCGGTCGGAGTCTTTGCCGACGTCACAGCCAAACCACACCACCTCGCCGTCTTGGAGCTGCGCCAACGCCAGCTGCCGCAGCGTTTCGCTCTCCACGTTCAGGTACAGGACGTCCCGGCCCCCCTTGACGTTGCCCAGGTACTGCACCGTGTAGGTGCGGCCAAACGGCTTGTCGGCGGTTGGCGCGTTGATCACGCTGACGTAGTCGTCTAAGGCCAGCCCCACATGCTGGTGGTAGAACTCCTGGGGCGTGAGGCCCCGGTCGGCATGAAAGGCGTTGTCCTTGTCACGATATTCGAAGTCGAACCGGGTCGGCGGCTCACCCAAGAAGTGCACCAAGAGTCGGTAGATCTGGGCCAGCATCTCTTCCTTGTGGCTCCGCAGCACGTCGGCCGAGTGCTCGCCATTCTGGTACATCCGGCGCAGCGCCACCGCGTCTTCACGCAACTTGCGTGTGATGAGGCTGTTCATCCCCCGCGACTGGCTGGAGTGAAATGTTTCGGGCATGACGGTCTTCGGCACCACACCGTACTTCTCCACCAGATTCACAAACATGTCCCACTGGCCGCCGTCGTTGACCGGAGCTTGCAGCAGCCACGCAATCACCCGGCCGTCGGTGGGCTCCTCCAAGGTGTCCAAAATGTTCTCCAGAAAGTAATTGGACTTCTCGAACTTGTCCCAGAACATCTGGTATGTCTGCGACAGCTCGAACTCCTTCAAGTTGTGGGTCTTGCAGATGGCCACCTTCATGGTGTTCAGCCCGGCAAACAGCCAGCAGCGGCCACTGGCCTTCTGACTGGTGATGGGATCCGAAGGCAGGTCAATCGAAAACGTATAGGGCGTCGTGGTGGCCACCGCCTGGTCCATGGCGACCGCCTGGATGCCGTTTTTCTTGACGGCGTTCATCAGGGTCTTGTGCTCGCGCTCCTGGGAAAACTCCTCAGCCAGCTTCTTCACCAAATCAGGCGAAATGGCGGCCGAATAATCGAGACGGATGCTCATCGCAAGAGCCCCCCCGGCTTCTCGGGCGCCAGCATGGCTGGCGCCGGTCGTTAATGAAGTAAACGACCTCATCATACACCAACCTGTGCTCGCCCCGCTAAGACTTTAGGCCGAGGCTTTACGCAAGGAGCATCCACAGCCCGACGGCGGCCATGACGACCGCGCCAATCCGGGACAGTGCCTGGAGCGACAGCCAGCGGCGCAACAGCACCCCGGCCGTGGCGCTCACGTAGGCCGCGGCCACCAGTGCGGCGGACGCCACCGCCCACACCAACGGCGCCACGGGGAGACGGGTGCTCCACGACAAAATCGCCACCTGGGTCAAGTCGCCAAATTCCGCGACAAAAACCGCCAGAAACGCCGAAAGGAAGAGGATCCGGCGCGCCGCCGTCCGCGCGGCTTCTTGCTCTTCGTCCTCGTCGTCGTCCTCGGGAGGCTTGAACCACAGCCAGCCTGCAAAACCCAGCAGCAAGACCACTTCCACCACGTGCACCCACGGGCTTGTCCACCCGGCCAGCAGGCGGCCGGCCACGACGGCCAAGGCCGCCTGCAGCGACAGAGCCACACTCGCACCCAGCCACACCACGCGCTTCTGCCGCGGCGCCAGGGCCATCACCAACAACGACGTTTTATCCGGAAGCTCGGCCAGAAACACCGAGAGAAAACACAGCCCATATGCCCACGTCATACGGCATCTTTCGCCCAAAGGCGGGCGATTCCCTGCCGTGCCGGGCGGGCTATTGGGGTGCCCGCCCGCACCAGGTTTGCACGTGGGGGTTTTCCACCACGAATCCGGTGTGCATCAGGTCGTCGCTGAAGTCCACCGTGCTGCCTTCCACATAGGGACGGGAGGCCGGCGACACCAAGAGCCCAATGGATCCGCCGCCCGCCACGCGCACCACTTCATCATCGGCGCCCGGGGCCGCGGCCAGCTCCACCCGAAATCCAATTTTGCCGCACTCGCAGTCCTGTGCGCCCTCCACGCGAAACCACTCGGTCCCCTGCCGCGCCGCGAGGCGCTCGAATCGGCGCACGGCTTTGGGCGTCACTGTCAGTTCCATCGCTGTCCCCCCCTGCTTTGCTCTATTGTGGCCGAAACCGGGCGCGGAGGATAGTAGGGCACGGCTAACCCCTAGTCGGGAGACGGACCATAGGTCGCGGCCCCGCCCCGAGGTGTGAACGCCGTCGTGAGCTTGGACTGAGGCGCCGACGCGGCGCGGGCGGCCCGGGGGACGCGCGACCGCCAAGCGAGTCAGCGTCGTGACGTTGGCGGGCCGGTGGCCGGTCGGGCACCAGCCCGGCGTCCCGACGGTGCCGGACGGGCAGCGCCATGGGGTGACGCCTCCGCGCGACCTCCTCGCCAAGATCGCGCAGGTGATCGCCGCCCCCCATCCGGTCCGGACGCAGCCCAGGTGTCCCCGGTCGGCCGCCGCTGGGGCGTCATGTCCGGGCTGGCCTCGTGGGGGCACCAGCCCGTCGCCTCCCCACGGCCTCGCCCAGCGTCGCACTCTGCCACGAGCCGCCAAGCGTCCGTCAACTTTGGGTTAGTCTTGGCCGTAGGGGCGCCACGGGCCTGTTGACTTGGGTGGGCGACCTCTATGGTGCGGAGGTGTGCGGAGGGGACAATCCGGCGCGAAAGGGGCTCGCCCATGCGAGAAAGTATGCGAGGAAGCATGCGAGGAAGCATGCGAGGAAGCTTGAGGGATCTGGGCATCTCGTTGGGGCGGCTGCCGCCCGGCCCCACGGACTCCATCGTGGACGTGCCGGGGATCGCCGTAGGGCACCTCACGCTCT
>JAKADP010000012.1 GCA_021820465.1 Bacillota bacterium
GCGGGGCGTGCTGGGGTCCGTCGGCTCGGCCGCGGCCGGGCGCTCCGCTTCGTGAGCGGCCGGGGCGGGGGGCGCGGGCGCCGGAGCGCTGGCGCCCGCCTCCAGGCTGCCCAATTTGTCGCCTGGCTTGACGACGGAGCCCGCCTCCTGGTCGATGGACGCCAGCACGCCGCTGTCGTCCGCCGCCACCTCCAGGTTGACTTTGTCCGTTTCCAGTTCCAGCACCGGCTCCCCGGCCTTCACCGGGTCCCCGACTTTTTTGAGCCAGGATCCTACGGTGGCTTCCACTAGGGACTCGCCTAGCGGCGGCACTACGATGTCAATGGCCATGACGGCCTCCCTTCGCCTGAGACGCGGCTCGCGGCGCGTCGTCTGCCAACGCGAGCGCTTCGCGAAGAATGCGCCGCTGTTCGGCTTGATGCATGTCGGGGTCGCCCTCGGCCGGACTGGAGCGTGCCGGCCGGCCGATGTATGAAATCGACCGGCTGCCCACGAGCTCCTGCAGCCGCGGCCGGGCGTACCACCATGCCCCCATGTTTTCCGGCTCCTCCTGGACCCAGGCGACGGGCACGGTGTCCGGGACGCCGCGGAGAGCCTGGCGGAGCGCGGCGCCCGGCCACGGATACAGATCCTCCAGCGCCAGCACCAGCACGCCGTCTGCGTGGGCGTTCTGCACGGCCGCCATCAGGTCGGTCGTCACCTTGCCCGTCGCCAGCACCACCGCGCGGGTCCGCTTCGGCGTCACTTTGGCCAGCACGGGCTGGTAGCCCCCGGTGGTCAAGTCCTCGAGGCTTGAGCCCGCCACCGGATTGCGCAGCAGGCTCTTGGGAGTCATGACCACCAGCGGCCGCGGAGCCGCTGCGGCACTCAGCGCCTGGCGCCGCAGCAGATGAAAGTACTGCGCGGCGGTGGTGGGATACGCCACCGTCCAGTTTTCCCCCGCGGACAGCTGCAGAAATCGCTCCAGCCGCGCACTGGAATGCTCAGCCCCCTGCCCCTCGTAGGCGTGCGGCAGCAAAAGCACCAAACTGGCGGTTTGCCGCCACTTGCTTTGGCCAGCGGCGAGAAATTGGTCAAGGTGGACCTGAGCCGCGTTGACGAAGTCGCCAAATTGGGCTTCCCAGAGCGTGAGCGCCTCGGGGCGGCGCACGCTGTACCCGTACTCAAATCCCACCACTGCGGCTTCCGACAGAGGGCTGTTGTACAGCGAGAACGCCGCCCGCGCTTCTGGCAGATGCTGCAGGGGTCGGTACACGGCGCCCGTGTCGACATCGTGCCACACGCCCTGCCGGTGGCTGAAGGTGCCGCGCTCCGTGTCCTGGCCCGTCAGCCGCACCGGCACGCCGTCCGCTAAGAGGGTGGCAAAGGCCAGCCACTCGCCCAAGGCCCAGTCCACGGCGCCTGGCTTATCCAGCGCCTCACGCCAGCGATCTACGCCCCGGTCCAGCTTGGGGTACACGTGAAAGCCGTCGGGTGCGGCGAACAGATGCCCATGGATGGCTCGCAGGCGGGGCTCCGGCACCGCCGTCTCCACAGGCGGGCGTCCGGCGGCCATCACTACGGCGGGCTCGTCGCGGTCGGCCGCATCGGCCGGGGCGCCGGAGCGTGCGCGGTCATAGGCGGCCCGCACCTCCGCCGTGGCGGCCTCCATGAGCGCCGTGGCCTCGGCCGCCGTCACCACCGCGGACTGGGTCAGCCGCTCCTGCCATATTTCTCGCACGCGGGGATGCTTGGTGATGAGCTCGTAAAGTTTGGGCTGGGTGTAGACCGGGTCATCGCCCTCGTTGTGGCCATAGCGCCGGTATCCCACCAAGTCGATGAGAAAGTCGTGGTGAAACCGCTGCCGGTACGCGTGCGCCAACCGAATGGCCGCGATGCAGTCTCCGGGCTCATCGGCCGAGACATGCACCACCGGGATGTCAAATCCCTTGGCCAAGTCGCTGGCGTACCGGGTGGACCGGCCGTCGTGCGGGTCGGTGGTGAAGCCCAACGCGTTGTTGGCGATGAGGTGCAGCGTGCCCCCGGTGCTGAAGCCGGCCAGGCGCGCCAGGTTCAGCGTCTCGGCCGTCACGCCCTCCCCGGGGAAGGCCGCGTCGCCATGCACCAATACCGCCACCGCACGGTCGGGGTGCTGCACCGGCGCTCCCGGGGCATTCACCTGCTCCTGGGCCGCCCGGGTCAAGCCTTCGACGACCGGATTGACAAACTCCAGGTGACTCGGGTTGTTGGCCAGAGTGACCCGCACGGTGGCTTGGCCGTTGCCGTTGGGAGGCAGCGTGCGCTGGCGGCCCAAATGGTACTTTACGTCGCCCACCCACCCGGTGGACAGCGTTTCCGAGCCCTCGGTGACGCCCACGGGCGCCGCATGAAATTCCTCCAAGATGGTCCGGTATGGCTTGCCCAGGACGTGGGCCAGCACATTCAAGCGGCCGCGGTGGGCCATGCCCAGCACGACGTCTTCGGCCCCCGCTGCGGCGGCGAGCCGCACCGCTTCGTCCAGCATCGGGACCAGCATGTCGGTCCCTTCAATGGAGAAGCGCTTCTGACCCGGAAACGTCGTGTGCAGAAAGCGCTCAAACGCCTCCACCTGGATGAGGCGGTGCAGCAGGATGCGCTGCTCCGCCGGGGCGAGCGGCTGAGCATACCGGCCGGTTTCTACGGCTTCATGGAGCCAGCGGCGCTCGTCAGCGTCGTCCACGTGGCTGAATTCATAGCCCACCCGATCCATGTATATCGCGTGCAGCACGGGCCACGCCTCCGCCATGGTGCCCCCGCCGGGCAGCGGGGCATCGAGCCCCCGGTTGACGTCGTCCACGAGCACCGCGGCTTCGTCCGGCGCCAGCGCCGAGGGGCGCTCGGCGGGCGGGGTGAGGGGGTCAAAGACCGCCCGGCGATGGCCGTTGCGCCGCACGTCCAGGACTGCGCTGATGGCCGCGCCGGTGGCCGGCGACGGCCCGGCCGTGGCGGCAGGCGCGCCCGCCAGCTCGGCCGCCACGGCTGCCCCGTGCTGGTCAAACCACCGGCGGTCCTCGTCCGTCAGGGACCCCGGGTCGTCACGATACTGCTGATAGCGTTCCACCAGCCAACCCCAGTTGGCGCCGAAGCGGTCCTGGAGAGATGCCGAACCTATGTACGGAACGGGGCCGGCGTCCTTGCGTGAAGAATCCAGCGGATCCCACCTCCTAGCCCTCCTATTCTTGCGCTCTCGGCGCACGAGATCAACGTAGGCGGCGAGAGGGGCAGGGAATGCCCGGCACGCGTCGAATGAGGGCGGTCAGCCCGCACCGCGGAGGCAAAGGGGACAAGTCGGTGTCGCTGTTCGACGTGCTGGTGATGGGGCACCTGGCCGGGGACTTTCTGTTTCAGACGGCCTGGATGGCTCGCTGGAAGGCTTCCCGCTGGGATGCGCTGCTCGTGCACGCCGCGGTGTACACCGCGAGCGTCTTCCTCGCGGCCCGCTTCGACGGGGTGACTCTTGGCCTCCTCGCGGCCGCCCTGCTGCTGGTGTCGCACGCCGCGCTGGACCAGCGCCGGCTCGTGCGCTGGTGGGCGCGAACCGTGGGCGGCATCACGCGGGCGGAGGATCAGTGGCTTCTCATCGTGATTGACCAAGTGGCCCACCTGCTGATCTTAGTCGCGGTTGTCGGCCTCGCCGGCCAGTGATGCCGGATGCCACCTTCGTGTGATAGCGTTGGAGGACGGGAGTGGAGCCCGAGCGAGGACGCGGCCGTGCCCGCAGATCGCGCGCGCTGGACGCGCCGACCGCGGCAGAAGCCCAGGCGTTAGTCCCTGCGGCTCGCCTCTCACCTTTGCCTCGGGAGATGATGTGCGTGGCGATGCCCCAAGAACCCGAGATTCAAGTGCACGCCCACCGGCGTCGGTTTTCGACCGCCTACAAGCTCCGCATTCTGGACGAAGTGGATGGATGCACCGAGCCGGGGGCCATTGGCGCGTTGCTGCGCCGCGAAGGCTTGTACTCATCCCACCTCGCCACGTGGCGGGCCCAACGGGCGGCCGGCGTCCGCGCGGCGCTGGCGCCGCGCCCCAAGGGCGCGCCCGGGAAGCAGCCGCCCCGGACGGAAAAGGCCCGGCTCTTACGCGAAGCCGCACGGCTGCACCGGGAGTTGGCGCGGACGCGGGAGACGATCGCCCGCCAGGGAAGGGAGCTCTCTGCCTTGGCTCGCCGCTGCCGTCCGGACAAGCCGCGCGAGGTCCAGGAAATTCTTGACGCCGCGGAAGTCCTCCTCCGCGAGCGCCTTTCCATTGCGGCCACCTGCCGGGCGCTCGGGGTGCCACGGTCCACGTACTACAGCGCCCGCCGGCCGCGGCCGCATAAGCCCCGGACGCCGCCGGCGATATCGCCCGCCGCCGCTCACCGCCAAGACGTGGTGCGGGCGGCGATCGCCAGCCCGCGGTTTGCCGGGGCGGCTCCCCGCGCGATCTTTGAAGCGCTGTCCGCCGAGGGCGCGTATGACGGCTCGCTCTCCACGTTTTATCGCACACTCCGCCGAGAGCGGCAGACAGAGGGCGCGCTCCGCGACTAGGCGCGGAGCGACTGCCTAGGACGCGGCGCGCCCCGGGCGCGCATGCGCGCGCAGGAGCGGCAGCGCCAACAGGAAGGCCAGCAGGTAAAACCCGACAAACGCCCAGAACGCCGTGTTGGTGGCGTGGATGAGGGCGCCTTTTAAGGCCGGACGCAAGAGACTGGCGGTGCCCAGGTACACCTCCGACGCGATGCGGGGAGGAAGGCTCACTTCGGCCACCACCAGCGCCAGCGTCAGCGACAGCGCCATGCCCACGTTTCGAAACGTGTAAAACATGCCAGAGGCGGTGCCGGTGCGCTCGGCAGGGGCGGAGGACATCACCGCTTTGGTGAGGGCGGGCCACGCCAGCCCATTGGCGATGGACATCAGGAGCAGGGGGAACACCATGGGCAGCACCTCGAAATGGGGGCCGATGTGGCCGAGCCAAAATCCGCCCGCCGCCAGCAGCAGGACGCCCAGCGCCACGAGCCGCGCCGGGCCGTACCGGTCCGCCAGCACACCGCCCAAGGGGCCCACGACTAATTGAGGCGCGGACAGCGGCACCAGCATCAGGCCGGCGTCCAACGGCGACAAATGAGCCGCGCCCTGCAGATAGATCGTGAGCAGAAACGTGGTGGCGAAATACCCGATGGAGTAGCTGACGGTCACGCCGAGGCCCGACCGGTAGTGGGGATGCGACAGCAGACCCAGGTCAAACATGGGAGCGGGCCGGCGCTGCTCGGACCGCACGAAGAGGGCGCCCAGGACCACCGCGGCCGCAAACAGCCCGAGGGTGTTGATGCTGGACCATCCCCAGGCCTGCCCCATGGAGAGCGCCACCAAAAGGCTCGTAACGGCGAGGCCAAAGGTGATGGCGCCGGGCCAGTCGGTGGCGGCACCGCGCGACGGCACCGAGTCCCGCAGCACCCGCCAGGCGGCCACCACCCCGATGGCGGCAAACGGGATTGTGACAAAGAAGATGGACCGCCAGCCCAGCGTGGTCACCAGCACGCCGCCGGCCACCGGCCCTATGATCGATCCCGCGACCCACGAGGTGGAGTTGATGCCCAGCGCCCGCCCCAGCTGGTGAGACGGAAACGCCCGGACCAGAATCGGGGTGGCGGTGGCCAAGGCCAGCGCCGCGCCGGTGCCCTGGATGAACCGGTACACCAGAAGCCACAGGCCCGACGGGGCAATGCCGCAGAGAAACGTCGCCACGGTGAAGATGGCCAGGCCGGCCATGAAGATGCGCTTTTGCCCGATGAGCTCCGACCACCGGCCGGCCGGCAGCAGAAACACCGTGCTGGTGATGATGTACGACGTCAGCGCCCAAAGCCCCGTGGTGACGGTTGTGTGCAGCCCAGCCACCATGCGCGGCAGCCCGATGATGACGATGGTGCCGTCTAGGTTGGTCACAAACGCCACTAGGGTGACGACAGACAAAATCCACCACTTGCGGGGATCGCCGTCGGGGAGAGAATCCATTCCCGGCGCAACGGATCGAGCGTTCATGGGCGTTTCCCTTCTTCACGAAAGATCAAGCGGGGTCAAGCTGGGCCGCGGGAGCGTCTCTCCCGGCCGAACCGGCCTATTGTCTCTCGCCCGTCCCCCGGCATCAAGACGCATATCTATACGATGGGTAGGGGTCAACGGACAGCCAGGGATTCTCCCCAGGTGGATGCGGCGGGTGCCATACAGGCGCTCGTGGACTGCGGTGGTGTGAGGAACAGCGCCTGGGCCCGGCGAAACTCTGGAGGCCCTCCTCGAGCGCGGCGCCGAGAAGCGGGGCAAGATTCGCTGTGCGCCCCCCGCCGCATGCCCGTCTTGCTTCATTAATGGAGAGACAATGGAGCGACGTTCAGCGACGATGCGCTGTGGCATGGGCATCGCGGAGGCGATGGCACCGGCAAGGCGGACGAGCCGCCCAGCACCACGGTGTCGCCGTCAGGACCGCAGACGGCAACGGACCACGCCACCGGATCCGACGTGTATCGACCCAGGCGAGATAGGCATCCAGCAGGAGCACTATGCAGTCCACGCCGTCCGTGGCGCCGAATCCGCAGGCGGCCGCCAGCATGGCTTGGTGCGAGGCCCGCCGTCGGGGTGACGCCCCACTCGGCGACGTCGGCCTCCGAGCTGCTCGCGGCCAGTGTGCCAGCCTGGCCGAGGAAACGGCTCATAAGCCGCCGCAGAGGGTGTTGGAAAGCGGCCGTCAAGCGCTGTCGTCTTATTTATGGACGAGACAAGACGCGAGGGCATCGTCTTGACACCCACGAGGGTCCAAGCGATATTGGCGGTGGAGGTGGAAGAGGTGGATCAGGGGCGGCGCCGCCTGGTTCTGAGGTCCGTTCGCCGGCTGGGTCGCAGAGAGGTGTCGGTTTTATCATCCCGGGGGCAACTGGTGCTGCCCAAGGCCATACGGGACGATCTGCACGCCCAGGTGGGAGATCGCGTGCAGATGACGGTGCTTGGGCGACAGACCGTGCTCCTGCGACTGCAGAAGTCGCCCACAGTGGCCTCTTTGTACGGGGTGCTGGGAGCCAATCTCCCGGACGAGATGCGCAATCTGTCGTGGGAGGACATTCGCACACGGGCGCATCAGGCGCGGTCCTGGGGGAGCCGCGCGTCGGAACATCTTGAATAGCCGGGCGAGCGGTGCGGAGGGAGGTGGCCTGGAGCTTTGGCTGGACACCAATGTGGTGTTCCGATTTCTCCTTGGGGATGACGATGCGCACTCGCCCGAGGCCGCG
This sequence comes from Bacillota bacterium, assembly GCA_021820465.1. GTDB lineage: Bacteria > Bacillota > Sulfobacillia > Sulfobacillales > JAIMBI01 > JAJZWV01. The sequence continues at coordinate 7,274 of JAKADP010000012.1, forward strand.
CGCCTCTTCAAACGGGCGGCGGCCGGCGAAGTCACCCTGAAGCTCTCGCTGGCGGTGGTTATGGAGTGCTGCGAGACCTTGCGGCATGTCATGAAGCTCGGCAAAGCGCCGATTGCCGAGGCGCTCTGCGGCGTGATGGCCTTAAAGGGGGTGCGCACCGAGGAGCGAGACATTTTGGAGCGCGCACTGGCCGTGTATGGGCGGCACAGTCGCGTGGACTTTGTCGACGCCTATCTGGCCCAAGTGGCTCTCACCAAAGGACCGCCTCACGTGGCCACGTTCAACCTGCGGGACTTCAACGCCCCCGGCTTGACGGCCCGCCGGCCCGATGCCTGGTAGCCAGCCGGGCAGGAATTGGGGAGCCGTTCGAGAAGTCGACGGCGGGAGGTGAGCGCGTGAGCTTCACATTGAGCGATTTGCACCGTGTGGTGACCCTGTCCCATCCGGTCGTGCATCCCGAGGGGCGCGGAGGGGTGGTGGTCCACAAGACGGCTCTGCCCGATGGCAGCGGGTATTGCCGGCGCCTGCTGTGGGTGGCGCCTCAAGAACGCCGGTTTCTCACGGGAGGGCCCAGCGACACGGCGCCCGCGTTTGGGGCGGATGGTGCGGACTTGTGGTTCGTGCGCACGAGGGACGAGCTGGGCCAGGTGTATCGCCTGCCCATGGCCGGCGGGGAGGCCGTACCCGTGGGATCGCGCTGGGAGGGCTTGTCCCAGGTGTTGCCGCTCCCCGATGGCCGCGTTGTGGTGGTGGCCAAGCGGCCGGTGGAGGGGTCTCGGCCCGATCCTGTGTGGCCGCGGCACTATCGGCGGTGGCAGTGGCACTACGATGGCGCGGGATTCTTTGAGGAGCCGACGCGGCTCTACCTCATAACCGGCGACACCGCCGAGGTCCTGGAGGATAGCCCCTACGACGTGGCCAATGCCGCGCTGTCGCCCGACGGGACCTTCGTGGTGTACACACGGCTGGCGGACGAGGAGGCGGCGGCGTCGGAGCGCGCGGACCTTTTTCGCATAAACCTCACCGGTGTGCCCCACGTGGAGCGTCTCACCCACGGGCCGGTGGCGGTGGGGTCGGCCGCCCCCATGGCCGACGGGACGGTCTGGCTCTATGGCGACGACCGCAGCTTTGGGCCGGCGACGGTGGGGCAGCTGTATCGGCGCACGCCCGACGGCCAACTGGTGCGGGAGCCGTTCGGAGAAGAGTGGGCGATTGGCAGTGCGCTGTCCAGCGACACCCACGTGCCGGCGGGGCCCGGCGGCCCGCGCGTGGCGGGGCGCTTCGTGTACGGCTTGGCCACCTGGCACGGCAGGACGAACATATGGCGCCGGCCGGCGGAGGGAGGCGGAGCGCCCGAGGTGGTGGCCACCCCAGACCCCGTGGTTTATGAGCTGGGGGCGCACGCCGACGCGCTGCTGTACGTGTCCGCCAGCCTTGGGAGCCTGGACACCGTCCATTGGCGTGACGGGGCTGGCCACGACGCCCGGCTCACCGATGACAATGACTGGGCCGGCGGCGAGCTGAGCGCGACGGAGGAACTTTCGGTGGCGGCGCCGGATGGGCTGACCATCGCCGCGTATGTGACGGGGCGTGAGGCGGGCGCGAAGCGAGCCGCCATCCTGTTTGTGCATGGGGGTCCGCATGGCGCCTACGGCCGCACGGCCCGCTTTGACGCGCAGGTCATGGCGCAGGACTACACGGTCCTCCAGGTGAACCCCCGCGGCAGCATGGGATATGGCCAGGCCTTTCAGAATGCCGTGCGCGGCGACTGGGGCGGGGCCGACATGGCCGACCTCATGGCGGTGGTGGACCAGCTGGTGGCGGCCGAGGACATTGACGGTGAGCGGCTGTACGTGACGGGCGGGTCGTACGGCGGCTTCATGACCTCGTGGATTGTGGGCCACACCAATCGGTTCAAGGCGGCGTCGGCGGTGGTGCCGGTCACCAACCTGGTGTCGTTCTACGGCACGAGCGACATCGGGTGGTGGTTTGCGCCCGGCGAGGTGGGGCCCGACTTGTGGGAAGATCCGGAGCGCCTGTGGAAGCAGTCCCCGCTGGCGTACGCGCCCAACATACGGACGCCCACCCAGGTGATGGCGGGGGAGGACGACCAGCGGTGCCCCATTGAGCAGGCGGAGCAGCTCTACGTGGCGCTGAAGCGCTTTGGCGTCGACACCGAATTTCTGCGGTATCCGGGGTCGCACGGCTTTGGCGCGCTGTCCAAGCCCACGCTGCGGCAAGATCGGCTGCGCCACCTCCTCGAGTGGTTCCGCGCGCATCCCTGACCGCGAGAGGCTCACACCCCCCACGGGCATCCGGTTCGTGGGGGGTGCTCATGCGTGCCGCCGGGCCATCGGGTCCGCGACTCTCGGGAGCCACGTTGGCGGGCGAACCCCGCGGGAGTAAGGTAGAGCCAGAGGGCTGGCCACCTCACGTGTGGTCGGGAGGAGGGGACCCACATGCAGGATTCGCGCCCGCGCATCGGGGTGACGTTGGGAGATCCGTCGGGCATCGGACCAGAAATTGTGGTGCGTGCGCTGCAAGATCGCGAGACGCGAGATCAGCTGATTCCGGTGCTGTTTGGCAATGCGGCCGTCTTGGCCCGCGCTCAGCGGGTGGTGGGCAGTGACCTGCGCATCGTAGAGCGGGCCCGCGCCGAAGACGCGGTGGGCGCCCCGGGGACACTGGACTTGGTGGTGACGTCGCCGCGCGCCGATCCCCCGCCCTTTGGTCTGGTGTCGGCGGCGGGCGGGGAGGAGGCGGGCCGGGCGATTGCGGCCGCAGTGCGCGCAGCCCAGGCCGGGGCCATTCAGGCGATGACCACGGCGCCGCTGAGCAAAGAAGCCCTCAAACTGGGTGGCTACGCGTATCCGGGCCACACGGAGATGCTGACGGAGCTGTTTGGCAGCACGGGCGTCTACACGATGTTTGTCACCAGGACGCTGTACATATTCTTTCTCACCCGACATCACCCGCTCCGCGCCGTGCCCGATCTCATGACCGAGGACCGCGTGTACGACGGACTGGTCCAGTGCGTGGCGTTCTTGAAGGACCTGGGCTTTGTGCACCCGACCCTGGCGCTGGCAGCCCTGAACCCGCACGGCGGAGAAAATGGCCTGTTGGGTCACGAAGAAGCGGAGGTCCTTCGGCCGGCCGTGGACCGCGCAAGGGCAGAGGGCCTGCCCGTCGCGGGGCCGGTGCCCGCCGACGCCGTGTTTTTCCAGGCACAGGCCGGGCGCTATACGGGTGTCCTCTCGCTGTATCACGACCAGGGGCACATTGCGGCCAAAACGCTGGACTTCTACGGCACGGTGAGCGTCACCCTGGGACTGCCGATCATTCGCACGTCGGTGGACCACGGCACGGCCTTTGACATCGCGGGCCAGGGCGTGGCGGAGGCGCGGGGCCAGGTGGCCGCTCTGCAGACCGCCGCGCGGCTGACGCGGCAGCGCCAGGACCGCGGGCTTCCTCGGGGGAGTGAAGCATGACCGACGAGCCGTACCAGGTGGCGTTGGCCGAGGGATACCAGATCAGCACCGAGCGCAGCCGCCTGGAGCCGCTGGCCATTTGGGCCTTTCTGCATCGCCAGTCGGAGTGGGCGCACGGCATTCCCTACGATGTGGTGGTGCGGACGCTGGAGGCGTCGCTGAACTTTGGCCTATTTTCGCCGGACGACGAGCAGGTGGGCCTCGCGCGGGTCGTCACGGACTACGGGCAGTTTGCCTATCTGTGCGATGTGTACGTGCTGCCCGAGCACCGGGGGCGGGGACTGGGGCGCGCGCTGGTGGCGGCGGTGCTGGCGCACCCGTCCCTCGTGTCGCTGCGCCGTGTGGCGCTTGACACCGCCATCCCCGGCTTTTACGAGCCGTTTGGCTTTCGTCCATTGGACACGCCTGCCCAGCACCTGGAGCGCCTGCGCTTGGCCGAGAGCCTCTGGCCCGCACCGCCCGGCGACGGATAAACGACGCTGCGAACCGTTGGGGAAACCATTGGGCGTGGGATCGCGGGAGCGGGATTGGGCCGCGGTGGAGGCCGCACTTGTGCGCTTGTGTGGCGCCGCACGACGGGATACTAGGCGTCGGTGTGGCGGTGATGAACGGCGACGGAGACGTCCGACAAACGTCGCACCGGAGGGGAACACTATGGAGCAGTGGAGACAAGGCGCCCGCGCCGTCCTGCGGGGGATGGGTTTCTCCGTGCTGTTCGGGCTGGCCACGCTGGGGGCCAGCTCGCTGGTGCCCCGGGTTCTACCCCAGCCGTGGGGCATGTTGGCATTCCTTGCGTTTGTGCCGGCGGCTGTGCGGGCTTGGCCTCTCGTGCCGAAGGGAAGCTGGTGGGAAGAGGCGTGGGCGTACGGCGTGGTTCTTCTGGCGTTGCTGACCGTTGGCCTTGTGCTCAATCAGGGGGTGCTGGCTGTTGGGGCGACGGTGGCGGGAATCGCAGTCCTGGCTAGCCACCTGGCTGCCCGTCGACGCTTGGGGTCCAAACCGGTAGGCGCCTGACGTGTTGGCCGTCGATCGGACCCGCCGACGGGGAGCCCGGTACCTTTGGCCGTGTTCCCGCCCGGAAGCTAGGCGGTTCTCCTCTGACCGGCAGCTGGCCGCAGCCAACCTTGGTGTCAGCGACGGGAACAGCCGCCCGCCCGGGCCCCGTCCGGCGGACGGCAGCCAGCACTCGACGAACACCCACCGAGGTCCAGGCGTGTGGCGCTCCATGGTGCCGCGCGCGGATCTGCGGCCGGTTGGCGGACATGAAAACGCCCCGCCACTCCAGCGGGGCTTCAATCTTAACTGGTGCGCCCGGTAGGATTTGAACCCACGGCCTCCTGATCCGTAGTCAGGCGCTCTGTCCCCTGAGCTACGGGCGCATCTGCCGACTCATTATACTCGACCGACGGGCTACGGCCAACGTGCGGATTTTGGCAAGCATGCTCCGACGTTATGCTAATGGCGGAGGGGGTGGGATTCGAACCCACGCTAGGCTTTTGACCTACTAACGGTTTAGCAAACCGCCCTCTTCGACCTCTTGAGTACCCCTCCGAGGCCAAAGGGCAGTGTAGCACGCGCGGCGCCCCTGCTCAAGGTAAGTCGCGCCGTGCCGACAGCGCGCAAGAGTGGCGGAGGGGACAGGACTCGAACCTGCAAGCCCTCATCGGGCGGTGGTTTTCAAGACCACTGCGTTACCAGTTACGCTACCCCTCCAACCGGTCGAACGCTCAAATAAAGTATAAGGCCCGGCACCCGCGGCGTAAAGGCGCGGCTGCCGGGATGGGTCGCCTCGCCACGCGCTACGTGGTGCCGTTGGCGGTCGCCTTGGTTTTGTTGACCACTTGGTTGGCGCCGCGCTTGGTGTCGTGGACCGCGGTCTTCGTGCTTTTCTTGGCCTTGTGCACCAAGATTTTGCCATCGTGCTTGACGGTGTGGCCCGCCCGCTTCACGGCCGCGCGGGCCATGGTGCCCGCTTTGCGGTGAGCCACCTTGTTGGGCAGCAGCCACAGCACGCTGTGGTACGCCCGGCCGTACTGCGCCGATGTGGCGGGCTTGCCCTTGGCCTCGGCATAGCCGTGGTGCCAGCCCCACTTGGCCGGCTCAGACACCATGAAGCCGGCAATTTTGCCGGACGCGGCCACCAGCACCTTGATGGCAGGCCCCGACTTGGGTCCGTACACGGCGTCGCCCATGTAGGAGGTGGGGGATTTCGCATACGTCGCCGTCAGGCGTGGATTGGCCATCTCGAATGACGCCCAGCTGCCGAGATTGGTCGGGAGGGTCGCGGACATCGTGGGCGTGATGGACGCCGGGGGGACGAAGTACAAGTGCTCGCTGTTGAATGCCACGCCGCCATTGGGGGCCGTGTCCGGCGGGTCATACCACGGGTAGGTGCCCAGCTTTTGGGGGAAGTCCGCTTCTACCGCGGTCACCTGATCCACGTTGTTGGCCATGAGGACCAAGCCCGGGAAGGGAGCCGCCCAGTGATACCCCATGCCCGGGATGAAGCTGGAAATTTCGTGGGTGTGCTTCAGCCACGGGTTCAACTTCTTTTCGTAGGAGAGCGGCGGCAGGGTGGTGAGCGACAGCGCCTTGACGCTCGCGCCTGACTTTTTCCCCTTGGTGCCCGCCTTGGCTGTGCCCGTCTTGCCGCCACTGCTGTGATGGGCCGGCGGACGGGACGTGGGGCTTTTCTGCGGCGCAGGATTGGTGGCCCCGCAGGCCGCAGCGGTCAGAGGCACTGCGAGGGCCAAGGCCGCACCCATAAGGCGCGGCCAGCGGGATCGGCTCATGCTTGCCATGGTGGCACCTTCTCGCTCCAGAATAGTGAGGGCGGCCCGGCCGCCTCGCTAATTCCTAAGCTGGCCGCGCGGCCAAGGGCGCATACCGGCAAAGTTTGGCCGAGGGACCCAATGCCGCCCACACCGTTGACGGTGGCTGGAGCGGCCATTAACCTTTTAACGGGAAAGTACGCTTGACCACCCTTGTGCAAACAAAGATTGTCCGGCGTACGCCCGTCACTAATACTAAAAGGACGTGAAGACCCATGGCACAGGATGGCAATCCGACGGCGGCGGCGCGCCCAGTCACATGGCGCGGCCTATGGGCAGGCACGTTGCTGTCGGGGGCACTCTTGCTGAGCCTGTCGCTCCCGCTGATGGCGGCGAGCAGCCCCACGACGCTGTATGTGGCGACGACCGGCAGCAACACCACGGGCACGGGCACCAGCGCCAGTCCCTATGCGACCATCCAGAAGGCGGTGGCCGTGGCCACGGCCGGCGACGTCATCATCGTGGAGCCGGGAACCTACACCGGCTCGGTGACCATCACGACCCAGGTGACGCTGGAGGCGGACCCCGCGACGGGTACGGCCGCCAACACGATCCTGAACGCGGCGGGGCAAACCAACGGGATTCTCTTGGTGGGCAACGGCGCCTCTGGCACCGAGATCAAGGGGCTCACCATTGAGAACGCGCAGCAGGCCGGCCTCTTGGCCAAGGGACCCATCAGCCGACTGCAGATCCGCGACAACATCCTGACGCAAAACGACCAGGAAAAGCCGCCTGCCGGCGTTGACTACGAGACGCTGCACCTCATGAGCTCGACCGACTCGGTGGTCGAGGGCAACCAGGTGATCAACAACAAGGACGGCGGCATCTATCTGACGGATGAGTTTGGCCCAAGCTCGGGCAACAAAATCATCGGCAACACCGTCGAAGGCAACGCGGTGGACTGCGGCATCACGCTGGCGAGCCACGTGGCCCACTCGGGCGTCTACAACAACCTCGTGGCCGACAACCTGAGCAAGGGCAACGGCGCCGCTGGCATCATCTTGGCCACGCCGGTTCCCGGCGGCCGCATGTCTGGGAACGTCGTCACGGGCAACACCGTGGAAGACAACGGCCTGGGTGGCATCGACATTCACACCCATGCCCCGGGGTCACTGGTCTACGGCAACGTCATCACGTACAACACCGTAAGCGGCAACGCCCCGGACTTTGGCGTGACCACCAAGCCCACCGGCATCGACGTGGGGGCGGCGGGGTCGCCCATTATCGGGACGATCATCAGCTACAACACCATCTCGAGCGAGTACTACGGCATCAACGAGACGGCGCTGGCGCAGCACACGACGCTGGCGGACAACACGAACACGGCCACCGTGCCCGTGAATGTGCCCTCCGCCCCGCCGCCGGCACCCAAAAGCGCGCCCACCGGCGGCCCTTCGGTCGCGTTTGCCCTGACCCACCACCCCTTCGGGTTCTACGGCGCCAATCTCGTGGCGCTGCAGCAGGCGGCGGACGCCGCGCTTCATGGGGCCGCGGTCCCCTCGCTGTTCAACCTGACCCACCACGTCGTGGGCTTCTACGGCGCCTCGGCGGTTTCGTGGCAGCAGGCAGCCGACGTGGCCTGGTCCATGGGGATCCGGTCGTGGACAGGCAGCGGCGCGGCGCTCTAAGAATTCGACACCGATTTGTGTCGAACGGCGCCGCAGCGCGCCACTCCCGTTATAGACTTCAAGAGCGCGGAGCCCGGGCCAGCCCCGGGCTCCGCGCTCTTGCCACCGGCCGTCAGCCCAAGCTGGTGATCGACACGCGGGTGGTGTAAAACGTGGCGCCCCCGCCGTAGTCAGACAGGCGCTGGCTGGTGAGCTGGTTGATGTTGGAGCCACCAGCCTCGTCCAGCCAGCGGACGGCATAGCTCACCACCGTGCCCGCCGGGACGGCGGCGCTCTCCCGGACGGTCAGCACGGTCGCGCCCTGCGCATTGTGCACGCGCACGGAGTCCCCGCCCTGCACTCCCAGTGACCGCATGTCGACGGCGGCCATCAGCAGGGTGGGAGGCTCGTGGGGCCGGACCCGGGCCACGTTGCCAAATGACGACTTAATGGTCTCGCGCCGCGACGGCGTCAGCAGGTGAAACGGCCGCTCCGCATCGGGATCGGAGGCGGGCGGGTCGGCCAGTGGCGGCGGATTCAAGCGGATGCGGCCACTCGGCGTCCGCACCGGGGTGTCTATGAAGGGGCGAGAGGCTTGGGGCAGCCGGATCTTCTGAGCGGGCGACTCCATGAGCCGGGAGCGGGTGATGCCCTGAAGCCACGGGTGATCGGCGCTGTTGGCCAGCAGTTCATCCAGCAGCGCCTCGTCACTGGCAAACAGGGCAGGATCCGACAGCCCCGTGGCCCGCGCCAAGCGGCGAAACAGCTCCGGGTTCGACACCGCCTCACCGGGGGGCGGCACGGCCGGCCGGTTCAACTGGATGTACCGGTGCCAGTAGGAGGTGTGAAGGTCCAGCACCTCGAGGCTCATCGCCGCTGGGAGCACCCAGTCGGCGTAACGCGTCGTGTCGGTCGGCATTTGCTCATGCACGACGGTGAACAAGTCCTCGCGCTGGAGCCCCCGCAGCACGGCGGCCTGGTCCGGGGCCGTGGCAGCCGGGTTGCTGTTGTACACGATGAGCGCTGCGACCGGCGGATCCGTGAGCGTGGTGAGCGCGTCACCCAGCTGAATCATATTGATGGACCGCGGCGGCGGACTGGCGGTCCCGCGCACGGCCAGCGGCGCCAGCGGAAACGCATCGCCGTTGCCGTGCAGGAACCCGCCGCCCACGTCCGCCAGTGCGCCCGTGATCACGGCCAGCGCGGCGATGGCCCAGGTGGCTTCGGCACTGCGGGCCTGTCGCTGCACCCCATAGCCCGCCCGAATCAGCAGGGGGCGCGTCGAGGCGAGGCGGTCCGCCAGGGCGGCGATGGTCTCCGGCGCAAGACCGGTAGCCGCCGCCGTGCGAGCCAGCGGCCACTCTAGCGCCGCCTGGCGATAGGCGGCGAAGCCCTCGGTCCGCTCGGCAATGAAGGCGTTATCAAGGCGGCCAGTTTGGATGAGCTGATGGCCCAGGCCCAGCGCCAGCGCCACGTCGCTGTTGGGCGCCGGCGCCACATGCTGGTCAAATCGCCTGGCCGTGGCGGTGGCCAGCGGGTCCACCGTCACGATCCAGGCACCCCGCCGCCGCGCCTCGTCCAAGAGAGGGATGGCGTGGACGCTGGTGGCCGCCGGGTTCGCTCCCCAAAGGAGGATGAGCCGCACGTCGGGCAAGGTTTCGGGGTCTGGGCCCAAGCTTTGGCCAAACATCCAGCGAGCCGTGGCCCCGGCGCTGGCCGTGCAGATGGTCCGGTCCAGGCGGCTGGCGCCCAGCGCCGCGAAAAAGCGCCGGTCCAGCGAGTCAGACGCCAACAGGCCCATGTTGCCGGCAAAGCTATACGGGAGAATCGCTTCGCCACCGAAGCGGGTGCGGATAGCCTGCAGGCGCGGGCCAATGTCCGCCAGCGCCTCGTCCCAGCTGGACCGCACAAACTGCCCGGCGCCCTTCGGACCCACGCGCCGAAGTGGATAAAGCAGGCGCTCCGGATGGTAGAGCCGGTCCAAATAGTGGTTGACCTTAAAGCACAAGAATCCCTGGGTGATGGGGTGGCTCGGGTCTCCAGCTATGCGGGTGACTCGGCCGTCGTCCACGGTGACCCGAAGTCCGCACGTGTCGTAGCAGTCGTGCGGGCACACGCCAAACGTGGTGGTGCTCTCCATCACAGCTCTCCTCCCCAGGGTCTCCTCCCAAGCCTCTCCGCCTGCTGCGCCGCTGGCCTTCGCACCTACCCCCGGTACCCCAGATCCCACGCCCGGTCGAAGGCCGCGGACGCCTCGTCCCAGTGGCCGTTGGCCCCGAGCCACTGCGCCCAGTGGTGCCAGGCCAGGCCCACCGGGGGATCGGCCGCCGCGGCCCTGCGGTAGGCGTCCCAGGCGCGCTCGCGGTGGCCCAGCGCGGCGGCCACGTTGCCCATGATGGTCAGGAACAGGGCGTCGTCCGGGCGGCTCGCGAGGGCGCGCTCAATGTGGGACAGCGCCTCTTGGGGCCGCCACGTCTTTTCCAGGGAGCTGGCCAGAAAGGCATGAGCCTCGACGTCGTGGGTCGTTCCCAACCTCAGCGCCTCCCGATACGCGGGGATGGCCGTCGCCTCGCGGCCCAACGTATCCTGCGCGGCCGCCCACCAGTACCAGGCCTCTCCGTCCGCCGGGGCTTCGGCCACCAACGTGGCCAGCTGGCGCCGGGCGGCCTCCGCCTCTCCGACCTGCAGGGCGGCGGCGGCCGCCGCCACCGCCGCGCCGTGGTCGCCAGTCATGCGCGCGGCGTGCTGGCGATGAAGCGGTTGGTCAGGGTCCCCAGCTTTTCGATGGTGACCGCGATCTCATCGCCCGGAGCGAGCCAGTGCTGCTCCTCGGGGGGCATCCCGGCGATGACCCCGTTGGGCGTACCCGTGAAGATGATGTCCCCCGGCTCGAGGGTAAACAGCGTGGAGCAGTACGCCACAATCTCCGCGCACGAGAAAATCATGTCCGACGTGTTGGCCTCCTGACACGTGTGGCCGTTGCGCGTCAGCGCAATGCGGAGGCGCTGGGGGTCGCCCACTTCCTCGGCGGTCGTGCAGAACGGGCCCACCGGAGCAAACCCATCCAGTGACTTGCCAATGAGCCACTGGCCGGAGCGGTGCTGGAGGTCCCGGGCCGACACGTCGTTGCCCGTGGTGTAGCCCAGGACAGATGCGAGCGCACGGGCGGCGTTCACCTCGTGGCACCGCTGCCCCATGACGATGACCAACTCCGCCTCGTAGTCGAGGCGCCGGGTGGCCGTCGGGATGGGGATGTCCTGCTCAGCCGCCGCCAGCGCATTAGAAAACTTGCTGAACAGGACGGGCTGTTCCGACGCGTGGCTCTTGGTCTCCGCGACGTGGGCTCCGTAGTTGAGTCCGACGCAGATGATTTTCTGCGGCCGCTCAACGATCGGGCGCCAGGCAAAGGTTCCCGGCTCGGCGACCGAGAACGTCTGGGCGTCGCGGGACAGGAGAGCCGAAACCTCCTCCCATCCGGATCCCAAGGGGTGGCGGTGCAGCACGTCCTCCAGGGAGGTCACGGGGCGACCGGCGCCCTCGTAGTCCCTTGGAACCTGGACCAGGTCCTGCCCTCGCTGAATCGCCAGCGTGGGCTCTCCATTCACGACGATGTTTGCCAGCTTCACACTCAAACCCCCTTGATACCTTGACGATAGCTTGACGGGATTCCGTGGGCGGCGGGGCGGCGCACGGACAGACTCTAGGACCGCGCGCCCCGCCGGCCCCCCGATTCTCTCACGATACACGACGGGATGCGCCAAGTCGCGGGAGCCAGATTCCGCCGGGGCTGATGGGCGTCCACGCGAAGGGCCTGGCCGATGGGGCCCCTCGGCTCCATCCAGGATGGCAGCGGCCATTGCAAAAGCCGACTTTTATAGTCGGAAATAGGTCAGGGCGTGCCGCCTGCCATGGCGGCGTCCCCTCGTGCCTCACCCCGCCGCAGGCGGAGAGGGCCTAGGGGAAAGGGACGCCGCGCGGATCGTGGGGTGCGCCAGCATCGCCAGCGCTGTCGCAAGGCATCCCGCCCCGATCACCACGTAGAGCGGGCCCGCGCCCATCTGGTTGGCGAGCCAGCCGCCCATCAGGGACCCGATCGGCATAGCGACCATGCCCACCGAGGACATCAGGGCCAGCACGCGCGCCAAGGAGGCGCGCGGAATCAGTGCCTGATGCAGTGACTGCTCGACGACGCCCACCATCGATAGGGAAAACCCCCAAGCGGCCCACAGCACGAGCGCGAGGGGCAAGAACGCCAGCACGCCGCAGGCGGCCACGAAAAGGCCGGCCGCCGCGGCGCCGATAGCGAGCATCGGGCCCGCCCGGAAGCGTGCAGCCACGCCGCCGGCCACCAGTCCCCCCAGGAGTCCGCCGGCAAACTGCAGCGCGCCCACCAAGCCATACGCCCACGCGCCCGCGTGCAGCGTGGTGTGCACATACGCCGGCATGGCCGGCTCAATCATGGCGAAGAACGCGTTGAAAACCACGCCAAACAGCAGCAGGGCGCGCAGCACCGGGATTCCCACCAAGAGCCGATACCCGTCGGCCAGCTCACGCCAGAATCGGTGGCGCGGCTTGGGCCGTGCCGGGGACGCCTCTCGCGCGGGCGGGCCAGGCGGTCCCGGAGGCGGATCCGTTCGGATGAATGCCAGGGACAGCGCCGACAGCGCAAAGGATAGGGCGTCGATGAGAAAGCCGGCCACCGCGCCCAGCACCGTGATGGCAACACCCGCGGCAGCCTGGCCCCCGAGGCCAGCTGCCTGAGTCGTTCCGCTCATGAGGCCATTGGCGGTGACGAGGCTCTCGGGCTCCACCAGCATCGTCAGGTAGGCGGTGCGCGACGGGCCAAAGAAGCGGCCCGTCGCCTCCACCACGAGCGTGGTCCCCAGCGCCAGCGGGAACGAGAAGCCCTCTCGCCACGTAGTGAGCACGAACACGCCCAGCACGGCCGCCCGTATTAAATCGCACAGGATAAGCGTGCGGCGCCGGTCCCACCGATCGGCCCACACGCCTGCGGCAGGTCCCACCCCGACGTAGGTCACCTGCGAGACGACGGCAATGGCGGCCACCTCCAGCGACGAGCCGGTGGCCGCGAACGCAAACCACATCAGCGCAATCGAGAAGAAGTGGTCACCCAGCGACGACACGCCCCCGGCGCCCCACAGCAGCAGAAACGGCCGACGGCGCAAGAGCGCCCGGTACCGCGCCCACATGGCCAGCGGCGGTGCCGCCTTCATGGCCACGCCCCCTCGCAGGACCGGTTCGACGATTCGGGGTGGATGATCATGGGCCTGGCGGCCCCTCGCGGCGCGCGCCGACGGGCCCTAGTCCTGGAAGCCGCCCTGGCGCAGCGCCTCCTCCACCCGGGCGCGATGCGCCTGCTCCCAGCTGTCGAGGGACAGATCGGCTTCTTCCACCATCTTGTCTTGGGCGGCCCGGCGCACCGCATCAAGATCTCGGTGCGGCACCACCACGATGCCCTCTTCGTCCGCGACGATGATGTCGCCCGGCTCGACGCGCACGCCCCCACAGTGCACCGTGGCATTGAGCGGGGCCACGGCGTCTTTGGCGGCGGCACACGGAATCACCCCGCGGGCAAACACCGGAAAGCCCAGCGCCCGCACTTCCGCCAGGTCGCGGATCAGGCCATCCAGCACGAAGGCGGCGATGCCCCGGCGCTCGGCAATCGCGCACACGTTGCCTCCGGCGAGGGCCAGGTGGCGGTCCCCGGACTCCACGACAATGACGGACCCGGGTTCAGCCCGGTAGATGGCCGCGTGCAGCATGAGGTTGTCGCCCGGCGGGCACCGCACCGTGAAGGCCGGCCCCACCACCCGCTCCATCTGCTGCAAGGATCCCACCGGTCGAATGCCACTGTCCATCACCTGGCCACCGCCCAGCACATCCGCGAGGAGGGTGGGAGAGAAATTTCGAAAGGCCACGGCATTGTTTATAGCGCTCACTTGGCAGCTCCTTTCCCTTCAAGCCAGGATGGCCGCTTTGGGCCGCCAGGGCAACCCTGGGAGGGTGCCCGTGCCAGCATACCGGTCTCGAGGGCGGGCCGCCTCCCCTGCGGGCCTCAGCGCCCGGAGTGGCGCTGGCCTGGCGGAGGGGTCGCGCTGGCACCGGGGGCGCTGGCCGCCGACGGGGCGGGTCCCGAGACCACGTTGGCCTCCAGCACCATGGACGATCCCGGGTGAATGGCCATGGCCGACTGGCCCGGGCTCCGGACGACGGTGCGCGACACCCGTCCGCGGGACCCCGGCGCGGCGTCCACCGCCGGCCCAACGTTATCCTCCAGCACACACGCCAGCAGCGCCGCCTGGGCGCCGCCCAGAACAGCGACGCCCACGCCGCGGCTGCCCCGTACGGTGCTGTCTTGCAGGGTACACCGGGTGGTGTCCTCCACTTGGATGGCCGGTCCCCCGCTGTCGGTGAACAGGCACCGCTCCACCACGGCCTCGGTGCCGCTCCCGCTCACCAGCCGAAGCGCGGACTGCCCGCCGGCCACGCAACCGTCGGCGACGCGAAGCTGTCCGCCGGCGCCGACCATCGGCGCGTCAAAGCCACTCAATCGGATGTGCGACGCGTCCAGCACCCCGCTGCCCTGGGTGGCCAATCCCACGCCGCCACGGCCTGCCACCGTCAAGCGCTCCAGGCTGAGGCGGCCCCAGCCCGAAACCGCCGCCGCGCCGGCCGCCACCTCGTAGCGGCCGCCGGCCACCGCCACGACGGCGTGGTCGCCCACGTCAAGCCACGGGCCACCCGGGCCGCCCGGGGTGTGTGCCGTGGCCGAGCACTCGGCCAGGGTCACGCGACTGGCTCCCCTGGCGGAGAGTCCCCGCCGAGCGCTCGCAAACGTGCAGGCGCGCGCCGTCAGCTGGGCCCCGGCCACCGTGGAGAGCAGCGCAGACGGCGCCCCCAGCCCCAGGGGCTCGCCGTCGCCCACCTGACAGGTGGACAGGGCAAGCAGGGAGCTGTCCTCCGCCTGCGCGACGGGACCACTCGCGGCGCCAACCCAGAACCGGGAATCGGACACCTCGGCGTAAGCTTGGCCCGTGAGGTGCAGCAGGGTGGCGTCGGCAGCGGCCAGCTGACAGTGCTGCACGGTGAGGTGCGCGCCATGTCCCAGCCAGATGGCCGGCGGGAGGCTCGACACGTCGCCCCCCGCCACCTCGTCTTCCCCCGGTGTGCGCCGGCCGGCGGGTGCACGGCCTGCGGTGAACGTGGTGCGCAGGATGGCCGCCGACGTGGCGGCACCCAACTCCAAGCGCCCGCTCCACCGCAGGTCGATGAAGGTCGCGTGGCCAGACAGCACCTGGATGTTGGCCGCCAGCACGGCGCCGGGCTCGCCTCGGATTGCGACAGACCGGGTGAGGCGCAAGGTTTCCGCGCGGTGAATGCCGGGAGACAAGACGATGCTGGTCACGGTTGGCCGCTGCAGCGCTTCCTGAACCGTCGCGGCCGCGTACCGGAGGCCTCGGCCCACCTTGAGTTCCACTCTGTTCACGCCCCGTGGGGCACGCCCCAGCCCGGTTGGGCTGTCCGGGGAGCGCCGCTGTGAGAATTGTGGGAAGGTTCGCTGCCGGGCCGCGGTTTCCTGCCGAATCACGGTGGCCGATCCGCAATCGCCCAGTTCAGGGGGAGTCAAGGGGTCCTGGGCCGCCAAGCGGCAGGGGCTAGGACGAGAGATCGATGACGTCATCTGCGAGGGCGAGCATCGCTGGCCGGGTGGACACCGCGATGATGGCCATCCCCTGGGCCAGCAGGCTGTGCCACAGGCGCGCCTCTGTGTCCGCGTCCAGCGCGTGCGTCAGGCTGTCGGCCACCAGGAGGCCCGGCGCGTGCACTAATGCCCGGGCCAGCGCGAGGCGGGTGGCCTGGCCGCCCGACAGCGCTTGGCCCCCCACCCCGACGGGGGTGTCGAGCCCCTCGGGAAACCGGCGGATCTCCTCGTCCAGCGCGGCCCGTGCCAGTGCGGCGTCCAATGCCTGAGCGGACGGCTCGGCGGCCCACGTGAGATTGTCCCGGAGGCTTCCCGACAGAAACCGGGGATGCTCGGGCACATACGCCGCGTGAGGAGGGCGCAGTTGGCGCGGATCGACGGCGATCCCATTCCAGGTGACCGCCGCCGCGCGCTCGAGTCCCAATCCCATTAGGTGGCGCAGCAAGGTCGTCTTGCCGGAGCCAACGCCGCCCGTGATGGCGGTGAGGCGGCCGGGGGTGAGGCGGATCGTGACGGGAGGCGCCGGGGAGCCCATGGGCACGGTGGCCGCGAACTCCACGAGCGGCGGGAGCGCCGTGGCGGGTGCCGTCGCGCAGGAGGTTCCTTGGCCCAGGCTTTGGGCTGATCCGGGCGGTCCGGCGTCCGCCAGCCGCTGGACGGCGACGCCGGCATCCCGTGCGGAGTCCATGAGGTAGCCCACAAACCCGAGGTACTGCGCCACCTGGACCAGGTACGTGGCAAACAGCGCGAAGGCGCCGACGGAGAACCGGCCGTCCTGCATCGCGGCCGCGGCGGCCAGCAGCACCAGCGCGACCCCCAGCTGGGCCGTGCCAGAAAAACAAGCCTCCAGCGCGAGGAGGCCGCGGCGGTCCCGCAGCTCGGCCGTGCGGCGCTGGACATTCAGGCGGGCAAGGTGCCCAACCGCCCGCGCCTCGGCTCCGGCCGCGGCCAACGTGTCGCGCCCGACCCACAGATCCCAGAGAAACCCGGTAACCTGCGTGGTGGCCGCACGCCGGCCGGCTAGAAGGCGCGTGAGGCGCGTGCGCGCCGCGCTCGCCACGCTCACCACCGTGACCACGGGGAGAAACACCAGCAGGGTGAGCTGCGGGCTGACCCTCCACAAAATTGCGATGCCCCCGACCCAAAACACCAGGCCCGCCAACGCGTCAAACGGCCAGTCGATGGCCAGGGCCAGGCGCTCGGCATCGTCTCGGAATGTGGACAGCAGGCCTCCCGACGACCGGGACGCCCGAGATCCCGGGTGCTGGAGCACCAACCCCAAGAGCTCCCATTGGATTCGCGCCCGTGTCCGGAAGTGCAGCGGAACCCCGGTGCGGACCGCCATGAGGAGGAGGGCCGCCCGCAGCAGGCCGGCGGCCGCCGCTGCGGCGGCCACGGCGTGCAGGCCCCACCCGAAGGGACCCCGGTGCTGCAGCGTGTCGAAGAATGCGGCGGCCAGCAGGCCAGGCAAGAGCGCCCAGGCGTGCCAGAGCATCCAGAAGGTGGCGGTGGCGGCATAGCGCCAGGGATCACGGCGGATGAGCCGCGAGATCACGGCCCACAGAGCGGCGCCAGGCGGCGCGTCGGGCATGTTCATCACGGGCGCATCCCGTCCGCCGCTCGCTCCGCGGCCAGCAGTTGGCCAAAGCGGCTCGCGGGCTCCTGCACCATGGCGGCCAAGGGTCCGAGCGCTCCGTGCTCCACCACCTGGCCCTCGTCCAGCACCAGCACCTCATCCACGAGGCCCGTCGGCCCTTCACCGGGGTCCCCGCTCCAGCCGTCCACCAGCATGGTCAGCCGGTGCGTGATGATGACCGCTGTGCGCCCTGTGAGGAGCCTGCGCCACGCGGCGGCCGCCTGGGCACGGTGGGCGCGGTCGAGACGGGAGAGGGGCTCGTCTAAGATCACCAGCCCGGGGTCGCTCAGCCAGATCCGAGCCAGCGCCACCAGCTCCTGCTCGCCACCCGACAGCATCGACGGGTCAAGCGGGAGGGTCAGGCGGCTTGTCCATGCCTCAAGTCCCACCGTGGCCAACGCGTCGGCCACCCGGGTCGGCGGGATGGTGGGGTCAAACAGCGTCACGTTGTCCAGCAGCGTTGCGGCAAACAGGGCGGGGGTCTGGGGCAGGTAGGCCACCCGCCGCCTCAGCTCCACCGGGTCCACCTCGCGGAGCGCGATGCCTCCCAGATGAATCGTGCCGGCATCCGGCTCCGCCAAGGCGGCCAGCAGAGTAGCCAGCGTCGACTTGCCGGCGCCGCTGGGGCCCACCACCGCCAGGTGCTGGCCGGGCGCCAGCGTGAACGAGACGTCGGAGACGCCGCGGGCACCGCCCTGGCGCCTGCTGACGCGCGACACCGCCAGCGCCAGCGGACCTGCGGGCAGCCCGCAGCGGCCCACGGGCTGTGCCGTGGGCCGCTGGTCCCACGCCATCACGCGGAGGAGGCTGCCCTGGCCGCGCTGCAGCTCGGCAATCTGCTCTCGCAGCGAGGAGAGCGGTGCGGCCAGCAGGCCGACGTATGCCACGGCGGCGTACACCGTCCCGAGCGCCAGGTGCGCGCCGAAGTAAAGGTGCCCGGACACCAGGTACACTAGGCCATCGGCCAAGCCCAGCGCCCCCAGCAGAAAGGCCCAGGCCGCGTAGGCCGACAGCTCGGCGCGCACGTAGTGCGGCTGCCAGCGACCTGCGGCGTGGGCCAGCCGACGCTCCGCATAGGGCGCCGCACCCCCGGCGTCCAGATCGTCTCGGGCGGCCAGCAGCTCGCCCAACAAGCCGTAGGCGTCCGCGTTGGCCTGGCGCTCCGCCTCTGCCAGGGGGACCGTCGCCCGCCGAAACCGCTCCAAAACCCAGGCAGTCAGGGTCACCAGCCCGGCCAGCATGAGCCCCAGGCTCGAGTTCACCAGCCAGAGGCCTCCCAGCGCGGCCAGCGCCTGGCCGGCGCTCCCCAGCACCTGGAGGCCCAGGTTGGACAGCAGCGCGCCGAGGGCGGCCACATCCCCGTCGACCCGCTCCACCAGCGCACCCGGTGTCATGGAGCGGTGCCGGTGCACCGGAAGGGCGAGGGCGGCGGTGGCCAGCCGCTCTCGCAGCCGGTTGGCGACCGCCCACTCCACGGCCGACGCCAGGCTGCCCGCCACGTAGGCCGCGGCGGGCGTTAGCAGCGCCGCCGCCAGCAGCAAGACGGCCCACGGCTCCACGCGCGACAGGGGCTCGTGCCGCTCGACGCCATCCAAAAAGCGGCCCACGAGCCAGGGTGAGGCGAGCGTGAGTCCCATGCGTGCAGCCAGGGCACCACCCATCGCGGCCACGGGTGCCCGCGCCCCGCGCATCTGCTGCCAGAGATAGGTGGCGACACCATCCGCGCCCATCGGGGGCCCCCTTTCACGCGGCTCGCTGCGGCGTTGGAACGACCGTAGCAGCAAATGGTGACAGAGCCGGGCACCAATTGTGACGGCCGTCCAGAGGGGATTTGGTATTCTGCGGGCGGAGGGATGTGGTGCGGCGGTCCGAGCGCCTCATGGCGCTGGTGCTGGAGTTGGAGGGGCGCCCTCAAGCAACGGTGGGCGAGCTGGCGTGCACCTTCGAGGTATCCCGGCGCACCATGCTGCGCGACCTGGCGGCCCTGTCGGCTGTGGGCGTGCCGCTGGCCAGCCGCCCAGGCCCGCACGGAGGCTACCAGCTCGTGCGAGACCGGGTGCTGCCGCCGGTGTCGTTCACCGTGGACGAAGCCACCGCCTTGTTTTTTGCCCAGCAGGCGCTCGAAAATTACGGCACCCTGCCGGTGGCGGCCGAGGCCCGCGTGGCGCTCCACAAGCTGTACCGGGCGATGGCGCCGGCGGCGCGGACGCGCGTGGACCGGCTGGCCGGCCGCCTCGCGTTTGTGGCCGAGCGGCGCAGCGCCAGCCATCCGCACCTGGAGGCGCTCTTGGCGGCGGCTTTGGAGGGGCGCGTGGTGGCGGTGGCGTACCGGGGCCCCGGCGGGCTCGCCACGCGCGCCATTCAACCCGTGGGGGTGTTTGCCGAGCACGGGTACTGGTACGTGCCCGCCTACTGCTTTTTGCGGGAGGGCATGCGGGTGTTTCGGGTGGACCGCGTGGACGCGGTCCAGGCCGTCGACGACCCGCCGCCCCGACAGGACGTGGCGGCCCTGACGCTGGAAGACTACTATGAGCGCTTCGTTAAGCCCCATGCCGCGTGGCGGCCGCTCAGGGTGCGGCTCACGGCCGAGGGCGTTCGGCAGCATGCGGGCAATCCGGACCTCCACGTGAACCCGGACGGCTCGGGCTGGCTCGACGGCCGCTTGGAAAGTGCCGACTTGGACCTGTTTGCCGAGCGGTTTGCCCGATGGGGCGCGGATGCCGTGGTGGAGCAGCCGCCGGAGCTGCGCCAACGCATTCACGAGCGCGCGGCGGCGCTGGCTGCCCTGTACGCCCCGGAGGGGGCATGCGCCCGCCGCGGGCAGGACACGAGGGAAGGGGGAGGCCATTGAACCTGACGGACGACCTGCAGAGCGCCATCGCGGACGAAGTGGCGGCCTTGGCGGTGGAGCACCGGGAGCTGGCCGCCGCTGCCACGCGGCTGTCCCGCCGGTACCGAGAGGGCGGGCCGGCCACCGGCCTCGATGGGTCCCCTGCCGCTATCGCCGCCTACCTGGTGACCCGCCTGCCCGCGACGTGGGCGGCCACCGTGGCCGCCCTCTCGGCGGTGGCGGATGCCCGCCCCGCCTGGCACCCCCGCACCTTGCTGGATGTGGGTGGGGGTCCCGGCACCGTGCTCTGGGCGACCACCAGCGTGTGGGGAAGCCTGGAGCGGGCGGCGGTGGTGGAGCAGGATCCCCGCATGCTGGCCGTGGGGCGCCGGATGGCCCAGCGTGCCCAGCCGCCGGCGGTGCGCGGCGCGCGCTGGCTGGCGTCAGACGTCACCCGGGGCGATTGGCAGCAGCCCGCGGACCTTGTGGTGGCGGCGTATGTTTTGGGAGAGCTGCCCCCGGCCGCGCGCGCTCGGTTCATTGAGCGCCTGGTCACCATGGCCACGGTAGCGGTGGTCGTGGAGCCCGGCACCCCCGAGGGGTCCGCCAGGGTGCTGGCGGCGCGGGAAGTGGCCCTCGCGGCCGGCGGCCGCACGGTGGCGCCGTGCCCGCATGACGAAGCGTGCCCCTTGGCCCGTCCGGACTGGTGCCACTTCGCCGCGCGGGTGAACCGCACGAAGCTGCACCGCCAAATCAAGGGGGCCCAGGCCCCGTACGAAGATGAGAAATTCAGCTACGGGGCGTGGACCCGCGAGCCGGTGGACCGGCCGGGGCCGGCCCGCGTACTTCGGCACCCGCGCATCGACCCTGGGCGAATCACGCTCTCGCTGTGCACAATGGATGGGACGGCCCTGGAGACCGTGACAGCCCGAGACCGGTTGCCGTTCAAGGCTGCGCGGAAGGTGTCGTGGGGCCAAACCTGGCCGCCCGCCTAACAGAACCGCTGCAGCGCGGGCGCAGGATGGGGCGTTTATCCACATGCGTGGCGGC
Organism: Bacillota bacterium; assembly: GCA_021820465.1. Classification (GTDB taxonomy): domain Bacteria; phylum Bacillota; class Sulfobacillia; order Sulfobacillales; family JAIMBI01; genus JAJZWV01. The sequence continues at coordinate 28,439 of JAKADP010000012.1, forward strand.
GTTGGAGGCCGTCTTGGCCGCCATCGACCGCTGCGGCGCCGATGCCCTCGTTGTCTTCAGCGACGTGGCGTGGGGACCCCAGCCTGCGGAGAGCGGGGAGCGCCTCATAGCCTTGCCGGGTCCCGCATGCTTTGTACAAGCCACGCCGACCGCAAGGTGGGCGCGCGGTGGGGGTGGAGCAAGCTCGGACCGCTGCGGACCATCGCATTAGACACTACGGAGTTGGTTTGCGAAAATTAAAGGTAGGGAGGGATTTGGCATGGCCCTCGAACGGCTGGTGTTGTCTTTGCCGGAAGAACTCGTTCAAGAAATGCGCGCGGCGGGTCCCGACATGGACCGGCTTGTGCTGGACGCGGTCACGCGAGAACTTACGCGGAGGCGTCAAGTTGATGCCCTGCGGCAAGCCGCCGGCCTGTGGTCGCACTATGCGGACATGCCCGATACCCCCGAAGGAATTGTTGACTTTGTGAGAAAGTCGCGGCTAGATGCGGAGCGGCCCGTTCCGTGACCTTTATGATTGACACGGATGTGCTGATTTGGGTGCTCAGGCGCAATCAGCCTCCCTCGAGTGGCTGGAAGCACTGGCCGCCCAAGGCGGTCTCGCGTGCTCCGTCTTAACAGTGTCGGAGATTCTCCGCGCAGCCAAGGAGCAGGAACTGTCCCGGACGCATGCCATCTTGCAGGCCTTCGATATGGTACCGGTCACCTACGAGGATGCGATCCTCGCTGCCGACATTATGCGGCAGCGGGGCCCGGGGCTGGTCGACTCTCACATCGCAGCAGCTGCCATTCGTTTGCAGGCGCACGTCGTGACGTATAAGCGGCGTGATTTCGAACGCACGCCCGTCTCCCTTGTGCCCATTCCGTCGGCCACCCCCTAGCGGGACTTTAACACGTACGCGGTAGTGTGCTCTGGGCGTCCTCCTGCGTGTGGGGAAACGTGGAGCGGGCGGCGGTGGTGGAGCACGATCCCCGCATGCTGGCCGTGGGGGCGCCGGCTGGCCCAGCGCGAGCTGGGTGGTGTCAGACGTCACCCGGGGCGATTGGCAGCAGCCCGCGGACCTTGTGGTGGCGGCGTATGTTTTGGGAGAGCTGCCCCCGGCCGCACGCGCTCGGTTCATTGAGCGCCTGGTCACCATGGCCACGGTAGCGGTGGTCGTGGAGCCTGGCACCCCCGAGGGGTTCGCCAGGGTGCTGGCGGCGCGGGAGGTGGCCCTCGCGGCCGGCGGCCGCACGGTGGCGCCGTGCCCGCATGACGAAGCGTGCCCCCTGGCCCGTCCGGACTGGTGCCACTTCGCCGCCCGGGTGAACCGCACGAAGTTGCACCGCCAAATCAAGGGGCCCCGTACGAAGATGAAAAATTCAGCTACGGGGCGTGGACCCGCGAGCCGGTGGACCGGCCGGGGCCGGCCCGCGTACTTCGGCACCCGCGCATCGATCCTGGGCGCATCACGCTTTCGCTGTGCACGATGGACGGGACGGCCCTGGAGACCGTGACAGCCCGAGACCGGGTGCCGTTCAAGGCTGCGCGGAAGGTGTCGTGGGGCCAAACCTGGCCGCCCACCTAACAGGACCGCTGCAACGCGGGCGCCGAATGGGGCGTTTATCCACAAACGGATGGCGCAGGAGGTGCCCGGGTGACGCAGCGAGCGGTGAGATTCCTGTGGCTGATGGCGCTGGGTGCGCTCGTGGGCTGCGGCACGGTCCCACACGGGGCTGCACAGGGCGGCGGCCACGGCCGCCGCGTCCCCTGGGCGGCTTTAGCGGGTCAGGTGCCTCAGGCAGGTATGCGGGTGGCCGCGGCTCCGACCCTGCTGAGTGCTCCCGCGTGTCAGCCGCAGAACCTGCAAGTGGTGTCGGTGGGACCGAATCAGGCCACGCAGGACGACGGCGTGGAGGTGGTGCTGAAAAACGCGGGGCCGCGGGCGTGCGTGGCGTGGGGGCCCACCTCCGTGGTGGCCACGGGGCTGGGCTTGGCTCCGGTCACGGGGCCGGTGCGGCCGATGCCTTCATACGGGGACCGGGTGGCGACGCCCCCGGGCGGGCAGGTGGTGGAGCGCATCGACGCTTTGGTGGCGTGTCCCAGCAATCCGGGCGGGGTCGTTCCCCCGGGGCGTGTCTATCAGGCGGTGCGGCTGACCGTGGGAACATCGGCGCACGGCCCCGCCACGGGCAGTATTACGGTGTCCGGGCTGCATCTGTCGCTGCCATGCGGCATCTCCGCCAGCCCGTTCTACACCAATAAGCCGACACCCGCATTCAATCCCGGCCCGGTGGGGCATCTTGAGCCGTCGCTATCCGGACCGCTGACGCTCACCAGGGTGGCAGGGCAGCCGGCGCTGACTTACACGCTGACGTTGGCCAATCCCACGGCCTCGCCCATTCGCCTGGTGCCTTGTCCGTCTTATCTGGAGCGCGTGTCCACCGGAAAGTGGCGGTGTATCGCCTGAACTGTCAGGAGGCCCGCTCCGTCCCCGCCCATGGCGCCGAGCGCTTTGCCATGGTGTTGCTCGTGCCGAAGGACGCCATTGGCCAGCCGGTCGTGTCCATTGGCGAGCCGGTGGAGGTTGAGTGGATGTTGCCCCTCCCGGTCCTAGGCCCGGTTGCCCGAATCGCGGGAAGAGTGGTGGGGTAGGCGGAGCCATCGCCAGGAACCGGGCACCTGCGTGGAGAACCCCCTGCTTTCGGCCACATACGCTCTAATGTCGGATAGTGTATGATATACTTACTCAGTATGGGAGGGGATGGACGTGGGGCGGGCCGTGCGCTTTGTGGGGCGGGGGCTGTGGTACACCCTGCTCGCGGCCATCTTAGCTCTGGTGTTTTGCTACAACGCGCTGCTTCTGACGTTTCTGGCCGGCTCAGTCAGTGCCGCGCCGGTGGCGGTGGGGTTTGGCGCCGAAGCCGCGCTGGTGCTGGTGGGGCTGTCCCCCCCTGGGCAGTCTGTGCTGGCGTGGCTGGCGGGGTGCCGGCCCCCGACGGCGGCCCAGCGCGCCTATTTGACGGGCGTGCTGTCCGCCGTCCGGGGGCGGACCGGCTATCAGCGGCCCGTGGTGCTGCACGTGATTCGGGTCCGGCCGGTGAATGCGTTTGCGCTTGGCACGCGCCACGTGGCGGTCACCTTAGGCTGGTTCGGGCTGCCGCGCGATGAGCAGGAGGCTATTTTGGCCCATGAGCTGGGTCACCTGCGCGGGGGCCACAGTGTTATGACCGGGGGCTTGTCGCTGATGAGCACGGCCGGCAACGCGCTGGGGTGGCTGGCAACGTGGATCGGGCTGGGCATCTTGGTGGGCGGTGCCCTCTCGGGGGGCCGCCGGCGCGACCAGGGTGCCGGCCTGGCGCTTCTGGTCCTGGGGTTTGCGCTGGCGGCGGCGTGCATGACGCTCACAGTGTGGGCCATGTGGGCGGTGTACTGCCGCCAGTCCGAATATGACGCCGATGCGTTTGCCAGCCGGCATGGCTATCGGCTGGCGCTGGCGTCTGCGCTGGAGCGCATCACGCCGCCGCGCTTCACCGGCCGCAGTGTGACCAACACCGTGTGGGCATCCCATCCCGCCACTTGGCGGCGGCTGTCGCGGCTGGAGCAGCCGCACCGGCCGCCGCGGGTGCGCGCCGCGCAGCCGGTGGCGGCCGCCCCGCCGCGGCGGACCCGGCGCTTCTGAGCGGCGACCTTTCGTATCACCATGGGCAGTCAAAGGAGCGGTGGACATGGACCAGAGCGAGGATCGATTTAGCGCCAGCGACTTGGTGGATTTCATGGCGTGCCCCCGTAAGCTCCTACTCAACCGGGAATCTCGCCACGCGCTCGTGGAGCCGCCGCCGCGCGACGAGCTGGCGGAGTTTGTCGCCGAGCAGGGCCTCGCGCATGAGCAGCGGGTGCGGGAGCAGCTGGCCGAAGCGCATCCGGACCTCACAGCCATTGCGGGCACCAGCGCCGAACAGCGCCGGGCCGACACCATAGAAGCCATGCGCCAAGGCGTATCGGCGATTGACCAGGGCGATTTGTGGGCCCCGCCCTGGACGGGCCGGCCGGACTTTCTCATCCGGGTCGACGAGGGCGAGAGCCGATTTGGCGCCTATCACTACCAGCCGATTGATGCCAAGCTGGCCACCCGGCCGCGGGGCGAGGCGGTGGCCCAGCTGACGCTCTATTCCCTGATGCTGGATGACGTGCAAGGCGTGACGGCTCCGCGCTTTCACATTGCGCTGGGCAATGGGGACACCGAGCCGCTGCCCACCGAACGCTTTTCAGCCTATGTGCAGGCCGCCCAGCAGCGCCTGCTGGAGTGGATTGCTCCGGGGCCCGCCTCGGCGGCGGTGTACCCGGAGCCGGTGCCGGCGTGCCGGCACTGCGACTGGCGGCCTACCTGTGATGACATCCGGCGGCGCGATGACCATGTGGCATTTTTGGGCGGCGCCGGCCTCGGAGACGTGGCGAAGCTCCGGGCGGCCAACGTGGCGACCATGGCGGAGCTGGCTTCGCTGGCCGAGGATCGGGTCGTGGAGGGCATGAGCCGCCCGGCGCTGCAGCGCTGGGCCCGCCAGGCGCGCCTCCAGGTGCGGCAGCGGGCCGACGGCGCGCCCCACCACGAAGTCCTGCCCGATGCCGACCGGGGCTTTCGCATCCTGCCGGATCCGACGCCGGGCGACTTGTTTCTATCGATCCAGGAGGACCCGTGGGCGCCCGACGGTCCCCAGGCGTATCTCTGGGGGTGGATCTCGGGCCGCGACGAGGGCCAAGAGTGGAACTACGGGTGGGCCCACGACCGCGAGAAGGAGCAGGAAGGCTTTCAAAAGGTCGTGGACGTGATTGTCGGCGAGCGGGCCAAGCACCCGGGCATGCACGTGTATCACTATGGGCCCGGCGTGCGCACCCGTCTGGAGTATCTCATGGGCGCCCGCGCGGCGCGCCAGCGCGAGCTGGACGCACTGCTGCGCGCCGGGGTGCTGGTGGACCTCCAGCGGGTGCTGCGCCGGGTGGTGCTGGTGTCGGCGGAAAGTTACGCCCTGCCCGACGTCGAGGCGTTTTACGCCCACGTGGTGCCCCCGCGCGCCCCCGACACGATGGACGGGGCGCGGGCGCCCCTCTACTACCACAGCTGGCAGGATACTGGCGACGCGAAGTGGCTCATGGCGCTTGAGGCCTACAACCAGGCGGAGTGCCGCTCGCTCTGGGGCCTCCACCAGTGGCTCATCGATTTGAGGCGGCAGCATCGCGGGGCTCGGTATGAGCCTTGGCAGGAGGATGGCCCCGCCACGGAGCTGCTGGACGTGTCGGACTTGCTGGCCTCGCCCGAGGTGGGCCGCCAGACGCTGGGCCATCTGCTTCAGTATCACTGGCGCGAGGAGCGCAGTGCGCATGCCGCCTTGGAGCAGCGCAAGCGCGCCACGCCAGAGGAGCTGCACGACGACCCCGAAGCCATTGCCCACCTGGAGTGGGTGCGCCGGGATCCCAGGCTGGGCGACGTGTATCGGTTCGACCCCTTGCAGCCCGTCAAGGTGAACGCCGGCACCGAGGTGCTGGATGCGGAAACGCACCGGCGGCTTGGGGTGCTGACCGAGGTGGATCTGCTGGCGGGCACGGTGGCGCTGGGCCGCCCTGCAGGAGTTCCCCACCCCCAGCACCTAGTCAGCCGCACCATCGTGGAGGCTGGCGCAATTGTCGTCGCGCTTGAGCGCCTTCGGGGGGCACTGGACCGCGGGGGCACGCGGTATCGGGCGGCGTGGCAGGTGCTGAGCCGCGAGGTTCCGTCGTGGCGGTCGGCTGCCCGACAGGCCGCGGGCTTCGGCGACCCCGGGCTGCCGGAGGACATGGTTGCGCGCGCCCAAGAGCTGGCCCTCGATCTGGACAACAGCTTTCTGGCCGTCCAGGGGCCGCCCGGCACCGGGAAAACCTATCTCGGCGCCCAGGTGGTGGTCCGCCTGCTGGCCGAGGGCCACTCCGTGGGCGTGATGGGCCCCAGCCACAAAGTGGTGAGCAATCTGCTGGAGGCCATTGTGGATGCGGCGCCCCCCGGGCTGGTGCGGGGCCTTCAAAAAGTCAGCGGACCCAATCAGGCGGCCGGGCGCGGAATTCAGAGCACCAGCAACAACTACCGGGTCGAGCAGGATGTCCGCCGGGGGCAGGTGAACCTGGTGGCTGGGACCGCGTGGCTGTTTGCCCGGGAGGCGCTGGACGGCACGCTGGACTACCTGGTGGTGGACGAAGCCGGCCAAGTCCCGCTGGCCAATGCGCTGGCGGGGGCCACCGCCGCGAGGAACATCATCCTGCTGGGGGATCCGCAGCAGCTGCAGCAGCCGCAGCTCGCGGCCCATCCCGAAGGCAGCAGCGGCTCCGCCTTGAGCCACGTGGTGGGCCCCCAGCCGGTGATTGACGGGGATCGCGGCTTGTTTCTTGAGCAGACGCGCCGCATGCATCCGACCATCACGCGGTTCATCAGCCGCCTGGCCTATGATGGGCGCCTAGTGGGTGTGGCCGGTCTGGAGCAGCAGCGCATCCACGTCGCGGGTGAGGACGCAGCCGGGCTCTGGTATGTCCCCGTGGAGGGAGCGGCTCACAACGACTCCGCCTCCCGAGAAGAAGCGGCCGCAGTGGCCGCGCTGGTTCGGGCGCTGCGGCAGGGCACATGGACAGACGCCGCGGGGGTCACGCGGCCGCTGTCTGCCGACGACATCTTGGTCGTGGCGCCGTTCAATCGCCACGTGAATCTCCTGGCGGAGATGCTGCCCGACGGCAGCCGCATCGGCACCGTGGACAAATTCCAGGGCCAGGAAGCCGCCGTGGCCATCTATACCACGGCGGCCGCCGACGCGCAGCGGGTGGGGCAGGGCCCGGAGTTTCTCCTGAACCTGAACCGGCTGAACGTCGCGGTGTCGCGGGCCCGTGCGCTGGCCGTGCTGGTGGCGCATCCGGCTCTGCTGGCCTCTCGGCCGATGGACCCGGCGCCGCTGGCCGTGGTGAATGCCCTGTGCGCGCTGGCGGCCGACGCGAGCCCGCTGCCCGCGGCGCTGGCCCGCCAACTGCCTCGGGCGGGAGGATAGCCCCGGTGGTGGATTGCGGGAGGGGGCCGGGACCGGAGGCCGTCAGGCCATCATGCGAGGAGGGACAGTGATGAGCGGACCACTCCGCGTGGCGCTGGTGGGGCCCCAGGACCTCGCCGACGCGTGGACGAGGGCCTTTCGAGGCACGCCCGTGTCTATCCAGGTGGGCGACATTTTGTCTGAGGCCCGCGAGCAGGCGCTGGTGTCGCCCGCCAACAGCTTTGGGTGGATGACGGGTGGGTTGGACTTGGGCATAACCTGGGCGTACGGTCGGACCCTCGACATTGGCCGCCGCGTCCGGGCGGCCATCACGCAGGACGCCGCGGGCGAGTTGCCGGTGGGTCAGGCGCTGGTGGTTTCCACGCCGGAAGGGCCGTATACGCACTTGGTGTGTGCCCCGACCATGCGCACGCCGCAGGTGGTGGCCACGTCGCTGAACGCGTACCTGGCGTTTCGGGCGGTCCTGCTGGCGGTGCGGACATGGAACGCGCGCATGCCGACCGACCCGATCCGCCAGGTGTTTTGCCCGGGCCTCGGCACCGGCGTCGGCGCCATGCCGCCCGCGCGGGCCGCGCGCCAAATGCGGGCGGCTTGGGACCAGGTGATGGCGCCGGGGCCGCTGCCCCGCCTCGACCAGGCGGCGAGGGATGAGGCACGCTGGCGAGCATGAGCCGGTGCGGTGCCAGCGGGCCCGCCGTCAAGACGAAGAGGTGGGGACCGACTCCGCCTGGTAGACGTAATACCCATGCGCGTGCTGCAGCAGGCTCACGTACTGGAGCGCGCCCAGCGATGCTGAGGAAAACGCGGTGGCGGTTTCCTGATACACCGCGCTGGCGGGCTTGGCATTCAAAATCACGGGGCAGGTGCCGCGGCGCCGGCAGTACGCCGCCGCTTGGCGGGCCACGCTGGGAATGTTGAGATTCGTGTTGGCCGCATAGGCCAGATGAGGGTAGCCCATGAGGTCCAGCATGTACACATCCCAGTAGTAGCCCCACCCGGTGGTGTCGTGGTGCGCCAGAAGCCAGCTGGCCTCAGAACGGGTGGCGCGCACCGTGGCGTCGGGTCCGGCGTGGGTCACCCCCACCACGAAGCTGTGGCCGTCGTAAAGAAGCGCCGCCAAAAGGACCAGTGCCGCCACGGGAACGGCATGCGCGGCCGTCCTGAGCCACACCTGGCTGTTTGCCGCCAGGAAGATGGCCGTGGTGATGCCCAGCGTGTAGAGGCCTGGGTACAGGTAGCGAATGCTGTACATGTCGATGGGCATGGTGCTGGCGGCATACAGCACCATGTTGACGTACAGCGGCGAGATGACCAGCACCCGCGTGCCCAGGGTGCCCCACGGCGTCCAGAACAGGAACGCCGCGGACAGCGCCAGCACCGCGAGCCCGGTGGCGATGGCCGCCGGGTGGCTGGCGTAGGGAATCGAGAAGATGCCCCAGGCGAACGCCTGCAACATGATGCGGACGTTGGGCACGATGTGGGCCAGCGTGGTGATGCCGGCGTGGAGGACGATTTTGCCGCCCTGGAGCCGGTAGGCGATGGCGGGCAGATAGCCCACCAGGAGGCCCAGGACGCCCGCGACTGCCGCCGCCAGCCGCGGCCGCTGGAGAAAAGCCCACACAATCATGACGGCGAAGGGAATCAGCGCCGACACGACAATTTCGTCGGAATACCAAAAGAACCCCAGCACGAGGCCAAAGCCCAGAAAGCTGGCGGCCGATACCGGCAGCGATGGGATGTCCCGATACTTCAGGATCCAGCGCAGCAAAATGGCGGCGCCCAACAAACCCATGACATGGCCCGATGGGCGGAGCGTGTTCAACGGGGCCAGCGCCAGAAACATGGCCAGCAGAACGAAGACCAAGGCGGCCCTGCGGGATACATACCGATCGAGCCCATCAATGAGGATGCCAAACGCCAGCGCTCCAAACAGCGCCCATCCGAGCGTCAGGGTCCACAGGTGCGGCCCAAACAGCTTGGCCAAGCCGGCGGCCACCCACGCCGGCGCCATGCCCATGTACGACTGATTGGCCAGGAAGATGGGAAAGTGCGACAAGCCCTGCTGGGCCAGCATGAAGGCCTGCACGCCCGCAATGGCCGCGTCGGCGTTGAACAGGTTGCCGGCCGACAAAAAGGCGGTGAGATGAGCGGCCAGCCACACGACGGCAATGGCCGCAACCGCAGCCCATGCCGGCCAGCGGGTTTTCAATAAGGCATTCATGTAGAGCCCCCTTGGGTTGAAGCACGACAGGTGATGTCAAAGGGTTGCTGCGCAGCAATCCCTGTCACACCTAACGCTTGGCGACGCGCGCCGGTTGTGCGGTCGTGAGCCTGTTGCTTTTACTGGGGGAGGCGGGGCCACAGGACCTCCACCTCTGCGGCGGTTTCTCCCTTGGTGGACACACGGTAGCGCACCAGCGCGGCCACGGCGAGGAGCCCGTCGCGCCAGCCAATCTTCTTGCCCTCCTCTTTGGTGCGGCTATCGTAGCTGATGGGCACCTCCAGGATGGACACGCCGCGGCGCAGGATTTTGGCGGTAATTTCAGGCTCAAAGTCAAACCGACGCGCGTGGAGCGGGATCGATCGCACCAAATCCGCGCGAAACACCTTGTAGCATGTTTCCATGTCGGAGAGCCGCGTCCCGTACAGCAGGTTGGTGAGGCCCGTCAGCGCCAGGTTCGCGAGCCGGCTGAGCGGGCGCATGCGGACGGATTTCCCCAAGAAGCGCGACCCATAAACCACGGACGCCTCGCCCGCCAGCACGGGCGCCACCAGCCGAGGGTAGTCGGCCGGGTCGTACTCCAAGTCCGCGTCCTGGATCAAAATGATGTCCCCGGTGGCGTACTTCAAGCCTTCCTGGATGGCTCTGCCCTTGCCGCGGTTCACGCGCTTCAGCACCACCAGCATGTCGCGGTGGGCCTGGGCCTGCTCGCGCAGGATGGTGGGGCTGTCGTCCACAGACATATCGTCCACCGCAATGATCTCAAACGCGTCGATGCCCTCAATGGTGCGTGCCGCCGCCCGCACACGCGCCAGCAGCGTCTCCAGCGTGGCCGCTTCATTGAAGATCGGAATGATTACCGATAGCTTGGCCGTCTTCGCCATGCCGTCGCCCCCCTGGTGCATCGACTATGTGGTGGCCGCCGTGGTGCACGCCACGGATGCTACGAATCGCTGGACGAGGACGGCAACACTCGCTGCCACCCCAGAGGTCACGCGGGTCTGCATAAAAATCTGATGAAAGCGATGATACACCACTTCGCTGGGGCCGTGGCGCGGCGCCCGTCCCTAATCGCGCGGCCCGCGTGCAATTTTCGGGGCCACCGGTTAAACTCAGGCAACGCCAGCCAACGACAACCAACGGCAGCCAACGGGAGCCAAGGACTTGATGCCGTACGGCTGCTGGTGGTGGCGTCGACCCATAACTGTGAGGTGGCCATGCCAACTGTCTTGTCCACGGTCGCTATCCCCATCATCGCCATGCCGTCGCTGGTGCTGGCGCTCGCCAGCGCGATGCTGGCAGGCCTGGGTCTTGTGTACTGGACGGGCCACTGGGGCCCAGCGGGTCGTCTGTTCCTGCGGGCGGCCGTGGCGCGGACCGCCTTCTGGACGGTGGCCAGCTTGTGGATGGCCAGCCCGTCCGAGGCTGCGGCGGCTGTCTGGTGGCACCTGTATCTCCCAGCGGCGCTGCTCATGGTGGTGTCGCTGCTGGAGCGGACGCTGGACCGATCGGGGCTGGCCCTGGGGCGGTGGCTGGTGGTGCCGTGGGGGGCGGCAGCCGCGTGGCTGGTGGCCAGCGCTCTTCCCGGGCTCGCGTCCTGGTATCCGGGCCTGGTTCAGCTCCCGGATGGACTGTGGCTCGGGGTGGCGGCCCTGCCCGCTTGGCTGGCGCTGGCGGTGGGGATAGGCTTTGGCGGCCTCTGGCTGGCCCTGGCGGCCAGCGCGGTGTGGGGCGCGGTGAAGCAGCGGCGCGTGCACTTCGCGCTGTACCTGGTGCTGTGGACGCTGGTGCTGGTGGTCTTTGTGCGCGCAGGCGCGGCTTCCACCCCACATGTCCTTCTGCCCCCCTATCTGTGGGTCGGCGGCTATGCGCTGGGCGCGGTGCTTTGGTACGACCTGCGGACCTTGTCGCTGGGGAACCACACCCGCTTGAACCGGGACGCGCTGACCGGTGCGGCCAGCCGTGGCTATGGCGAGCACTTCGGCAGGGATCGCCTGGGCCATGGCCCCATGGGGGCCGTGTATGTCGATCTCGACCACTTCAAGGCCATCAACGACCGGCTCGGGCATGACGCCGGAGACCGTCTGCTGCGGGAGACGGCCGCCCGGCTGCAGTCCGTATGCCGGGCTGGAGATCTCGTGGTGCGGCTGGGGGGCGACGAGCTGGCGCTCTTGTTCCCAGGCGCGCAGCCGGAAGACGGCGCGCTCCTCCTGCAGCGCATCCGGGCCGCCATTGCGGGCCCGCCGCCTACTGTCGAGATGTCGCTCGGGTGGGGCTGGGCGCCCCAGGGGGCGCGGCTGTCGGACCTGTTGGCCGCCGCCGATGGCGCGATGTACGCGGAGAAGCGTGAACGCCAGGAGCTGCGGGGATAGCCGTGAGCAGCACCGGCGTGGCTGCCGACACCCCGCGTCTGCGGCTGGTGCCCCTGAACCTGACGGACGTGGACGCTGCCTGCGCGGCGCTGTCCGATCCGGCGGTCTATGCATTCATCCCGGAGGACCCGCCGTGTGATGCCGCGGCCTTGGGGCGGCGATGGGCTCGGTATCTGAGGGGCCCCGCCGATGAGTCGGCGGATGAGCAGTGGTTGAACGCCACCGTCTGGACCCGAAGCCCCTCCCAGGTCATCGGGACGGTACAGGCGACGGTCCATCCTGCACGCCGCACCGCTGATATCGCGTACCTGCTGGGGTCCGCGTTCTGGGGATGCGGTTATGGCACCGAGGCGGTGGCCGCCCTGGTGGCCTGGCTCTGGCATCACACCGAGGTGGCCCGCATCGAAGCCACGCTCGACGTCCGCAACGTGCCGTCGCGGCGGCTTCTGGAGCGCCTCGGGTTTGCCCGCGTCGCCTTCCTCCCGCAAGCCGATTTCTTCAAAGGCGCGGCGAGTCACGAATACCGGTACGCACTCACGCGGGTGTCCGACGGCCCGCGTCGGGCGGTGCCGCTGGCAGAAGAGGACGACTGAGCGGGGCGACTCACGCATGCTGGGCCGCCCCAGAGCGGTGAGACGCGTTACCGCCCCGCGCACCAGACGCGCGGGGCGCTAACGGGTTGGGGCTCCCTCAGACGTGTTGCGTCAGATACTCGAGGGTGCGCCGCGCGCGGTAGCGGTTGACGGCCTCGCCGCGTGCGGAGTGCCGGGACGAAGGCAGGGCCACCAGATCAAAGTCCTTGTCGGCGGCAATCAGGGCCTCGATGAGGCGGGCCGTGTGCCGGAAGTGCACGTTTTCGTCAATCATGCCGTGCACGATCAGGACGTCACCCTGCAAGTGGGCCACGTGCTCCATCACGGTGGCGTGCCGGTAGCCGTCCGGATTGTCTTGGGGCGTGTCCATGTACCGCTCGGTGTAGGCCGTGTCATACCCGCGGAAGTCGGTCACCGGCGCGCCTGCGACCCCAGCCCGGTACACGTCCGGGGCCTGCATCATCAGCATCAGGGTCATGTAGCCTCCGTAGCTCCACCCGGTGACGCCCACGCGCTCGGGATCCGCCCCATGGTGCTCCACGAGCCAGCGGACGCCGGCCACTTGGTCGGCCACTTCCACCGTGGCGAACCGCCGATGCAGGGCGCCCTCGAACCGGCTGCCCCGGTTGTACATCCCGCGGTTGTCCAGCTTGAACACCAGATAGCCGTGCTGGGCGAGATACTGCGCCTGGAGGTCCATCGTCAGCATCCAGCTGTCGGTCACGGTCTGGGCATGCGTGCCGCCATACACCGACACGACGACGGGCGCCTTCTGTCCGGCTGGGCGGTCCTTGGGATGATACACCGCCCCGTAGAGCGTGGTTTCGCCATCGGCGGCCTTGAGGGTCACTAACTCGGGCGGCGTGAGCCCCAGCGCTGCTGCCGTGGCGCCGACGTCTTGGTGCAGGAGGCGGCGGTCGCCAGGCTGCTGCAGATTCACGAGATGCGTTTGGGGCCCATGCTGGCGCGTGGACACCTGGTCCACGAGCCAGCGGCCATCCGGGCTCACCACCGCCACGTGGATGCCGGCCTCGGTGGTGACGCGCTCCATCTCGCCTCCGTCAAGGCTCACCCGGTAAACCTGGCGCTCGGTCGGGCTGGCTTCGGTGGCGGTGCAATACACCACACGGCGAGCCTCGTCGACCCGATGGAGCTCCGTGACCACAAAGGAACCACTGGTCAGGGCCGTGACCTGCCCGTCGGGCGCCCGGTGGTACAAGTGGCGAAACCCCGTCTCCTCGCTGTCGTACACGACGCCCCCATCATCTAGGAACACCAGTCCGTGCGGCAGGTTGACCCATGGGTCGCCGGATTCGCGCCACCAGAGCTGGCCCTGGCCGGTGGCCGGGTCTATGCGCCACCACTCGAATGACCGGTTGTCCCGCGCCAGAAACAGCACGGCCAGCTCCCCGGCGGGTGTCCACTGGACGCGGCCGATGTACCCATCGGGCCAGTCCACCTCAACCCAGTGGGGCGCGGGTGTGCTGTCGCCGTCCATGCGGACCAGCCCCAGGCGCCAGCGCACGTTGGCCCGTCCCGCAAAGGGGTACGCCACTTGCTCCAGCCACACCTCGTCGCCGCCTTGGTGGGTAATGGGATATAAGGGCACCTCGCTGCTGTCAACTTCCTCGAACGCGAGCCAAGCGCCGTCGGGGCGGGGCCAGTAGCCATGGTGCCTTCCCAGCTCCTCCTCGGCGGCAAACTCCGCCACCCCGTGGGTGATGGCGCCGCCGCCGCCCGTGGTGAGTGGCCGGTAGGTGCCGGTGTCCAGATCCAACAGCTCGACGTCGCTGCCGCGGACAAAGACGACCCGGTGGCCGTCCGGCAGCAGCTCCGGGTCCCGTGCGCCGTCCGAGCCCTCCACCCGGGTGACGGGCCCCGCGCCCCGCTTTATCCAGAGGGCTCCCTGATGCCGCAGCAGCCAGGTGTCGCCCACGTGCTGGTAGCCCGTGAATCCCTCCCACATCATGCGGGCGCGCTCGCGCTGCAGTTCTTCTTCCAACGAATACTGACCCGGTGACGGCGGCGCCGCCTCGATGCGGCTCTCGCCCCGGGTGAGGTCGTACACCCACAGCTGCAGGGCGGGAGAGTCCTCTTGGGGCAGCAGGTACGACACACTTTGGCCATCGGGGGCAAACTGGATCTGCGTCGGCACCACGAATCCGGGCTTGGGAAACTGGGCAATGTGGTCAAACGTGATGTCCTGGTATCGCGGGGCAGGGCTTTTGGGATCCATCGCAGGCAACATCCTCTCGCGGGGGATTCGGATTGTCCCCGAGTTACCGGAGCGCGTGGCAGCTATGTTCATGACGTGGCCGAGCGCTGGCGGGCCCGACCGCTCTCTCGCCATGATAGCGCACCGCCACGCCAGCTCATATGGGCCGAGACCGCGCGGCGCCTCGTGCCCGGTCGCGGGTCCCCATCGCGGTGCTGGCCGCTACCCCTCGGCGGGCGACAGCGCCGCGTGGCGGAAGCATCCCACCAAATGGTCCTGGACCATGCCCGTGGCCTGCATGAAGGCATAGCAGATCGTCGGGCCGACAAACTGAAACCCGCGCTGCTTCAAGTCCCGGCTCATGGCGATGGAGCGGTCGGTTTGGCTGGGGACGTCGGTGGCGCGCTCCCACCGGTTGATGAGCGGGGCCCCGCCCGCCAAATCCCAGAGATGTGCGCTGAGCGAGTGGGTGCGCGCCACCAGCTCCAGCGTGCGCTGGGCATTGTGGACGGCGGAGGCGAGCTTCGCCCGGTTGCGGATAATCCCCGGGTTGGCCAGCAGGCGGTTGACGTCCGCCGGGCCCCATCGGGCAATGCGCTCCACGTCGAAGCCCAAAAACGCCTCCCGATAAGCCTCCCGCTTGGCCAGCACCGTGCGCCAACTTAAGCCCGCCTGCGCGCCCTCCAGCACCAGGAACTCAAACAGGCGTCGGTCATCGGTCACCGGCACCCCCCACTCCTCGTCGTGATACGCCAGCGACAGCGGGTCGCTCCACGCCCAGTCGCAGCGGGGCGGGCCGTCACGACCGTTCGGTGTCATCGCGCG
The DNA here is from genome assembly GCA_021820465.1 of Bacillota bacterium. Classification (GTDB taxonomy): domain Bacteria; phylum Bacillota; class Sulfobacillia; order Sulfobacillales; family JAIMBI01; genus JAJZWV01. Next base: position 43,706 of record JAKADP010000012.1, read on the forward strand.
CCCACTCCGATCCCAACCATGCCTCGTAGGTTGCCCGCTGCGCCGGGGTGGGATGCGCCACGCGCTCCACCCGATACTGGTTGGGTGGGGCTGTTCCCAGGGCGAGCCTGCGCGGGATGAGGCGGTCGCGGCGAAATAGGGTCAGCTCGATCTGGTCCCCCGGCCGATGGTCAGCGCGCACGCGCTCGGCCAGCGCCTCGGCACTGGGAATCCGCCAGCCGTTGAGGGCCACCAACTGGTCGCCCGGGTCCAGCACGCCTGCGGCGGGGCCGGGGTCGTAGGCGGTGCGGACGACGGCGCGGCCGCCCTCGGTGCCGCTGATGATACCCAGCCACGCGTCAGGGCGCCGGGCGCGTCTGCTGGAGCCGTCCGGATCTGCGGTCTGCCGGGTGAGGGTGAGCCCGGCCGTGGCCAGGAGCGCGTCCAGCGGCAGGGGATCCACCCCGTTGATGTAGCGGCCAAAAAACTGCGCCAGGGAGCCACCCGCCACTTCTTCGGCCGCCTCTTGATACACGGGCTCGGGAAAGCCCCGGCCGTATTGGCCATAGCGCTGAAACAGCAGGCGCAGCACATCGTCGAGGGACTTTTGGCCGCCGGTGCGCCCTCGAATCTCCAGATCGAGGGCCAGCCCCACCAGGCTGCCTTTCAGGTAGTAGGACATCGCTCGGTTGGGGGTGTCGGCATTCGGATGGTATTCCCCGAGCCACGTGTCAAACGACGACCGCGCCAAATCCATGACGAACCGGCCGGGTTGGCTTTCGTAGCGCTTCACGTCCTCCGCCAGCGCCTCCAGATAGTCCGCGGCGGAATAGAGACCCGAGCGCTTGAGCAGCAGCGCGGCATAGTAGCTGGTAAAGCCCTCAAGGGCCCAGAGGAGATGCGTGTGCACTTCCTGGGTGTAGTCGAAGGGGCCCAGCATGTCCGGGTGGATGCGCTTGACGTTCCACAGGTGAAAAAACTCATGGGCGATGAGCGAGAGGGCCCGCCGGTAGCGTGCGGCTGGCTGAAACGAAAACCGCTCAAATCCGCAGGTGGTGGAGTTTTTGTGTTCCAGGCCCCCCGTAGCCCGCTCCGCCAGGTGAAAGATAAAGGTGTAGTGGGGATACGGCAGTCCGCCAAACAGGTGGGCCTCCGCCTCGACGATGCGGCGGGTGTCGCGCACCAGCCGGGCGTCATCCTGATTGCCCTCGCCCCACATCGCGATGGTGTGGCGCTTGCCATCCACCGTGAACGTGTACCGGCGGTGCGTGCCCACCTCCACCGGGGAGTCCACCAGCTCGTCGTAGTTCGCCGCATGGAACTGCATGGGGTCGTCGGGGTTGCCCGCCAGCGCGGTGGAGGCATACCAGCCGTCCGGCGCCCGCACGCGCACACGAACCGGCCGCTCTTTGCCGCCGTCACCGTCGTCGAGGTAGAAAAACAGCGTGCCGCCGTTCCAGTAGGCGTGGGTGTCATCCAGGTGGCTCCGGCTGGTCCCCAGGTCAAACGCATACACGGCGTACGTCACGGTGGCCGTGCCGGCCGCCTCGAAGACCCAGGTGTTTTTGGACACCTTGTCCACCGCGACCGTGTTGCCTGACGGCCCCCGAACGGCCAGGTCAAACACATGGCGCGAGAAATCCTCAATCTCATAGTACCCCGCCCACACCGGCAGTGTGAGGCGGTGGGGACCTGGGGCCAGGTCCGACAGGGCCAGCGATATCCGGTAGACATGCCGGGACGGTTCCGTGCAGTCCACCGTGTACACCAAGGGAGCGGCTCCGGGGGATTCCGAGCGAGCGTGGGGCACAACATCACCTCGATGGGGTAGATGGCAGGACCCAGTCG
>JAKADP010000075.1 GCA_021820465.1 Bacillota bacterium
CAGCGACTACTTTGGCGTGACGCACCCGAGCCTGCCCAACTATGTGGCCGCTCTCTCCGGCCGCACGGAGGGCAGCCACAGCGACAATCCCACCCAGCGCTTTGACATCCCCAATCTGGCCATCCAGCTGGATCACGCGCACATTGCCTGGCAAGCGGCCATGCAATCCCTGCCCTACCCGGGCTATACCGGCAACTGGTACCCCGACCCCATTCCCCACGCGCCTCCCACCACCATGCCCGCCACCGCTCTTTACGCGAAGAAACACGATCCGTTTCTCCTGTTTCCCGCCGTGGCCAGGGCCGACGCCGGCAAAATTGTGCCGCTCGCCACCCTCGGGAGGGAGCTGGCATCAGGATCGGTGCCGCCCTTCGTGTGGATCACGCCCAACCTCTGCGACGACATGCACGGACAGCCCAACCTTCGCGGGGCCACCTGCCCGTCGGCCAATGGCTCGGCCCTCATTGCCGACGGCAATGCCTTCCTGGCGACATGGATTCCGCGCATCATGGGATCGGCGGCGTGGGGACCCGGCTCTGTGATTTTCGTCACATGGGACGAGGGCAGCGGCCCGGCAGGTCCGTCCCCGTCCAGCATCCACACCTACAAGGCCGCTGGGCCCGCCGCCCCCCCGATCCTCGCCGGCGCGCCGTGGCTGGGCGTGCTGGGAGGCGGCCAGGCGCCCCTCATCGTGATTGCGCCTCGCGCCAGGCCCATCACGGTGCACTTGTGGGCCGACCACTACAGCCTGCTCAAAACCATCGAGGCCAGCTGGCACCTGCCATATCTCGGCCACGCGGCCAGCCGCCGCGTGCCCCTCTTAACTCCACTGCTGCCCTGACGGCCGCTCAGGGGTCGGGCGGGCCGTCCCAATGCCTAGCCACGGCCGTCTCGTCCTCTTGGCCTCGGGCAGCCACCGCCTGCTGAAAGGCGGGCAGGGCAGCGCGCGCCAACACGGTGGAAAACCCCAGCGCCTCCGCCATGTCTAGCGCCAAGCCCAAGTCTTTCGTGCGGTTCGCCAGCGAAAAGCCCGGAGAGAAGTGGCGCGCCGGCCACCGCTCCAGCAACTTGTCCACCTCGAAGGAGCGAGCCGAGCTGGCCGGCAGCACTTCGGCCACCACGGGGAGGGGAATGCCCGCCGCCTCCGCCAGCCGCAGGCCCTCCGCGGCCGCCAGGAGGTTTAACCCCGACACCAGGTTGGCCACCAGCTTCATGCTCTGGCCGGCCCCACTGGGACCCACGTGCACGATGCGCGCGCCCACAACGTCCAGGAGCGGACGAATGGCCGCGAAGGTTTTGCCGTCCCCACCCACCATGATGGTGAGCGTCCCGGCCTTGGCCCCCACATCGCCACCGGTCACGGGGGCATCCATCCACACGACCCGGCGCGCGCCAGCCCTCTCGGCTAGTGCCGTGGTGGCCCGCGGACCAATCGTGGAGAAGTCCACCACCACGGTGCCGGGCGCCATGTGCGCCAAGAGACCCTCGGCGCCGTCGCACACTGCATGGACGGCCGCCGCGTCGGTCACCATCAGGGCCACCACGTCCGACCGGGCGGCCACCTCGGCCAGGGTGGCAGCCCGGATGGCCCCCCGCGCCACCAGCGGATCCGTTCGCGCCGCTGTCCGGTTGTACACGGTGAGCTCATACCCACTGTTCAGCAGGTTTTGGGCCATGGGCGCTCCCATCACGCCCAGCCCCACGAATCCTACGCGCACGATGTCCTCCTCTCCGGTCTGCTCTCCGGTCTATCCGGGTGTCTCTGGTTCAGCCTCGGGGCGAGCGGGCCCAAGCTTCTAGTCTGCCTGGGACCGGGTGGGCCGCACCACGGAGCACGCCGCGACGCCGTCCAAGTGGTCCTGCAGCAAGCGGCTCCCCAGATCCAGCAGATCCCGCACGCGCGGGTCGGCAATCCGATAGTAAATAAATCGCCCCTCGGGGACCGTTTCGACCAGCCCGCAGTTTCTGAGGCACGCCAGGTGATTGGATAGGTGGCCCTGCCCAATCCCAATGCGTTCCACCAACTGGCCCACGTTCAGCGGTCCCTCGTCCTGCAAGGCGTCCAGCACCTTAAGGCGAATGGGGTGACTCAAAGCCTGCCAAAAGGCGGCCAGCAACTGCTCACGGCTTCCCTGTACGGCCTGCATCGATGCCCCTCCTCCTCCAAATGTTCGCCCTGGCCTCGGCGGTCTCCTCCGGGCCGCCCCATTTTGCCACCGGCGCCCTCGCCCGTCTAACCGGCACAGCACGACAACTTGCCGACATCCTTGTGGAACGTCAGCGCCGCGAGCTTCAGTCCCTCGCCGGCGGTCAGGTACGGAAAGTACAGACTCGTGAGATCGGTCAGGGTCATGCCGTACCGCACGGCCATCACGCCGGCGGCGATCATCTCCCCCGCCTCGGGGGCCAGCACGTGCACCCCCACAATGCGCTCGGTCGGCTGCTCCACCACCAGCTTGACAAGGCCCCGCGTGTCGCGGCTGGCCTGAGCGCGCGGCACGTAGCTCATGGGCAGCACACGGCAGTCGCACGCGATCCCGCGGGCTTCGGCGTCCGCTTCGGTCATCCCCACGCTGGCCACCTGGGGATCCGTGAAGGTCACGCGCGGCACGGCCGTCAGGTCCTCCGCGGCCATGCCCAGATGCAGTGCGCTGGCGGCGGCCAGCGTCCCTTCGGCCGCCGCCACGTAGACAAACATCGCGTGGCCCGTCACGTCGCCCGCCGCATAGATGGACGGCACCGAGGTCGCCAGATGCTCGTCCACTTGGATGGCGCCGCGCGCATCCAGCGCGACCCCCACCTGCTCCAAGCCAAACCCCGCCGTGTGGGGCCGCCGCCCCGTGGCAACCAGCAGCCGGTCGCCGGAAAACGTTCGGCTGCGGCCCTCTACGCGCGCCGCGACGGTGAACTGCCCCGAGCGAAAGCTCACGTGATCCACCTGCACGCCACTCAAGGCGGCCAAGCCTTCGGCGGACAGAGCCTCGGCCAGGCCCGCACTCACGTCCGCGTCTTCCGCCGGCACCAGCCGGTCCATGGCTTCCAGCACCGTGACCTGCACGTTCATCCGGTGGTACATCTGGCCAATTTCCAGTCCGACGGCGCTTCCCCCCAGCACGATGAGATGCCTGGGGAGGCGCTCCGCCGCTAAGGCATCCGCGCTGGTCCAATACGGGGTGTCGGCGAGTCCCGGAACCGGCGGGGCCCATGGCCGGGATCCGGTTGCCACCACGAGGGCGGGCGCGGTGATGCGCGCCCCGCCGACGGTGACCGACACGGGGTCCACCCCTGTCACGATGCCATGCCCAGCCATCCACTCGATCTGCGGATACGCCGCCAGCACATCCGCGTATTTGGCCTGCCGCATGTCGTCCACCAAAGCCGTCTTTTGAGACAGGACGTCTTCCCAGGCCAATGGCCCCGCCTCCACACCCAAGCCGGCAAATGCCGGACGGGCGGCGCCGTCTCGCACGCGGGCGGCGGCAATCAGCGTCTTGGACGGCACGCACCCCACGTTCACGCACGTGCCGCCCATCGTGCCGGCCTCCACCAGCGCGGTGCGCCGGCCCGCCTCGGCTGCCCGAATGGCCGCGGCGAATCCGGCCGAACCCCCTCCCAACACAATCAGGTCAAAGTTTTTTGGCATCGCAGTCGCTCCCCTCTTCATAGCCCTGTAGATAGCCCTGTAGCCCTTGCGGCGACGTGGCGCTCTCCCTTGCCCGTCTCCGCGGCCGCATCATACCATATCATTGTTATTTTGCGTTATTACGATGTCTTCCCACCGTACCGCGCATCGACCTGGACGACCCCCAAGGAACCGACCCCGCCCAAGGCAGCCACCTTCTTAGCCGCCTCCTTAGCCCCCCTCTTGAAGACGGCGCAGGTCTGCCCCGCCGCTGCGGGCGGCCGGCGCGCCGGGCCCGCGCCCAGGGATTCGTGCGCTATAGTGGGACGGGCGGCGGGTCCCGCCAAGGTTGGCGGGGATCAGCGCGGGACATTTTCCGGCAAGGGGGGCACCGCGACGCTGCATGATGTGCACACGCACTGCTACAGTCCCGCCTACCTCGCGCTCCTGGAGGAGGCAGCCCGCGGCGTCCGGATCGACCGCGGCGCGGCGGGGCACCCTCGCCTGGTCTGGCATGGAGTCCCGACGGTCACGCTGCACCCGGCGACGTACGACCCTTGGGCCCGGCTGCACGACCCCCGCCAGCGGGGCGTCGCGCGCCACGTCGTGTCCACCACCGTCCCCAATGTGTATCCCTTTGCCCCGCACCTCCAGGGGCGTGCCGCCCGCCTCGTCAATGACGACCTGGCTCGGTGGCGCGATGCTGAGCCGCAGCAGCTGCGCGGCCTCGCCAGCATCCCCGTCGACAGTGACGACGCTCTCGCCGAAGTGGACCGCGCCCTAGATGCCTTGGCTCTCTCGGGCTTCGTGATGGGCACACACCTGGGATCTTCGGAGCTGGACGACCCCCGGTTCGCCCCCATCTTTCGCCGGCTGAACGAACGTGCCGCACGCGTGCTGCTGCATCCCATGCTGCCGGCGGCGGGCCCCGGGCACCTCCGGGATCACGATCTGGTGTCGCTGGTGGGCTTTGTCGCCGACACGACGGAGGTAGTGGCCCGGCTCTGGTTTGGCGGGTTCTTCGCCCAATACCCACGCATCCGCTTTATCCTGCCGCAGGCCGGAGGCTCGGCCCTGTGGCTGTTGGGCCGGTGGCGCTTCGGGTGGCCCGCCTCGGCCGGCCCGGCTCGCCCGCTGCCGCCCAACCTGTTTTTCGACACCTTGGTGTTTTCTCCCGAAGCGGTGGCGTTCGCGGCCCAGGCCGTGGGCGCGGACCATCTCCTGTTTGGCTCCGACTACCCCCACTTGGGGAACGCCGAGGCCGTGTGGCGCGACGTCACCGACGCCAACCTGGGTCACGATGCCACCGAAGCCATCGGGTGGCGCAATGCCGCGGCGCTGTTCGCCGACTGAGGGCGCTTATCGGCCAGAGGGCGCTGCTCCGTCGGCAGCGATGCGCGCAGCCGCTTCGGCCAGCGTCATGAGCGGCGGCAGCACCTGCACCCGCGTGTCGGCCAGGTGGTGCCGCAGGCTTTGCCGCACGCGCGGACTCCCGGCCAAGACGCCGCCGGCGGCCACCAGCGGCCACAGCTCGGGCCTCTCCGGTGTGGGCTGGCTCAACGCCGCGATGACCTGCAGCGCCAGCTCGCGGCCCGCGTCGTCCAAGATGCGGCACGCCACCGCGTCGCCGGCCGCGGCCACCTGGGTGACGACCGGGGCCAGCTGGGCAATGTCGGCGCGTGTGGTGCGCTCGTCGTACACGTGCCGGACGGCGTCCCTCAGGGTGGCCGCCCTGGCCCAAGCCAGCACGGGCGGCAGGAGATCGGTCGCCGGGCCCCGGCCATCCTGCGCCCGGGCGCAGGCGGCGAGGGCGTGCCGTCCGATGTCGTAGGCGCTGCCTTCGTCGCCCATCACGCTGCCCCATCCCCCCACCACCACTCGCGCCCCGCCGCTGTCCCGCCGCATGACCATCGAGCCGGTGCCGGACACAACGGCCACGCCCGCCTGCACGACCCCGCCGGCGCGGAGCACCAGATCTCCCTCGTGACACCGACGCACCGCAGGGGTGCTGGGCAGCAGCCGTCCCACGACACGCTGGACGGCGCCGGCGGCAACCGGCCCGCCGTACACCACGGCCGCGACCGCGCTGACCGGCACGCCAGCGCCCTCCAGGGCTCCGCCCACGGCTGCCGCCACGGCGGCGTCCACGGCGTCGGCCGGCACGAAATGGGGGTTGCTGGGGCCACCCCTCCCTCGGCGCAAGACACGGCGGCCGTCCCACAGGACCGCCTCCGTCTTGGTGCCGCCCCCGTCTAGGCCCAGCACCACCGTCATGGGTGCGCCCACAGCACCTGCGGAAAGATCGCGGCCAGAACGTCCCGGTTGTACTCCGGGCCGCCAGGGCGATTGCCACTCATCAGGACAGGCGGCGTCATGCCAGCCGCCTGGAGGCGCTCGGCGGTCCGAATGAACCACGCGTGCAGCAGAAAGGCCCCGGCCATGGTGGACATGGGTCCCAGCGTGACCTCGGGCGCGTCGGGCAGCGCGATGGTGCCATCCCCCGGCGGCGCGCCGCTGTCCAGCACCACGGCGGCGAAGTCAGCCACGCTTGGGCCGTCTTGGGTGGCGCTGGCCGCGCGCGATGTCAGCGCCACCACCTGGAGGCCCCGGACGCGGGCGCCCTGCGCCATCTCCACGGGCACCGCATTGTGGCCTGACGTGGACACCACGAGGAGCACGTCGCCGGGGCGGCAGGCCACGTGATCCAGCACCCGGTCCGCCAGGCCGCTCAGGCGCTCCAGCGCCGACCCATACTCGGGCGTCGCGCCGTCCAGTCGGAGGCCTGGCACATGAATCGGGTTGAGGAACACGGGGGTGGCGGCCCGGTAGAACAAATCGTCCACCAGCAGGCCGGAGTGGTTGCAGCCAAAGCCAAACAGCCGGTGACCGCGCTGCCAGGCATCGGCCAGCAGCGTGGCCGCGGATTCCAGCGCGCTTGCCTCGCGCTGGCCGATCTGCGCCAGGTGGCGCGGCACGCCAGCGATCCACTGAGCCAGGAAGCTTTCAGCCTCCTCCATTAAATCCCCTCCTCCCGGTACCGCGCCACCGCCGCCCGATAGCGCTCCGGCCCATCGGGGTAGTTGATGCTGCGGAACACCGTGGGCTCTATTCCCCGCGCCAGCAGGTGCTCGACCACCTCGCCCACTAGGCACCACGCCATCAGCGCTGCGCTGACACCCGACGAGGGCAGCACCTTCTCTGCCAGCCCGGGAACCGACACCTCAGCGTCACCCACCGCGGTGTGGGTGTCCAGCACCACCGCCACGGCCTCGTCCAGCCGCTGGCCCGACGGATGGGCCGGCGGCAGGGTGGCGGCATAGGCGCGGGCGGTGAGCCCAATGGTCAGAGCGCCCTGGCGCGCCGCCTCGCGGGCCATCTCCACCACCAGCGGGCTCCGGCCCGAGACCGATCCAAACAGCACGACGTCGCGGGAGGAGACGCCCGCATGCTGCACCGCCAGCCGCGCCAGCAGAAGATCTTCCTCCACCGGGTCGACCCGGCCCGCCGCTGGCGCTCCGCCCCGGCGCACGGCGTCAGATCCGAAGCGCGGCCGCGTCAGCTGGATGGGGGCCAGGAGCGCCAAGCCTCCTGCGCGGTTGAACAGCTCGCTCGTCAGCAGGTGGCCATTGTCATAGACATACCACACGCCGCCGTCCAGCACGCGATCCGCAATCTGGCCCCCCAGCACGGCCAACTGGGGCAGGTCGCCCCGCACTTCGCCCAAAATCCGTTGAATCGCGTCCAAATACTGCTGTGCCAGCATGCGCCGCCTCCTGTCTTCACCTGCCACGGCGCCACGAGCCGCCGTCTGGGATGGTGCCGCCGCACCGCGGGCGCCCGCCCCCCCACGTCCGGATCCCAAGCAAGTGCTACAGGTATAAGGCTCGTGGCCGCGCGGCGCAACCCTGCGGCGGCGAACGCGCCTCGTGGCCGCGATTCCCTGCCGTGCTATCGTCACTGTCGGAAGGGAGGCGCCTCTCTGGCTGCACAGTCGCTCGCAGGTCTCGTGGAGCGGGTCACCTATCACCAACCCGACTCCGGCTTTTGTGTGCTCCAGGTGAAGGTGCCGGGCCAGCGGGATCTTGTCACGGTGGTTGGCCACGCCTCCGCCGTCACCCCTGGGGAGTACGTCGACGGCACCGGGGCGTGGGTGACAGACCGCCAGTATGGCCGGCAATTTCGAGCCGAGACGCTGCGGCTGTCCGCGCCCACGACGCCGGCGGGCATCGAAAAGTATCTCGGGTCCGGCCTCGTCAAGGGCGTGGGCCCCGTGTACGCGCACCGTCTGGTTGCCCAGTTTGGCCCCCAGGTGTTCGAGATCATCGAGTCGGCGCCCGCGCGCCTCCAAGAGGTGGCGGGAATCGGGCCGGCGCGGGCACGGCGGATCCTTCAGAGCTGGCGGGACCACAAGGCGGTGCGCGCCATCATGGTGTTCCTGCACAGCCACGGCGTATCAACCTCGCAGGCGGTCCGCATCTTCAAGGCGTATGGGGATGCGGCCATTGCCCGCGTTCAGGAAAATCCCTACCAACTGGCCCGGGACATTCGCGGCATGGGGTTTAAGAGTGCCGACAAGATTGCGGCCCACCTCGGCATGGCCCCGACGGATCCCGTGCGCGTCCAAGCGGGTGTGAGCTTTGCTCTGCTGGAGGCGACCGGCCAAGGCCACTGCGGCCTGCCCGTGGAGGACCTGATTCGGGACACCGCCCGCCTGCTGGACGTCCCCGCGGACTTGGTGCAGACGGCCATCGCGCGCGAGCTGGCTAGTGGCAGCGTGGTGGCTCAGACGATTGGGGATCGCGCCTGCATTTTTCTGGCGGGCCTCGCCCGGGCGGAACAGGCCGTGGCGGCCCGCCTGCACGCCTTGGCGGCGGGCACGCCCCCCTGGACGGCGCTGTCGCCCAAGGACGTGATCCCGGCCGCAGAAGCCCAGCTCACGCTGACGCTGGCGCCAAGCCAGCGGGCGGCGGCCGCCGACGCCCTGACCCACAAGGTTCTGGTCATCACCGGCGGCCCCGGCGTGGGCAAGACGACATTGGTGCGCACCATCCTCACGATCCTCACCGCCCACGGCGTGCGGGCCGCGCTGTGCGCCCCGACGGGCCGCGCCGCCAAGCGGCTGGCGGACACCTCCGGCCAGCCCGCCCAAACCATCCACCGGCTGTTGGGCGCCCAGCCCGGGCGCGGCTTTCAGCACGACGAGCACCACCCGCTGGCGGCGGACCTGGTCGTGGTGGACGAGTGCTCCATGATCGACGTGACGCTCATGCATCACTTGCTGCAGGCCATCCCCCCCGCCGCCGCCGTCCTCCTCGTGGGCGACGCGGATCAACTGCCGTCGGTGGGCCCGGGCCAGGTGTTTCGCGACATCCTCACGGCCGACACGCTGCCCATCGTGCGCCTCACGGAGGTGTTCCGCCAAGCCGCCCACAGCCGCATCGTCGTCAATGCCCATCGCATCAACCACGGCCAACTGCCCACATGGGATCGGTCGGGCGGCCCCCTTCAGGACTTTTACTTCATCGAGGCACCGGATCCCGCCGATGCCGCCCGCAAGATTGTCCGCGTCGTCACGGAGCGGATTCCTCAGCGCTTTGGGCTGGACCCGGTGCGCGACGTGCAGGTGTTGTGTCCGATGAATCGCGGGGACGTGGGCGCTCGCCACTTGAACGAACGGCTGCAGCAGGTCCTGAACCCTCCCGGACCCACCGCGGTGGAGCGCTTCGGGTGGCACTTCGGCCCCGGCGACAAGGTGATGCAGACCGTGAATGACTATGACAAAGATGTGTTTAACGGGGACATTGGGCACATCACCGCCGTACGGCCCGATGACCAGGAGCTGACCATTCAGTTCGACGGCCGCGATGTGCTGTACGACTTCGCCGACCTTGACGCGCTGGTGCCGGCGTATGCCACCACGATCCACAAGGCGCAGGGCTCCGAATACCCCGCCGTTGTGATTCCGGTGACCACCCAGCACGCTATGATGCTTCAGCGCCCGCTGCTGTACACGGCGGTCACGCGCGGCCAGCGGCTGGTGGTGCTGGTGGGCCAGACCAAAGCTCTCGCGATGGCGGTGCGAACGCAAGCCGCGGGCCGGCGCTGGTCCAAGCTGGCCGAGTGGCTGACCGGTGCGGCGCCCGGGTAGCCCGCACCCGGGCCGCTCACGTTCATGAGGGCGCCACGACCCGTAGCCATGTTTCCTCCGGGTCGCCCGCGGCGACCGCGTCTCGCTGGCTCCCGTGAGGGTCAGGAGAAACCGGTGGCTGCGCCATCCCCAGGGCCGTGGGCCGCGTGGCGGCCGGCCCCTCGGCCGCTGCCGAGGGTGCGCCGGCACGGTCCTGGAGTGCGCCGACGTCCGCCCGCCAGGGTCGAAACTGCTCCAACGCCCCCACGACGCGCCCCGAGGCGCCGTCCACCAGCGGCGTCACCCACACCTCCAGGGTCTCGCGCGTCCCGTCGGCCCGCGCCACGCTGACCACGGCCGCGTGAGCCGTCTGCTCCGCCATGCTGTGCACCAGCGGGCAGAAGCCCCGACACAGCAGGCGGCCCGCCGCATTCCGATGATCTAACGGGCTCTGCATACACTGCTGGCCCACCAGCTGATCGGCCGGATAGCCCAGCAGCTCCTCCGCCGCCCGATTCCACGCCACCATCCCCCGTCGCCGATCCACGACGTAGCTCGGGATCGGCGCCTCGGCCAGCGCCCGCCCATACCAGGCCAGCACCGGGTGGATCGCCGGACGCGACGCCTCGGGCGGGCGGGCTCGCGCTGGGACGGCGGCCCGAGGCGTCGCCCCGGCGGGGAGCCGCGCCGCCTCCGGGCGCCCCAAGTAAAACCCTTGGGCATAGTCGCACCCCAGCCGCCGCACGGAGGCCCATTCCTCCGCCGTCTCCACGCCTTCCGCCAAGAGCCCGATGCCCATGTCATCGGTCCACCCGCGAATGGCCCGCACCAGCGACTGCTTCTGGACATCGTGATCAATCCCGGCGATGAGAATGCGATCCAACTTGATGATGTCGGGCTGCAGCGCCAGCACCTCCCCGGGGCCGGCATAGCCCGTGCCATAATCGTCGATCACGACCAGGTGCCCGGCCTGCCGCCACCGGGCGACGGCCGCCAGCAATACGTCATCCTCCAGCACCGACCGCGCCTCGGACACCTCCACCGCCAGCGGGATCTCGCCCGGCCGCCCCTGCTCCCAGGGGTCGGGCAGACTGGCCCAGCGGGTGTCTACATTGAGAAAGAGGCGCTGCGCTGGGTCGGCCCACCGCCCTTGGGCCGTTTCGTAAGCCAAGCGCTTGCACGCGGCATCCAAGTTGGCGGCGCGGCCCGCGGCCTCCGCCCAGGCAAACAGGGCGGCGGGCATGGCCAGCGGGCCGTCGTCCGGCCCCCGGATCAGCGCCTCGTAGCCCAGCACGGTGCCGGCGGCTATGTCCACGATGGGTTGCCACGCTACCCACAGCTGGTCCAGAGCGTCCACGGTCCGGTCTCCTCTCGGATGGGTCCTTCCTCCGCGCGGTCCATTCGCGGGGCGCGGACCGACTCCTCTTTTTTCCACGTTGTTGCGAGTAAGGGATCTCTCCCGGAGCCCCTGCCGGGATGCTTGGCCGCCTCGGGCGGCCGCTCGTCCAAGGCGCCGTGCAGCGTCCAAGGTCCGTGGCGCCCCCCAGCGACTGCGGGGGGCTCCGGGCCGCCGCCGCACTTCGTCGGCACCTCCTGTCCGCGGCGGGCCCAGAGGTCTGCGCAAAGTCCCTCGTCGACGTGGACGAGCCCGACGGGCGGGCCAGCGGATCCGCCGCACGGCACGGGACGGAGCTTGGCCAGCCGCGCCTTGGGCTCCCAGCCAGTGGCCACCATTTTTGTGTGCCGGCGTATGGGGTTCCTCGCGATCCCGCCGCGGCGATGGGCCGGGGTGATGGCATGCTGTTCCTCTTGAGCAGCGGGCATAGCATCCCGTCCGGCCCTTTCGTGGGAGGCGGGGCGATGGCTCACGTCGGGCGGGGGGTGGCGCGCTGGGCCCAAGCGACCGTACCGCGGCGCTGCTCGCCGACCCCAGGCAGGCGTTCTGCTGTGAGCATGGGAGTGATAAACCCAGCGGCGGCCCACAACCCCCGGCTAGCCGACCTGCTGGTTGTAAGCACCAAGCGCCCACCGCCCGCCGTCACGCCCGTCATCATACGTTGTCCACGACAGGCTGCAGTTGGCCAGCACCTCGTGGACGGTGCCCGCCTGCCCCTGGGTAACAATCCCCAGCACCGCGTTGATGGTGCCCCCATGCGCCACGACCAGCACCCGCTGCCCGGCGTAGTCCCGCGCCAGGCGCCCAAGCGCCACCTCGATGCGCCGGCCAAAGGCGGCG
>JAKADP010000013.1 GCA_021820465.1 Bacillota bacterium
CACCCGCGAGCTGGCCGACGCGCTCGCGGTGGACTATGACGTGCCGGTGGTGCCCCTGAACTGCCAGGAGATTCGGCAGGCGGACCTCGTGCACCTCCTAGAGCAGGTGCTGTACGAGTTCCCGGTCAGCGATCTGTCCGTGGTGCTGACGGGCTGGGCCGCGGCGCTGCCGGACAGCCACTGGCTGGCCCAGCAGTACGCCCGCGCCATGGAGGAAGCTCGCGCCGCCGTCACTCGCGTGCGGGATATTGAAGGGGCCGTGACTGAGCTGCGAGCCCGCGAGTCGGTAGGGGAGGTGCGCCTGGATGCGTTAGAGTTGGGCACCGGGCGGGCGGCGATTCACGTGGCCGCCCAGGATGACTTGTTCTATCGCGTGCTGGGCGAGATGGCGGACCGGCATGTGGGGGACCGGGCGGACGTGATGAAGCTCTGGGGCGAGTTTGTGGCGGCCAAGGCCGAGTGGGATAAGGTGGCCGGCGCCATGGCGGAGGTGCGCGTCGGCGGCTACGGCATGGTGGCCCCCAGCTTGGGAGAGTTGGACCTGGCCGAGCCCGAGCTGATTCGCCGTGGAAACCAGTTTGGCGTGCGGCTCCGCGCCACGGCCCCCTCCATTCATCTCATTCGGGCAGACATCGAGACGGAAATCACGCCGATCATTGGGACCGAGCGGCAGGCGGATGAGCTGGTGCGCTACCTGATGGAGCAGTTTGAAGATGATCCGAGCCAGCTGTGGGGCACCAATCTCTTTGGCAAGCCGCTGCACGACCTGGTGCGGGAAGGAATTCAGCAGAAGCTGTTTCGGATGCCAGAGAATGCGCAGGAGAAGCTTCAGGAAACCCTGCAGCGGATCATCAACGAGGGATCGGGCGGGCTCATCTGCATCATCATTTAGCGGGTCGTAACTGGCTATCAGCGGATTCCAGCCGAGAAAAGTGGACCCCGGCCACGCCGGGGTCCACTCTTGCGCGGGTGATGGGCTCTAGCCGTACGAGATGCGAGGGTCCACGAGCCCATACAGCAGGTCGGCCACCAAATTGCCAATGACCACCAAGACACCGCCGATGAGCACAGCGGCCATGACGATGGGGTAGTCGCGCTTGATGGCAGCGTTGAAGGTCAAAAGCCCCATGCCCGGGATGTTGAAAATCTCCTCTACCACCAAGGCGCCCCCGAAGATGGTCGGGAAGAAGTATCCCAGCAGCGTGATAAGCGGGAGCACGGAATTGCGCCAGGCGTGCTTGAACAGCACGCGGGTTTCGGACAGGCCCTTGGCGCGGGCCGTGCGAATGTAGTCCTGCACCAAGGTGTCGGTCATGGATGTGCGCATGTAACGCGCCCAGCCGGCCACCGTGCCAATGGTGAGCGACATCACCGGCAGCACCATGTGGTAGGCCCAGGTCCCCAGGTTGCACACCGTGTTGGGGTCGCAGAGGTTGCCGGTGGGGAACAGGGGAATGTCCACCGCAAACCACACCAGCAGCAGGATCGCGAGCCAGAAGCCGGGCATCGAGTACAGGAAGTAGTTGATGCTCGTGGTGCCGTGGTCGAACCAGCCGTTCTTGAAGTAGGCCTGGATGCTCCCCAGCACCACCGCGATGCCGTGGGCCAGCACGTAGCTGATGCCCACAATCGCGAGCGTCACCGGCAGGGCCTGCTCAATCAGGACCGTGACGGGTTGCAGGTAGAAGTAGGAGATGCCCAAGTTCAGGTGCAGCAGCTGCCAGGCCCAGATGCCGTACTGGTCCCACAGCGGCAGGTTCAAGCCCAGCGAGCGGTCGACGGCGGCCACGCGGGCGGGCGTCGCCTTCGGCCCCAGCATGGCATAGGCTGGCCCGCCGGGGGTGATATGGACCAACATGAAGCTCACGATGGTGAGCCCAATCACCGTCGGGATGGCCTGAATGAAACGTTGGAGAATATAGCGGCCCATTGGCGTCACTCCTTTCGCGTGATCAGTTGCCCAAAAGCCGAGGATCGAAGGCTTGCCGGACGGCGTCGCCCAGGAAGTTCACGCCCAACTCAATAAACACAATGCAGAGCCCCGGCGGATAGATAACCCACCAAGCTCCTTGGAACATGGACTGCATGGCCGTGGACAGCTCGGCGCCCCAGTTGGGCTGCGGCGGCGGCAGTCCCAGACCCAAGAAGCTCAGCGTGGCAATGCCCAGAATGGCGCCGGCCACCTGAAACGTGGTCGTCACGAGCACAACGCCCATGACGTTGGGCAACAGGTGGCGGAGCATGATGCGCCAAGTGCCGGCCCCCATGCTGCGGGCCGCCTCGACGTAGTCTCGGGTGCGGACGCTCAGCGCCTCGGAGCGCACCAGACGAGTGACGCCGAACCAGGCCGTTCCGGCAAAGATGGCCGTCAGGAGCACGGCGTTGGGGGTAAACATCGAGTCCAAGAGCAACAGCAGGAACAGGCCGGGAATGGCCAACAGCACGTCGATGATGCGCATCATCACGACGTCGGTGAACCCGCCGGCCAGGGCGCTGGCCAATCCGTAGATGGTGCCAAACACCATCGAGAGCAGCGCGGCGATGAAGCCGATGATGAGGGTCAGCTGGCCGCCCAGCATCAGGCGGGCCAGCTCGTTCCGGCCGAGCGTGTTGGTGCCCAGCGGGAATTGCGCCGACGGCGGCTGCAGGATCTGCGTCAGATGTGGGGTGTAGGCGCTGGCGTGATAGACCAAGGGGCCCACAAAGGAAAATAGCACCATGAAGGCGGTCAGGACGAGCCCAATCCAGGCCAGGGGGCTCGACCAAAAGATTTGCCACTGGCGGTTGCCGCGCGGGCCAGCATCAGGACCGAGCTGTGGTGCCGCCACTGTGGCAGTCATTGGAGTGGGTGGCAGGGCCATGGCATTTCGCCTCCTCGCGTTTCGGTTTGGTTCAGTTCGGCGTCGTCACAAGAGACCGGGTCAAAAAACTTTAGGAGAGGCCCGGTGGGGCGGACCCCACCGGGACTCTCGGAACCGAGTCAGCAACGGCGCCGTGTGTCTAGTCGGTCCAGTGGTTGTACCACTCGGCCGTAGTTACCGGGTTGTACGCGGACACCAAGCCCTTCAAGGTCTTGTTGCGCACGATGAACCCGTAGTCCTCCGGGGCGAAGATGACCGGCAGCTGCTCGGACGCAATGACCTGGTACTGGTCCAGGTTCTTCAGCGTGGCCGCCGGACTCGACACCTCGTAGGTCTTGTTGATGGCCGCTGTGAGCGCCGGGTCATTCAGCCCGCCGTAGTTGGCTGCCGAGCCGGGCTTGAACAAGCCGCCGCCGGTCGGGTAGTAGTCGGGCTCGTAGCACCAGCCGCCGCCCCACCAGATGAGCGCCCACTTAGACACCTGCGGTGCCGTCTGCGTGGCGTCGGCGATGGCCTGGTTGAAGGGCACCGTCTGAATCGTGACGTCGATGCCTTCCTTCGCCCAGTCCTGCTTCATGAGCTGAGCTTCGTTGGTGATCGTGGTGGAGCCGCTGACGATCTGGAACGGGAACGCCAGCGTCTGGGTTGTGCCGTTCTTGGTGCGCGTCATGACGCCCGAGCTGTTCTCGGTCCAGCCGTGCTGCTCCAAGAGCTTCTTGCCTGCCGCCGGGTTGTACCCGTAGTTTTTGGTGGCCGGGTCGTAGTACACGTTTTTCGGCGTGGCCGGGATGACCCCGTGAATCACCGAACCCGAGCCATCCTGCAAGTCCTTGATCATGGCCGGCTGGTCAACACCCATCTGGAGCGCCTGGCGGAAGTACAGCTTGTTGAACAGGCCGCCGATGCCTGCCGCCTGGGTGCTGAAGTTGGGCTGCATGTAGTTGAAGCACCACGACGGGACGCCGGGCTGCACCGTGTAGTACGGCGCCAGCTGCGCGCGGTCCTTGTAGAACGAGTTGGGCAGGCCGGCCTCCGGGAACTGGTGCCGCCGCATGGCCGCAAACTGGGCCGCGCTCGACGTGAAGTACTCAAACGTGATGCTGGTGATTGTGGCCTTGGTGGGGCCGGTGTAGTTTTTGTTCGCGACAAGCTTCCAGTACGAGTTGTTCTTGAAGCCGCCGAACTTGTACGGCCCGTCCACCACGCTGAACAGCGGGTTGTAGGGCGAGTTGCCGTACTTCTGAATGAACTTCAGCTCGCTGGTCATGTTGCTGGAGTGGTTCCACACCTGGGGAATGGGAATGAGCTGACCTAGCGCGTTGTGCTCGAACCAAGTGGGATTGACCGGCTTGGTCGTCTTGACGACGAACGTGTACTTGCCGGTGGCCGTGCCGCTCTTGATGTCCTGCGGCACGCCGCCAATGCCCGCGCCGCACTGCGTCCACACGGCGTTGCTCTGGCTGGAGGCCATCAGGATGTTGTACCCCAGCGCGACGTCTTGCGCCGTGATGGGCTGGCCGTTGGACCACTTCCACTTCGGGTTCAGCGTGATGGTGTACGTCTGGCCGTTGTTGCTGACCGCGATGCCACTGGCAATAGATCGGCCGTAGTCGATGCCGTCGGTCTTGGAAATGAACAACAGCGGGCGGTACATCATGCCGTTGGTGTCCCCGTTGATCGTACTGCACACCGAGGCGGGGCTGATGGGGAACCACCAATTGGGCTCGCCCTGCACCGCACCGGGCAGCGTAATGGACGTGACATTGGCGGTTGGCGTGGTCGCTGCCGCCGAGCCGCATCCGGCGGCCAGCAGCGAAACCGACGCGAGCGCCGCGCCCATCCATCCGACTGAACGGAATTTCATAATGTCCTCGACTCCTCCTTGAACGGTGATGCGGTCGCTCGACCGTGACTTGGACCTCCATCGCATCCAATGTGCTCCACTCGCCTGACTCGGGTCGCGCCGGAGACGGCACTCTTGTCTCGCTAAACAGCCCTACACCCGACACGGACGTCGTGGCTGCGAAGCACGATGCAATGACCGTGAGACCCAACGTCCCAGTGGCGCCGCCCATGAGGCCGCGGCCCCAGGCTCCACATCCTCCCGCGTCACGACACCGGGCATAATCATTCGCCACAAGTGCCGAAGTTCCTGCAGGAAATCTTCAGGAGGGCGCCGCCGACCTTCTGCGCCCGCCAGGATTCTTAATAGTAAGAATCACGATTACATTACGTCGCTAAGCAAGCGGGTGTCAATGAGAGTCGGCCAAGGGCGCGCGCAAATTCACACCCAGAGCCAGAGAAGGAGGGAGCGACGGATGGACCGACGGAGGGAGCGACGGATGGAACGGTTGCCGTTGCCGACTTCCTCCCCCATGCGGTATACTGCGTGTTGACATCGGGCTGTGGCGCAGTAGGTAGCGCGCTACCTTGGGGTGGTAGAGGTCGTGGGTTCGAATCCCGCCAGTCCGACCAGTTTGGCTCCGAGACATGGCTCGTGCAAAGCTCCCGATTTGGTCGGGAGCTTTTGGCTGTCATGGGACACGCTATGTGCCGTGAGTGGCTTTGACCGCCTGCAGCGCCGGGGGCCGCGGCTCGGCACGGTGTGGCGCGATCGCGTGCGCGCCGACAGCGCCGTGGATGAGCCGCTGGGTTTGCCGTGGCACGCGGTGACCCTCACGGTCTGGGTGGGTCCGGCGCGGGGCACATGGGCCAGGGTCGCGTGGCGTCCCGGCCGCGTAGAGACTTGGCGCCCGGCAAGCTACCGCTGGTCCGCCGCCGACGCGGCGCCGGCCGGGAGCGCCGAGCGACTGGCGCGATGGCTGCTGGAGGGGATGATGGAGGCTCGCGAGCGCTGTCTGGATGGGTGGGACCGGGAGCAGGCCGCCCTTGAGGCGCAGCTGGCTGACAACCCGCCGCTGGAGGTGCGCAGCGGGGCGTTGACCCTCCGGCGCGAGCTCTTGACTGCCCGCCAGTGGCTCGAGGCCGACCGCCGCGCGGCCCGGCGCCACCGGTCGGGCCTCGTCGAGGACAACTGCCAAGACCGACTGGCGGCCCAGCAGCTTCGCGTGGACAGCTTGCGAGAGCTGACGGCAGGTGTGCTCAACGCGTATTTTTCTGGGGCCAGCGCCCGGCTGAACGAAATCGTGAAAACGCTGACGGTGGTGACCACGGTGATGCTGCCGGCCTCCTTGGTGGCGGCCCTCTATGGCATGAACTTCCGCGATTTGCCGGGTGCGGCGTCGCCGCAGGGGTTTTGGATCGTGGTGGGCGGCGTGGGAGCGCTCGCCATGACCCTGCTGGCGCTGTTTCGCCGGCGCCACTGGATTTAGCCAGCGGGCGCGGGGGCGTATGATGCAGGGAAGGGTGGCGTGGGCGCCCAAACTTGCCAGCAGGGAGCGATGCGCGTGGAGAAGCCAGAGGTCCGTGAGGCCGCCAGCCCCGGAGGGGCGGCCCCCGATTGGCTGGATCGGTTTGCCGCCACCATGAACCCAGGGTTGGCGCGGGTCTTCCGATTCATGGGCTTAGATGAAGTGGAAGCCACGGGCGAGGGCGCCGAACTGATTGATGCGGCGGGCCGGCGCTTCTTGGACTGCTCGGGGGGCTACGGGGTCTTTCTGCATGGGTATCGCCACCCGCGGCTCGTCGAAGCGGCCCGCCGGCAGCTGGACCACTTGGCGATGTCATCCCGGGTGCTGCTGAATCCGCGCACCATTGAGTTGGCGGAACTGCTGGCGCAAGTCACGCCCGGCGATCTCACGTACAGCTTCTTTACCAACAGCGGCACGGAGGCGGTGGAGGCGGCCCTGAAATTCGCGCGTGCGGCGACGGGGCGCACCCGACTCATCAGCACGTGGGGCGCGTTTCACGGCAAGTCCATGGGGGCGCTGGCCGTGAGCGGCCGCGCCCTGTACCAGGAGCCCTTCCGCCCGCTGATCGGGGACGTGACCCATGTCGCCTATGGGTCCCTCGACGCCTTGGCTGCCGAGATGGGGGACGACGTCGCGGCGGTGATTTTGGAGCCGATTCAAGGCGAGGGGGGCGTCATCGTACCGCCCGACGGCTACCTGGCCGGCGCCCGGCGCCTCACCGAAGCGTGCGGCGCGCTCTTGATTGCCGACGAGGTGCAGACCGGGATGGGGCGCACCGGCGATTTGTTCGCCGTCAGCCACGAAGGCGTGGTGCCCGACCTGCTGTGCCTGTCGAAGGCGCTGTCGGGGGGAATCGTGCCGGTGGGAGCCGTAGTCGGGCGGCCGGGCGTGTGGGAGTTCTTCAACCAAGCCCCGCTGATCCACACGTCGACGTTTGGGGGGAACCCCTTAGCCACGGCCGTAGCCGCCGAAGCTATTCGGGTCGTCCTCGAGGAAGACCTGGTGGGAGCCGCGCGCCGACAGGGCGCGTGGCTCTTGCCAGCGCTCCAGGACGTTGCCCGCGATTACCCCACGGTGCTGAGCGCCGTGCGCGGCCGGGGCCTCATGATTGGCATGGAGACGGCCTCCACGGGCGTGGGCGGCGCCCTCATGAGTGAGCTGTTCCACCGCGGGGTGGTGGCGGTCTATACGTACAACAACGAGCGGGTGCTGCGCCTGCTGCCCCCGCTCGTCATTCGGCGGGACCAGCTGGAGCAGGTGGTGGACCGGCTCCGGGATGCGGCGGCGGCCGTGGCCGCCATGCACTTAGAGGAGGTGGCCGATGCCGCGCGTTAGCGTCGACAGCCTCGTGCACGCCGACCGTGACCGCGTGTACGCCGCGCTGTGCGACATGGAGCGGTTTCCCGAGTTCATGGCGGACGTGCAATCGGTGGTGGTGCTGGAGCGTGGGGAGGGCTACACCGTGACGGCCTGGACCGCGAAGCTGCGCGGGGTCAGCTTTCGGTGGACGGAGCGGGACCAGTTTCTCCCCGGGCGCATCGTCTATCAGCAAGTGGCGGGCGACTTAAAAAAATTCGAAGGCGAATGGCGCCTCGAAGACGTGGGGCCGGGGGTGGTGCGCGTGGTGCTGGAGACCGAGTTTGAATTTGGCGTCCCGATGCTGGCCGCGCTGTTAAACCCGGTGGGCGCCGTCATCCTGCGCGACAACGCCCGGGCGATGCTGGCGGCCGTGGGCGCCCTGGTGGACGCGCCCCCACCGGCGCCGTGAGCGGGGCCGGCTCCCCTCCGCCGCTCCGACAGAGGGGGCCGGAGGGGCAGCGCATCCGCCTGGGACTCGTGGCAGGGCCCGAGCCGGAGGCGGCGTCGGCGCTGGCCGTGGTGCTGGCGCACTTGGAGGCGGACTGGTTTGCCGTCGATGTGCTGGCGGCCCACGATCCCCCCGAGCCGTGGGCCCGGTGGGCCGGCCATGGGCGCTGGACGCGCGTCCCGTGGCGTGCCGGGTGGCGCGGGGTCGGGCGCGTGCGAGCGATCGCGGCCCAATGGGCCGCCGACCTGGATGTGTGTGCCGTGTGGGGCTTCTCGGCTTTGGCGGCGGCCCCGCCCCACCCGGTGCTGGTGTACGCCCGGACGGCCGAGCTGGTCCGGGGAGAGCCTGCGCTGGCCCGCCGCGCCGTGGCCGTGGTCGACGCCGCTCCCCCCGGGGGGGAGCGCGGACGGTCCGATCCCCGGGCGACGCGCGTGAACCTGGCGGCGCCGGCGGAGGCGGTGGCTCCAAGTCGGGCGCCGAGGGGAACCCGGCTGCTGCTGTGGGCCGGTGCCGGAGCCGCGCCAGAGTTGCTGGCTGACGCTCGGGCCGTGGCAGCGCAGCGGGGCCTGGCGTTGGAGCTTGTGGAGGATGTCGGCTCGAACCGTTGGACCGAGGCGCAGGTCGCCGTTCTGCCGCTGGCCGAGGCCCGCGGGCCTTCGGTGCTGGATGCGGCGCTGGCGTCCGGGGCGGCCGTGGTGGCGACGCGGATTCCGGGGGTGGTGGGCCGCGTGCGCTGCCCCGTGGAAGCTTTGCTGGTGGATGGTGCCGACCGGAGCGGCTGGCGGGAGACCGTCGACGCCCTGCTGGCAGACGAGGAGTGGCAGCGAACCTTGTCGCGAGGCGCAGACGACTGGCGGCGCCGCGCAGGGGCCGCCGGTCAGGTGCGCATTTTGCAGGGCGTGTTCGCAGGGGCGCTGGCCGTGGCGACAGGACGGTGCCCGCTGTGCCCCCCCTCCGCCGTGCACGGCACTCCCGACTGACGGCGCTTGGGAGAGAAAACCCGATTGCCGCTGTCCTAGGGCGCCCTAGACGGAGATTTTCGCGGGCTGCTGGGTCCTGGTTGGACGCCAGCCGCGATTACCGTGATATTTTGTTGACAGGCCGGAACCGTTTGGTAGAATGAGCATGGCCGTCGGGCCGGTGACGCGCACGCACTGGTGACACGACGCCATTTGCTATGAAACGGGGCAAAAGGGGGTTGGTAATGCGATGAACGCGTTGGGACGGCACATCCTGGCGGAAGTCCACGGCTGCGAGGCGCGGATCTTGAACGATATCGCCATGGTGGAGGACATCATGGTGAAAGCGGCCCTGCATGCTGGCGCGGAGGTTCGCGAGGTGGCCTTTCACAAGTTCAGCCCACAAGGGGTGAGCGGTGTGGTGGTGATCTCGGAGTCGCATTTGGCCATCCATACCTGGCCCGAGCACGGGTATGCTGCCGTGGACGTGTTTACCTGCGGAGACAGCGTGGATCCTTGGCAGGCCTGCCGGTTCATCGTCGAGCGGTTTGGGGCCGAGCACTTTACGGCGTCAGAGACTTTGCGCGGCGTGCTGGTAGGCAAGGATGCCGAGCGCGCGGCGGTCTGAGCGCCCGCTGGGTGATATCCCCCCGAACAGCCGCCCCTAATGCCCGTAAAGAGAGAGGGATGCTGGTGTCGCGTACATTTGTCATGGTCAAGCCCGACGGCGTCCGTCGGGGCTTGGTGGGGAGCATCGTGGCGCGGCTGGAAGCCAAGGGCTTGGTGCTGGTGGCCTTAAAGCTGGTGGCGGTATCCTCAGAGATGGCGGCACAGCACTACGCGGAGCACCGCGAGAAGCCGTTCTACCCGGAATTGGTGCAGTTCATCACGGCCGGCCCAGCGGTGGCCATGGTGTGGGAGGGCCGTGAGGCAGTGGCGGTCGTTCGAGGCTTGATGGGGGCGACGGATCCCGCCCAGGCGGCGCCCGGGACTATCCGCGGCGACTGGGCCCTCTCTATTACTGAAAACTTGGTGCACGGATCGGATGGCGAGGCGTCGGCAGATCGCGAGATGCGCATTTATTTTTCTGACGCGGAACTTTCCGCCGGCCGCCTGCGCGGCTAAGCCATGGGGCTGTGGACGTGGGTGGTCCTGGCGGCCGCCGCGGTGGCCGCCTACGGGTTTCTGGTCGAGCCCTTTTGGATCCGCCTCGTGGAGTATAGGGTGTGGCATCCCGAGTGGCCGGCCGACTTGGCCGGCTTTACCATTGTGCACCTGTCCGACCTGCACGGCCGGGTGCAGGCGTTTCGTCGGTCCGACGTTCAGCGCTGGCTGGCGAACGCAGACCTCATCGCCGTGACCGGCGATCTGTTTTCTCCGACGCGCCCGCGCGCGCGCCTGGTGCGGTGCCTGGAGCGGCTGCCCGCGGAGCGCACCCGCTTTGTGTCAGGCAACCACGACTACCGCCGGCGCGTGCTGGATATTGCCCCGTGGGATCCTCCCCCCGCCGTGCGCTTGGACAACCGCTGGGAAGCGTACACGAGCCCCCAGGGGCGGCGGGTATGCCTGGCAGGGATTGCCGACTTGGGGCGGGGGCGGCCCGTGTGGCCGGCGGTGCCCGCCAGCGGTCCTGCGGTCCTGCTGAGCCACCGGCCCGACGCGATTCTGGAGCCGGGGGCTGCGGCCTGCCAGCTTGTGCTGGCCGGGCATACCCACGGGGGCCAGGTGGCGCTGCCGGGGATTGGGCCGATTCTCCGCCACAGTCGGCTCCGCCGCGGGCAGACGGCCGGCCGGGTGCGGTGGCCCGACGGCCGCACGTTGGTCGTGTCGCGCGGATTGGGCACGTCGGAGCTCCCGGTCCGCTTCCTGGCGCGCCCCGAGGTTGTTCGGGTGGTGCTGGCGCCTCCGAGCCCGCGAGGGTCTTGAACGGCTACACTAGGGACAGCTGCCCGGCGCCGACGGCGGGCCGCGGCGGCAGGCGCGCAGGAGGTGGGGAGAGTGGGAAGTGCCCTAGGGAGTGCCCGAGCAGACAGCCCGCCGGTGGGCCTCATTGGCGGCACCGGTGTTTACGACCCCGTGCGGCTTCCGGGATTTGTGCGGACGGGGAGTCGTCTCGTGGTTACCCCCTATGGGTCTGTGCCGCTGACCGCCGGAGAGGTCAGCGGGCGCTCGATTTGGTTTTTGAATCGCCATGGACCAGAGCACCAGATCCCTCCCCACCGGGTGAACTATCGCGCGAACGTGTGGGCTCTGTGGCAGGTGGGGGTCCGCGCCGTGCTGGCCACCGCCGCGGTCGGGTCGCTTGACCCGGCGCTGGCTGCGGGCACGCTGCTTTTGGCTGACCAGTTTCTGGACTTCACGCGTGCGCGGTGCGGCACGTTTTTCGACGGCCCCGGCGCGCCGCTGCCCGGAGTGCGCCATACCGACGTGACGGCCCCCTACTGTGCCGGATGGCACCGTGTGCTGATGGCGGCGGCCGATGGCGCTGGCCTCCAGGTGGTCCCCTCAGGCACCTACGTGTGCACGGAGGGCCCGCGCTTCGAAACGGCGGCGGAGATTCGCGCGTTTCACCAGCTGGGAGGTACCGTCGTGGGTATGACGGGGGTGCCCGAGGTGGTGCTGGCCCGCGAGCTGGGCCTGTGCTACGCAGCGGTCTGCCTGGTGACCAATTTGGGGGCGGGGCTCGGGGCCGGACCGCTGACGCACCAGGAGGTGACGGCGGTCGTGGCCAGGCAGCAGCAGGCGATGGCCGACCTGCTGGCCGCCGCGCTGCCCGAGGGGGGGCGGGCGCCGTGCCACTGCCCCGGCGCACCGGAGCATTTGACAGGAGGTGGGGGCGCGTGACCACAGGGCGGGCCCACGAGGCCGAAGGACCGTGGGGGCTTAGGAAGTTGGAGTGGGCTCGCGCCTACATGCCGGTGCTGGCCGGGATTCGCGAGCGGTTTGTGCGGGACCGGCCGCTGGCGGGGCAGCGGATCGCCATGTCGCTGCACTTGGAGGCCAAGACCGCCATGTTGGCCTGGCTGTTGGTTGATGGCGGCGCCGAGGTGGCCATCACCAGCTCCAACCCGCTGTCGGCCCAGGATGACGTGGCCGCTGCGCTCGCGGAAACCGGCGTCAGCGTGCATGCCCGGCGCGGTTTGTCCGACGAGGAATACGATCGGCTGCATCACCGCGTGCTGGATATTGAGCCCACCTTGATCGTGGACGACGGCAGCGAGCTGGTGTCGCGCCTGGTGGGGACCCGCCGCGCCCTGGCCCCCGGCATTCGCGGTGGCACCGAAGAGACGACGACCGGTGTCACGCGGCTGAGGGCCCTCGTCGCCGCCGGCGCGCTGCCGTTCCCCATGGTGGCGGTCAACGACGCCGCGATGAAGCATCTGTTTGACAATCGGTACGGCACCGGCCAGTCGACGTGGGACGCCATCCTGCGCCACACCAACCTCACGGTGGCGGGCGCCACCGTCGTGGTGGCCGGATACGGCTGGTGCGGGCGCGGTGTGGCGGAGCGCGCCCGCGGCCTAGGGGCCCGCGTCATCGTCACCGAGGTTGAGCCGGTGCGCGCCAACGAGGCCCTGATGGATGGCCACCGGGTGATGCCCATGGCCGACGCCGCCCGCGAGGCGCAATTTGTGGTGACGTGCACGGGCTGCCGCGACGTGGTGCGCCCCGAGCACCTCGCCGTGATGAGGGATGGGGTGGTGCTCGCCAACGCCGGCCACTTTGACGTGGAGGTGGACGTCGCTTGGCTCAAGCAGGCCGCCGTGGCACGGGAGCCGGGTCGAGATGCGGACGTGGTGAGCTACCGCCTCGCCGACGGCCGGCGGCGGGTGGTGCTGGCCGACGGCCGCTTGGTGAATCTGGCGGGTGGGGACGGGCATCCCGTGGAAATCATGGACCTCACCTTCGGCCTGCAGGCGCTAACGCTGGAGCGGCTGGCCACGGGCGATCGCCCCCCGGGGCTGTACCCGGTGAGTCCTCTGGACGACCGCGCCGTAGCGGAGGCACGCCTGGCCGCCTCGGGCGTGCGCATCGATGCGCTCACCGCGGAGCAGACCGCGTACTTGGCGGCGTTCTGATGGAAGCGCGTCAGCCGTCTGCGGCGGAGGGCGCCCAGGTTCAAAGCGTCGTTGCCAGTCACGTGGTGACCGGCGACCGCGAGGGAACCGTGTGGGCCCCCGGGGAAGTGGTGTGGGCGGACGGTATCATCCAGTACGTCGGCCCGCCCGTGCGCCGGCCGGCCGGCCGGCGGATTGAGCTGGGAGAAGGGGTGGTGTTTCCGGGCTTCGTCAACGGCCACGGCCACGCGGCCATGACCCTGCTGCGCGGCTTTGCCGATGACTCCCGGCTGATGCCGTGGCTGACCGAGCACATTTGGCCCATCGAGAGCCGGCTCACCCCCGAGGACGTGGAGGTGGGGACGCTGTTGGCGGCCGCGGAGATGCTGCATGCCGGGGTGGTGGGGTTTGCTGACATGTACTGGCACACTCGGGCGGTCGTGGCGGCCGCGGAGACATCGGGCCTGCGGGCCGTGGTGGGTCGCGGCCTGACCGGGGGGGCGGGAAGTGCGGAGGCCGTCCGCGAGGCCGTAGCCCTCGCGCAGGAGCTGGCCGCCCGGGGCGGCCGCGTGGCGGGGTGGCTTGCACCCCACGCCCCGTACACGGTAGAGCCGCCGCTGGCGGCCCTCATTGCGGAGGCGGCCGCGGCTCACGAGCTCCCCATCCACATCCACCTCGCGGAGAGCGAAGACGAGGTGCGTCAGCTGCATGATCGGCTTGGCCTTTCGCCCATCGCCTGGGCAGACGAGGCCGGCCTCTTGACCGCACGGACGGTGGTTGCGCATGGGGTGTACCTGACGGACGAGGACATCACGCGGCTGGCGGAGCGGGGGGCGGCCGTGATCCACTGCCCCACGTCCAATCTGAAGCTGGGCAATGGGGTGGCCCCGATCATCGCCCTCGAGCAGGCGGGAGTGACGGTGGGCCTCGGCACGGATGGAGCCGCCAGCACGAACCGCCTCGACCCGTTCCAAGAAATGCGGCTGACGGCTTGGCTGCAGAAGTCCGCCACCGGTGATCCGGCCGCCTTCTCGGCGCGCGGGGCGCTGCGCCTCGCGACCGAAGGCAGTGCGCGGGCGCTGGGCTTTGGCGGCGGCGTGCTGGCCGTGGGGCGCTGGGCCGACTTGGCCGCGGCCAGCTGGTGGGCGCCGCACGTTGTCCCCCACGCGGATCCGCTGTCGACGCTGGTGTACGCCACAGGGCCTCAGGATGTTCGCTATACGGTGGTGGGCGGGCAAGTGGTGCTGGACGACGGGGTGATCACGACATTTGATGAGGGGGCGGTGCTGCGCGAGGGCATGGACCGCGCTCGGGCTCTGACCCAGTCATGAGCGTCGAGCGTTCACGAGAAAACCGATGTTGGGTGTGCGGCCCGGACCACCCCGAGGGCCTGCACGTGGCGTGGCACCTAGGCCGCCCGGTGACCGGAGAGCTGGTGATCCCGGCGCGCTACCAGGGATTTACCGGTGTGGCGCATGGGGGGACGATTGCCGCCATCTTGGATGATGCGATGTGGCATGCCGTATGGCATGAGACCGCGCAGGATGCCGCGACCGTCGAGCTCACCGTGCGGTACCGCCAGCCGGTCATGGTGGGCGTGCCCATCGTCGTGGCGGCGTCGGCGGAGCCGTCGGCGCACCGGGTCGCGGTGGCGCGGGCGTCGCTGGCGCTGCCTGACGGGCGCGTGCTGGCCGAAGCGCGCGGCCGATTTTTGCCTGGCGGCTCTGTGCACCGCGCCGCGCGCCCGCCGAGCTCGTGAGCCAGGCGCCGCCGTGGCATGAAGTCAGCATGGTCCTGCATGTCCACTCGTCCTTCTCCGATGGGCGCGGCACCGTCGCCGACATCATGGCGGCGGCAGGGGCCACCGGGGCAGACGTGGTGTGGCTGACGGACCATGACACCCAGGCCGCGCGGCAGGACCCCGGCGAAGGGTATTGGGGGAGCGCGCTGCTGTTGGTCGGCCTCGAGGTGACGCCCGCGCAAAACCACTACCTGGCATTGGGCGGCACGGGGGTCCCGGACCGCCGTCTGCCGTTTGCCGAGTTTACGGCCGAGGCGGCAGCGCAGGGTCACCTGGGATTCGTGGCACACCCCGACGATCCCGGCAATCCGGTGCTGAAGCTCCCGTCCTACCGATGGGCAGACCGCCAGGGGGACGCGTACACAGGACTGGAAATTTGGAACCACCTGTCCCAGTGGATGCGGAGTGTTCGGGGGTTGGCGTCTGGCATCGGGGCGCTTCGGCATCCGTACCGGGGGAGCGAACGGCCCACGGCCGCGACGCTGGCCCTGTGGGACCAGCTGGGCCAGCGCCGCCGGGTGGTGGGCGTCGCCGGGGTGGATGCCCATGCGGTAGTGCTGGGCAGGCCGCCCCTGGGCATCGTGGTGTTTCCCTACCGGGTGTCGTTCCAGACCGTGCGGACGCACGCGCTGACGCGGGCGCCCGTGTCCGGGGGGGCCGACTGGCGGGCCGACCGCGCGCTGGTGCTGGAGGCCCTGAGCGCTGGCCGCGTGCAGTGCCTGAGTGGCCAAGGGGGCGGATTTCCCAAAGGATTTCGGTTTTGGGCGAGCCGAGGCGAGGAGGTGTGGGCCATGGGGGAGGAGGTTCCCTGGCAGCCGGGCATGGCCTTGAGGGTGGAAAGTCCGTGCCCCGTGCAGCTGGCGGTCCTATGCGACGGGACCCGGGTGGCCCAGCACGAAGGGGTCGCTTGGGTCGGGGCCGCCGATCGGCCCGGGGTGTGGCGTGTGGAGGCCGCCCGCCGCTGCGGGCGGCACTGGCTGCCTTTTGTGGTCACTAATCCTGTGTACCTGCGCGCCTAGGCGCCGCGGGCTACAGCCGGCCGCCCGCCGTCTCGATGATCGCGGCCGCCCGCGCCCGCTCGGCGCTGGGCACCACGGCGGTGAGCAGTATGCCGCCGCCCAGGTCCAGCCCCCAGGGATTGGCCCACGCAGCAGCCGACGTCCACTTGTCGTCGGACGCCTCCATTTGGTAGCCATGCCGCCCCCACTCCACCAGGGGTTCCCCCGCGCGCGCACCGCTGCTGGCGCCGCTGTCCGCCACCTGCACGATGTCAAATCCCGCAGCGCGGAGCGCCTGCGCGGCGCGCTGCGCCGGCTCAGGCTCGTCGAAGCTGGCCAGCAGGGTCACTTCGCCTGCTGGCGGGGGGCTCGGTTCGCTGTCTGTGCCGTGCATGTCACACCTCGCTGTGGTGATATTTGGAGCGGTGTGGCCCCATCCGCCTGCCTCCCGTAGGGTGCCCCGACGGGTCCGTCGCATCCCGCACGGTACAATTGGAGCCAGGACGGCACGCGAGGCCGATTACGCTGTGGTGATGGGAGCGTCGTTCGTGAAGGCAAGTCACAAGGACCGGCAGCCCATGGGCGCCGGGGGGGCCACGTGGACACCGCTGGTGGTGGAAGCCTGGGATCCTCGGCAGTGGAACCTTCCGCCGGCCGCGGCCCTGCTTGTTCGCCCGCTGGTGATTGTGGACCTGGAAACCACGGGGTTGGATCCGGTGCGCGATGACATCATTCAGGTGGCGGCGCTGCGGATCGATCCGGCGGCGCCTGAGCCGGTTCTGCAGATGGCGTCCAGTCTGGTGCGCCCGCGGGGGCCCATTCCCCCAGAGATCGTGCGTCTGACGCGGATTGACCCCGATGCCGCCCAGGCGGCGCCCCCCTGGAGCGCGGTGGCACCGGCCCTCCAGGCGTTTGTGGGGGAAACCCCGGTCGCGGGCCACAATGTGGCGTTTGACGTGAGAGTGCTGGGCGAGGCGGGCATCACGCTGGCCATCGGGCTGGACACCTGGGATTGGGCGCGGATTGCCTTTCCGACGCGGGCCACCTACAAGTTGGCCGACTTGGCCCGGGACCTCTCCGTCTCGGGCACGTCTCACGATGCGCGCACCGACGTGGCCGCCTGCTACCACGTGATGGCGGCGGTTCACCGCCGCCTGGCTCAGCTCGGACCGGCGACCGCTGCGCTGCTGCGGCGCACCCTGGGGCCGGAAGCCGACTGGTGGAGGTGGGGGAGGCCACGGACGGGCGGGGAGGCGGCGCTGTTTCGGCCCCTCCCCGATGCCCCGGGAGTGTCCCTGGCCTCTCATGAGGTGGAGATGGGGCCCATTCGCGCTTGGTTTCAGCCCGGCGGGGCGCTGGCCCGCACGCATGCCGGCTGGCAGTCCCGGCCGGGGCAAGTGGCGATGGCCGATGCGGTGGAGCTCACGCTGGCGGACGGGCAGACCCTGGTGGCGGAGGCGGGCACGGGCGTGGGCAAGAGCCTGGCGTACCTGCTGCCTGCAGTCCGCCAGGCCGCCTGGGACGGGAGCCGCGTGGTGGTGGCCACGCACACCGTGGCTTTGCAGGATCAGCTGTGGCAGAAGGACTTGCCCGAAGCCCTGCAGGCGCTCGGATTGGAAGGCCTGCCGCGTGCCCTGCTGAAAGGCCGGGCACGCTACGCCTGCCTGCTGAAGGCGGAAGAAGAGACCGGAGGGGTGGACATCGCGTGGAGCTGGGAGCAGCGCGTGGCGGCTGCGTCTCTCGTGGTGTGGCTGGTGGAGACGGAGTCTGGCGAGCGGGACGAGTGGGCGGGGGGGCGCGCCCCCGGCGCGCAGGACCTGTGGGAGGCGGTGGCGGCCGACCCCGACGCGTGCCTCGGCGCTCGCTGCCGGTTTGCGGGCTCCTGCTACATGCGCAAGAGCCGGCGCCTCGCCGAAGGCGCCAACCTGGTGGTGACCAATCATGCGCTGCTGCTGGCCCACGCGGCGCAGGGTGGGGTCTTGCCTGAGTTTCAGCACTTGGTCGTAGATGAGGCGCACCACCTGCCGGAGGTGGCCGACCAGGCGCTTGGGCTGCGGGTGGACTTGCTGCGGTCGGCCCGGCTGTTGGCAGACTGGGCCAAGCCCCAGGGCATGCTGGGGAAGAGCCACGGGCTCCTGGGGGGCCGCGCGGACCGCGTGCGGGAGGCGCTGCACAGCAACAGCGTGTTGCTGCAGCAAGCCGCCATGGCCCTGGTGGAGGTGGGGCGCCGCCACCAGGCAGGCGGCCCGCCGCCCGCCGGCGCGACCTGGGTGCAGTCCCTGCGCGTGGTGCCCATCGTGGCCCAGGCGCTGGAGGAGAGCGGGGCCGCGGGGCGGCTGGCGGCCTCGGCCGACAGCCTGGGGATGGCCGCACGACTCCTGGCCGATGCCGTGGCGGAGGCTCAAGCCGACGATGCGGAGTCGGACGACCGCGCCGTGCGGTGGATGCAGTTGGGGCGGGTCGAGCGCGCGGTCCAGGAGCTGGCCATGGCCCTGGCGGCCTTTACGGAGCGCGGCGACGACTGGGTGGACTGGTGGGAGTGGAACGCGGCGGCCACTCAGGTAACCATTCGGCGCGCGCCGCTGAATCCCGGCCGCCTCTTGGACGAGAAGCTGTGGAGCAGGGTGGCGGGCGGGACCGTGCTCACGTCGGCGACGCTGACGGCCGATGGGCGCTTCGATTACCTTGGGGGCCAGCTGGGCTTGGGCCCCGAGGTCACGGTCACGCCCTATCCGTCGCCGTTTGCCACCCACGACCAGTCGCTGCTGGCCGTGCCTTGGGACTTTCCCCTGCCCAATGACCGGGAGCATCTCGGACGGGTGGGCGACTTTGTGGCGGACCTGGCCGGGCGCCTGCACGGCCGCCTCATGGTGCTGGCTACCAGCCGGGCGGCGGTCCGCGCGTTGGCCGACCAGTTGGATGCGCCCCTGGCTGCGGCGGGCTTGGACCTGCTGGTGCAGGGTCTCCACGGGAGCCCTCACCAACTGGCGGCTCATCTGCGCACCCATCCCGCCAGTGTGTTGCTGGGCACCAGCGGATTGTGGGAAGGCGTGGACGTGCCCGGCCCCGCGCTGGCCGCGGTGGTGCTGGCCCGGCTGCCCTTTGGATACCCAGGCGAGCCGCTGGAGCAGGCGCGGGCGGAAGTGCTGGCCCAGCATGGCCGCTCGGCCTTTGCGGCGCGCTCGCTGCCGCAGGCCGTGCTGAAATTTCGGCAGGGGTTTGGACGACTGCTCCGCTCCGAGTCGGACCGTGGGGCAGTGGTCGTGCTGGATCCCCGCATTCTGCCCGCAGGAGCCGGGCCGCGCCGGCAGGGAACAGGGTACGGCCGCGCGTTTCTGGCGTCGCTGCCCAATCCGCAGCTGGTGATGGGCGACACGCCCACAGTGTTGGAACAGGTGGCAGCGTTTGCTGGGGTGGAGGGCGGCGCGGGCACCCGGTCCGGGGTTCGCCCGGCGCGCGAATGAGAAAGGACCAGAGAGGGCGTACAAGGCAAGGGCATGGAACGGGAGTGGATCGCGTGTTGATTTTGGTGACGAATGATGACGGCATTGACGCCCCGGGCATTCGAGCCTTGGCGCATGCCGTGCGGAGTCGGGGCGAGGTGATGGTGGTGGCGCCGGAGGGCAATCGCAGTGCCAGCGGGCACGCCATTACGCTCACGCAGCGCATTTCCGTGGCGGCGCGGCCGGTGGAGCCGGGGGTGCGTGGCTTTGCCGTGGGAGGCACGCCGGTCGATGCGGTGAAGCTGGCCTTGGAGCAGCTGCTGCCCGGTCCCCCGGACCTCGTGCTGTCGGGCGTGAACCACGGATCCAATCTTGGCCGCGATGTGTTTTACAGCGGCACGGTGTCGGCCGCGATGGAGGCGGCGTTCATGGGCGCGCCAGCGGTGGCGGTCTCCCTGGCGGAGCGCGGCGGGGCTCACATGGAGGAGGCGGCCGCCTTTGTGGCGTGGTGGCTGGATCATGCCTACCGCCCGCTGCCCCGCGGGGTGTTCTACAACCTGAACCTGCCGCCGCTGGGCGCGGGGCCGCCGCCGGCGCTCCGCATCACGCGGCTCGGGCAGCGGCACTATTTGAATGAATTTCAGCGGCAGCCGCCGTCTGGCGGTCGCGATTGGTACACGATGGCGGGATTGGCTGACGAGACGGGGGAGGAAGCCGACACGGACGTGGCCGCGGTGGCAGCGGGCTTTGTGTCGGTCACACCTCTTTCCATTGACTTGACGGCCCGCGGGACCGAGGAGACGCTGGCCCCGCTGGACCAGCTGCCGGTGCCGGCCGGCGCCTTCCGCATGGCCTCCCCTACGCCGGACACCCTAAGCCGCACGGAGTGACGGCTCGGCCAGGCCGCCCTCACGCATGGAGAAAGGCGGCGAAGACGCATGAGGCAGGCAGGGGGCAAGCGGTGGCGCGTGCGGCGCTCGGCGCGCCCAGAGGCGGCCGGGCGCCGGGACGCGCTCCGCTCGCTAAAATTTGAAGTGGCCGAGGATCTGGGCTTACAGGACGACATCGCGGAGCGAGGCTTCGCCAACATGACCACGCACGAGGTGGGGGAGCTGGGTGGCCACATGGTGCGGCGTCTGGTGGCGCGCGGCCGAGACGCGATGGCACGCGATCGGCACCGGGGCGATGCCTGAGCGGGCACGCGGAGCAAGAATCCCCCACCCGGCGGCTCTACCGCGGTCTACTCCCGCGTAAGGTACGCCGGAGGGGTAGCCATGAGCCTGCGGGCGGTGGGCCGCGGCGTGGCGGCTGGGTTGGTGGTGGCTTGCCTGCTGGCGTTGGCCTTAGCGGTCACTGCGGATCGCGTCCCCCTGGAAGCGTCCGTGCTGGGGGCGGCGCTGTGGGTGGCGCGGGTCATGGTGAGCACGGGGGCCGGGTGGTTTGCGGGCCGCGCCAGTGACGCAGGGGCGGCGATCCATGGGACGCTGGCGGGCCTCGCGCTGGCGGTGGTGGGGAGCCTGGTGGCCGCCGAGACGGGGCTGCCCATGGGGCCGCTGGGCTGGGCGCTGGCCGCTGGCGCCCTGTTTGGCACCGCGGGAGGCTTTCTAGCCGCCATAGGGTGAACGAGGCTGCGCGGGCCAAATGGAGAGGAAGGGTCGGGGAGACCGACCCCCCGGCCCTTCATCCGCGTCACTCGGAATGGGCCTCGGCGGCCAGGGCCTCTTCCGCTTGGCGAATCAACACCTTGACCATGTTGCCGCCAATCGCCCCGCCGATCCGCCCGAGTTCGCGCGTCGGCATGTCCGCCCAGCCTTTGGCTTCGATGTCATCCAGCAGGCCAAGCTCCCCGGCCACTTCGTACTTGAATCGGTCGCGCACGTGGTCCGGCATCAACGTCGCGCGGCGCGTCCCCTGAGCCACGGTCGCCACCTCCCTCGCTTTGGTGGCGGCGTCACGCCGCCGGTCCTAGTGTGCCCGGCGCGCCGAGTCGCCCGCCGCCCGCTTGCTGGCTGTGCGGGCAAGCGGTGGACGCCGGCGCGTGAAAATCCCATAATCGGCGTAGGCCGCTCGGCTCCGAGGGCGGTCCGAAAGGCGGATGGTCATGACCGAAGTGCGGGCCGACCACGATGCGCTTCGCGTGCTGGGCACGCGCTGGTTTCAAACCTTTGAACCCAGTCACGTCGTGACATTTTTGAATCAGGTGCTGGCCGAGCGGGGCTTGGCGTTTGGCGTGCGCCTGCGAGACGACGGACACGAGCTGGCGGTCTATGACACCGCTCCGGCCGACGAGCGCCGTTGACGGCCGTGGCGCGGCCCCAAGTGGGCGTGGCGGCGGTGATTCGCGACGGGGCGCGGCGCACCGTCCTGGTTCGCCGGGGGCAGGCCCCCTATGGGGGCCAGTGGGCCTTTCCGGGCGGCCACCTCGAGTGGGGCGAGCCGCTGGACCGCGGCGCGGAGCGCGAAGCGACCGAGGAGACGGGCCTTGCGGTGCTGGCCGGGGCCCCGCTGTTTGTGGGCGAAGTGCGGGCCACAGATGAGGCCGGGCGCCTTCAGCATCATTTTGTCGTCATAGACTTGGCCTGCGAGTGGACCGGCGGTGGGACGCTGCGGGCGGCAACCGATGTCCAGGAGGCGCGTTGGGTCTCCGCCGGCGATATCGCTGAGCTGGCGCTGGCCCCGGGGATGCCGGAGTGTCTTCGGGATCCGCGGATCCGCGCGTTTTTAGGATGGTGAGTGGTGCGGACACGATCGGCGTACTGGTTGGGGTTGGCGGGAGTGGTCCTAATGGCGGCCGGGTGTGGGCGCACCACGCTGCCGGCCGCGTCCAGCCAATTTGCCGCCGCTGGGCTCCAGCGCTGGCATCGCGCCAGGTTTGACCTGACGCGGGCCGCCTATGACCAGGAGCAGGTGGTCGCGCGCGATCCCCGGTCCGCGGCGGGCTACACCCGGTTGGCCCAGATTATGGCTGCCCTCGGACACGCTCGGAGCGCACTGGCCTTGGCCACCCACGCACTCCGACTGTCCCCCGCCTCCGCCACGCTGGAAAACAACGTGGGCTTGCTGGCGATGCAGGCGGGCCAGTGGAGTGCTGCGGGTCAGGCTTATGGGCGCGCGGTGGAGCGCCATCCCGCGGATTGGCTGGCCTGGGACGGCCTGGCGGCCGTGGCCGTCGAGCGGGGCCAGTGGCCCGCGGCGGAGCAGGACCTCCGCCGGGCGGAGGTGCTGGGCGGCCCCGAAGGCGCGACCTACGATGAGTGGGGCCGACTTTTGCTCGCCGAGCACGAGGCGAAGGCGGCTTTGGGCTTCTTCCGCGCCGCGGCGCGGGTGAGCCCCGGGTGGTGGCAGCCGTGGTACGATGCCGCCCGCGCCGAGCAGAACCTGCACAACCTGGTGGCTGCACGCCGGGACGCGTCGGCGGCGCTGGCGCTGGACCCCGCCGGGGGGCCGGCCGTGGTGCTGCTGGCCACGCTGCCCGGCCGCTGACGCGCGAGGGCTGACGCAACGTGACGGAAGGTGGTGCGCGATGAGTCGAGACAAGCCGCCAGAACGGGCACTCCTGCTGGGGAGCTACGAGAAGCGAGGTGCGGGGAGAGCGCAGGCGCTGGCCAGCCAGGACATGGCGGAGCTGGGGTCCCTGGCGCACAGCGCCGGGGCGGTTGTCGTGGACACCTGGCTCAAACCTCACGACGGCGGCGGGCCGCTGGGTCGCGGCACTCTCGATGCGGTGCGGGACCGCGTGGCCGCGGACGGGCTGGACCTCGTCATTTGGGCCGATGAGCTCACGCCGCGGTGGGCCCGCGAGTGGGAGACCCACTTTGCCTGCCGCGTGATTGACCGCACCGAGCTGATTTTGGACATTTTCAGTCGCCGTGCCAACAGTCGGGAGGGTCGCCTGCAGGTGGAAATGGCCCAGCTCACCTACCGACTGCCTCGCCTAGCGGTCCGCCAGCAGGGACTGTCCCGCACCGGTGGCGGGATTGGCACCCGAGGCCCCGGGGAAACGCGGCTGGAGGTGGATCGCCGGCGCGTGCGCGAGCGCCTGGCGGCGCTGGCCGGCGAGCTGGAGCGCGTGGGCGCCGAGCGGCGGGTGCGTCGGGAGCGCCGCGCCGCCGGACTGGTTCCGACCGTGGCGCTGGTGGGCTACACCAACGTGGGGAAGTCCTCGCTGTTCCGGATGCTCTCGGGCCGGGGCGCGCTGGTCGCGGACCAGCTGTTTGCCACGCTGGACCCCGGGGTGCGGCGCGTGCACGTGGCTGGCTTTGGCCCCGTGCTGCTGGTAGACACCGTGGGCTTTGTCCGCCGCCTGCCCCACGCGCTGGTGGCTGCCTTCACGTCGACCCTGGATGAAGTGCGGGACGCGGACCTCCTGCTGGTGGTGGTCGATGCCTCTCGGGACGGGGCCCGCCAAGAGGCGGTGGTGGATGAAGTGCTCGCGGAGGTGGGCGCGGCTGAGATTCCGCGGATCTTGGTGGAAAACCAGTGGGACCGCGTGCCCGCGAGCCAGCGCCCGCATGGGGTGCCGGTGTCGGCGGCGACCGGTTGGAATCAGGCGGAGCTGGTGGGCCACCTAGCCGCCGAGTTGCGTCGGGCCCGACCTCCCGTGGAGATCGCGATACCCTGGGCGGCGGGCGAGGCGCTGGGGTGGATCCGGGCAGAAGGCGAGATTTTGGACCAGCGCCTCACGGCCACGGGCGTCTCCGTCCGCTTCAGCGCGCCCCCGGCCGTCGTCAATCGGGTGGCGCGCCGGGTGGGTGGCGGCGGCGCGGTGCTGGACGCCGGTGGCACGGCCCGTGGTACCCTAGAAGGCGACCGCAACACGACGACGGCCGCTGGACCCGTGGCGCGGATAGGCAAGGGGGAGGGATGACCATGGCCACGGCCCCACGGTACCACATCCGCACGTTTGGCTGCCAGATGAACGTGCGTGACTCGGAAATCATGGCCGGCGAGCTGGAGCAGATGGGTTATGAGCGGGCGCGCGGGGACCAAGACGCGGACCTGGTGGTGGTCAACACCTGCGCGGTGCGCGGCTCGGCGGAGGACCACGCGTTTGGCTACATCGGCGCCTTGAAGGCGATGAAGCAAGAGCGGCCAGACCTCACAGTGGCTTTTGCGGGCTGCATGGCGCAGGAGCCCGGCACCATCGCGTGGCTCAAGCGCCACGCGCCCCACGTCGACGTGGTGTTTGGCACCCACAACCTGCATCAGCTGCCCCAGCTCTTGGAGCGGGCGGCCGGCAGCCGCGAGATGGTCGTGGATGTTTGGGACGCCTCGCCGGAGGTCCAGACCAATCTCCCGTCCCGCCGGGCCGATGGGGCCAGCGCGTTCGTGAACATCATCTACGGATGCGACAAGTTTTGCACGTATTGCATTGTGCCGTTTACGCGCGGCCGGGAGCAGAGCCGAGCGGTGGAGGACATCGTGGCGGAAGTGCGAGCGCTCGCCGCCCAGGGGTATCAGGACGTCACGCTGCTGGGCCAGAACGTGAACTCCTACGGCCATGACTTGGACCCGGCACTCGATCTGGCCGATTTGCTGGCGGCGCTGGAGCCGCTGGACGGCGTGCGCTGGGTGCGGTAT
Organism: Bacillota bacterium; assembly: GCA_021820465.1. Lineage (GTDB taxonomy): Bacteria > Bacillota > Sulfobacillia > Sulfobacillales > JAIMBI01 > JAJZWV01. Next base: position 24,879 of record JAKADP010000013.1, read on the forward strand.
CTGACCAGCCACCCCAAGGATTTTTCGCAAAAGCTCATTGATACGATTGCCGCCAGCCGGAAGGTGACCCGGCACGTTCATCTTCCGGTGCAGTCCGGGAGCTCGGCCGTCCTAAAGAAGATGAACCGCAAGTACACGCGCGAGCAGTACCTGGACTTGGTACACCGGGTGCGCCAAGCCATTCCGGACGCGGTCCTGACCACCGACGTGATTGTCGGATTTCCGGGGGAGACGGAGGAAGACTTTGCGGAGACCCTTTCGCTGATGGAGGAAGTGGCCTTCGACACCGCGTTTACCTTTATGTATTCGGCGCGCGCCGGAACCCCCGCCGCCCGGTGGGAGGCGCGCAACCCCGTGCCCGACATGGCCAAGAAGGACCGGCTGAACCGCCTCATGGCGCTGCAGTACCGGATCAGCTTAGAAAAGAATCAGGCATGGGTTGGGCGAACAGACTTGGTGCTGGTGGAAGGGCTCAGCAAGAAGGACCCCAGTGTGTGGGCGGCCCGCTCGGGGACCAACAAGGTGGTGCTGCTTCCTCGCGAGGCGGGGGTGGACCTCGCGCACCGGTTTGTGCCCGTGCGCATCACGGGGGCGCGCACATTTTTCCTGACGGCGGAGCGGGCCGGGGATCCGGTGTCGGCCCCCTTGCCCGAACGGACCAGCCGCGTTCCGGTTCCGCTGGCCCTTTAGCGAAGGCCGGGCGAAGGAGGCCACCATGAGTCTTACCGTCGGCCATGTGCTGGTCATTGCGCTCATGACCGCGCTGGGCGCGGCCGTCGGACGGCTCATCAAGGCCCGGTCGCCGCGCCTCCGCTACCTGAACGAGGTGGCCCGGGCCGGACTGTTTCTGCTGGGCGTCATCGCGTCAGTGGCGCTGGTGGTGTGGTCGCCCGGCAGCGGACTGGACAAAGCGGCGATGGCGGGGCTCTACATCGGTGCCGTGTACGGCATGGTGGCTTCCGAGCCGCGGCGGCCCGCCCCGCCGCCGGCCCCCTAGGGCGCGGAATGGAACGGACGCCCCGGGATACACTGCCGGTGGGGGAAGACGGTGGAACGGTCGTGGGGTTGGGGGCTCGCGCTGGGGGCCGCCGGCGTCTTGGCGGTAGAGGCGGCCCTGGCGCTGGCCACCTGGCGCGCGGGCCGGCTGGCCGTGGCCGTGGTGCCCCCGGGTCCGGGGTCCACGCACGGTTGGGTGCCGGCGGTCGCGGAGGCGGCTGCCGGCCACCTTCGCCGAACAGTGCTGGACGTCATTCGCACCACCCCGCTGACGGTGGACGGCATTCCGCTTCGGGTGCCGCCGGCGGTGGCGCGGCGGGTGGCCGCGGGGGTGGACGCACGCGTGGCGGCCGCGGTGGCGCGGCAGTTGGCCGCCACGTCCCGTGGGCGGGCGCCTCAGCTCGCGGTGCTGCGGGCGGTGAATGCCTGGCTGGGACACGCCGCCGTCTGGCTGTCGCTGGGATGGGGACACGTGTGGATCGCGCTGCGCGTGAAGCTGGTGCGCCCGCCCCGGCCGTGAACCTGGCGCGGCCGCGCCAGCGGCGCGCCGCTGTGGGCCCGAGTGCTCTGTGCTATACTACGCGGGGCCATGAGCCCACGCACTTCGCACGCCGGGGAGCTTCGGGCCGGTGCCTGCTGCGGCGGGTCACCCGAGCGATGAATCGGCGGCGGCAGCAACCGGAAGGAGATTGAACCATGCCCGTGATTTCGATGAAGCAGCTACTGGAGGCCGGCGTCCACTTTGGGCACCAAACGCGCCGGTGGAACCCGAAGATGAAGCCGTATATCTTTACGGAGCGCAACGGCATCTACATTATCGATCTTCAGAAGACCGTCCGCAAAGTGGAAGAAGCCTATGCTTTTATGCGCCAAGTCGGAGCCGATGGAGGACATGTGCTGTTCATCGGCACGAAGAAGCAGGCCCAGGACGCCGTGAGCGAGGAGTCGCAGCGGAGCGGGCAGTACTTTGTCAACCAGCGCTGGCTTGGGGGTATGCTCACCAACTTTGCCACGATCAAGCGGCGGGTGCGCCGCCTCACAGACCTGAAGCATCAAGAGCTGGATGGCCAGTGGGAGCGCCTTCCGAAGAAGGAAGTGAGTGCGCTCTTGCGGGAGAAGACCCGTCTGGAAAAGTATTTGGGTGGGATTGAGGGCATGCGGGATCTCCCGCAGGCCGTGTTTGTTGTCGATCCGCGCAAGGAACACATTGCTGTGACAGAAGCCCGCAAGATGGGCATTCCCGTCGTGGCCATCGTAGACACCAACTGCGACCCGGACGAGGCGGACTACCTCATCCCCGGAAACGACGACGCCATTCGCGCCGTCCGGCTCCTGACCTCGCGGATGGCGGACGCGCTCCTGGAGGGTCGCGAAGGCCAGTCCGATGTGCCAGACGCGGCGCCTCCGGCGGTCGTGGTGACACCCGCGGTGGTGGGCGAGTAAGCGCAGCCCCGAACTCGATTCCCATGGAGGCAGCATGACGACAGCGAAGCAGGTCAAGGAGCTCCGGGAAATGACCGGAGCGGGCATGATGGAGTGCAAGCGGGCGTTGGAGGAAACCGACGGCAACACCCAAGCGGCCATGGAGTGGCTGCGGGAGCGGGGCGCGCTGGCTGCGAAGAAGCGGGCTGACCGCGATGCGCGGGAGGGGCTGGTCGACAGCTACATCCATCCCGGCGGTCGGGTGGGGGTGCTCGTCGAAGTGAACTGTGAAACCGATTTCGTAGCGCGCAATGACCAATTTGCGGCGCTGGTGCATGACGTGGCGCTGCACATCGCGGCCATGGCCCCGACCTGGGTCGAGCGCACCGACGTGCCCGCCGACGAGGTGGGGCGCCTGTCGGCGGCCTGGGCCGCGGAGGCGGCCGAAGCGGGCAAGCCCCCGCACATTGTTGAGAAGCTGGTGGCTGGGCGGCTGGAGAAGTTTTATCAAGAGCAGTGCCTCCTCGAGCAGCCGTTTTTGAAGAACGCCGACCAGACGGTCGGCGATGCGATTGCTGAACAGGCGGCGCGGCTGGGCGAACATGTGCGCGTGCGGCGGTTCGTGCGCTTTGAACGTGGCCTGTAGCAGCGCCCGGCGGGCAAGGGGGGCATCGTGCTGAACGAACGGCGGGAGGGGACCGGGCCGCGATACAAGCGGGTGGTGCTCAAAATTTCCGGGGAGGCGCTGGCCGGGCAGACGGGCTTCGGCATCGATCCAGGAACCGTGGACAGCGTGGCGCGCCAAATTGCCGAAGTGCTGGCGCTGGGAGTCCAGGTGGGAGTCGTCGTGGGCGGGGGCAATTTTTGGCGGGGCCTGGCGGGCAGCTCGCAGGGGATGGATCGGGCCACCGCCGATTACATCGGGATGCTGGCGACGGTGATGAACGGGCTCGCTCTCATGGACGCGCTGGAGCAACATGGGGTGGCGGTGCGCGTGCAGACCGCGATTGAAATGAAAGAAATCGCGGAGCCGTACATTCGCCGCAAGGCGCTTGCCCACTTGGAGCAGGGCCGCGTGGTGATTTTCGCGGCCGGCAACGGCAATCCCTACTTCTCGACCGATACGACGGCGGCGCTGCGGGCGGCGGAGATCGAAGCGGACGTCATGCTGAAAGCCACCAAGGAGCCGGGCATGTTTGACGCAGATCCCCGGACGCATCCCGGGGCGAAGCTCCTGGATGAAATCGCCTATCTTGATGTATTAAAGCAGAATCTGCGGGTGATGGACGCCACCGCCATTTCGCTGTGCATGGACAACCAGATCCCGATAATTATCTTCGATCTCAACGTGTACGGCAACATTCGCAAGGTGGTCTTGGGGGAGAGCATCGGCACCTTAGTGGGGTCGGGAGATGATGGGCATGTCTGAGGCTTCTCGCCTGGAGGGCGCCGAGGAAAAGATGGCGCGCACCCTTGAGTTTTTCCAGCGGGAGCTGCAGGGCATGCGGGCGGGGCGGGCTCACCCGGCTCTCTTAGACAAGGTCATGGTGGAGTATTACGGCACCGCCACGCCGCTGCCCCACCTGGGCCAGGTGGCGGTGCCGGAGCCGCGCCTGCTGGTCGTGCAGCCTTTTGACAAGGGAGCGGTTCCCGCCATCGAGAAGGCCATCCAGAAGGCGGATTTGGGGCTGGGCATTCGCGTGGACGGGTCGGTGATTCGGCTGTCGGTCCCAGCGCTGACGGAAGACCGGCGCCGAGACTTGGTGCGCCAGCTGAAGCGGCGGCTGGAGGATGAGCGCGTGTCGCTGCGCAACGCGCGCCGCGAAGCTCAGGATGCGATCAAGGCAGATAAGTCCTTGCCGGAAGATGAGAGTCGGCGCCTGTTGGAGCAGTTGCAGAAGCTGACGGATCGGTACACGCACCAGTTGGAGGAGTTGGCGGCTGCGAAAGAACATGACCTGCTCAACCCCTAGTGGGGGACCGCAGCTTGGCCAGGCGGTGGCTTGGCCGGCGATTCCGACTCGCTGGACCGTAGAGCGGACAGGCGTAGCCATGGCGGGTCGTCCCTTGGCGAGCCCCGTGTGGCGGGTGGTGCGCGTGCGCCCCAGCGCCGAGGGCTGGCTGGTGACCGTGGCGGCCTTTCGGGCGTGAGGCACCGGGGGGAGGATGCGGCCGAGAGTGGATGGAGTGACACAAGATCATGACGCCGGCGGCTCGGCCCGGGCCCGGCACGTGGCCATTATCATGGACGGCAACGGCCGATGGGCGGCCAAGCGGGGCCTGCCCCGCGAGGCGGGCCACCGCGCGGGGATCGAGGCTTTGCGGCGCGTGGTGCGCGGAGCGCCGGACTTGGGTGTGGAGATGTTGACCGTGTACGCGTTTTCGACGGAGAACTGGCGGCGGCCGGCGGAGGAAGTGTCGGCCCTTATGCGCCTGCTGGTGGAATTTTTGGAGAGCGAGACGCCCGAACTGGCCGCTCAAGGGGTGGCGCTCGCCACCATCGGCGACCTGTCCGTGTTGCCGCAGGAGTCGCAAGCGGCTTTGCGCCGCGCATTGGCAAGCACGGCGGGCGGCGGGCGCCTTTTGCTCACCTTGGCGCTAAATTACGGCGGGCGTGCAGAGATTGTGCGCGCGGCCAAGAAGTTGGTGCGGATGGTGCAAGCCGGCGACGTGTCGTTGGATGACGTGGATGAAGCGGTGTTTGCCCGGTTGCTCGACACCCATGCGATGCCGGACCCGGACCTTTTGGTGCGTGCCAGCGGCGAGGAGCGGCTGTCCAACTTTCTCTTGTGGCAGTCGGCCTATACCGAACTGTGGGTGACGGAGACGCTGTGGCCGGACTTTGGGATGGAGCATTTGCAGCAGGCGCTGCGGGCTTACGCGGGCAGGGATCGGCGCTATGGCAGCCACTCCTGAGGCGGGGCGGTGGGCGGCGCTGCGGCGCCGGTTCATCACCGCGGGCGTGGGCGGGCCCGCGCTGTTGGCGCTGGTGTGGCTTGGGGGGTGGCCCCTTTGGCTTTTGAGCTGGGCGCTGGCGCTGGCCATGAGTTTTGAGTTTTCGGGCCTGTTGATGCGCCGGCGCCTCGAACTTCCCATCTGGGCCCTGGGCACGCTAGTGACGGGTCTCATGGCGGCGGTGGCGTTCCGCTGGCCTCTCCTTCCGGTAGTGGTGGGCCTGTTTTTCCTGGCGGCGCTGTTTGGACTGGGCGGTGATGACAACCAGCGGGGGTTTCTCACGGGGCAGAGTGCGGTGTTTGGCGCGCTGTACATCGGGGCGCTCTTGTCTTTTCTGCCGCGCTTGCGGGAGTTGCCGCACGGCCTGCCCCTGACCGTGTTTGTGCTGCTCACCGTGTGGGCCACGGATGCCGCCGCGTATTTTGTCGGCAACAGCTTTGGGCGGCGGCGCATGTTCCCCCGCGTCTCGCCCGGCAAGACGTGGGAGGGATCGCTGGCCGGACTGGGCGGTGGGGTGGTGGCTGGTGGACTGCTGTCCACCTGGCTCGTGGGCGCGCTGGGTCCGGGGCTGGTGGTGGCGCTCGGTATTGCCGTGGCCAGCCAGCTGGGCGACTTGGTGGAGTCCAACCTCAAGCGCTTTGTCGATGCCAAGGATGCTGGAGGCATTCTGCCGGGCCATGGCGGGGTGTTAGACCGGCTCGACTCGGCCCTGTTTGCTCTGCCCGCTGCATACTACTTGCTGAGGGGGATGGGCCTCAGCTGAGCTGAGACGTCGCGAGCGTAAGGGGGGACGTCGTGGGGGCAGACAGCCAGCGCTACCTGAGGGCCCTTGCGACGTGGGCACTCTTGGTTCTGGCTGCATTTGTCTTTTGGCGGTTTGTCGTGCCGTACACGGTTCCGTTTGTGATTGCCGCGTTTCTGGCGGCGCTGCTGGACCCGGTGGTGACCCTTGGCGAGCGCCTCGGGTTCCCTCGGTGGCTGGCCACGGTTGTGGCGATGACGGCCGTGCTGGGTGGGGCGCTGGCGGGTCTGAGCCTTCTGGTGACGGTGCTGGTGCGCGAGCTGGCCAGCTTGACCACCCAGCTGCCAGGCTTGGTGCGCAGTGCGCAGCCCGTGGTGGATGGGCTCGTTGACGATCTAGGGCGGGCAGGGCACTTCAAATTGCCGAGCGTGCAGTCGCTGGTGCACAGCCAAATCACGACGGCGTACAAGATTACTGCCACGGTGCTGCACGCCTTGCTGGTGGTGCTGCTGGGTCTGCCCAATGTGCTGCTGGTGGCGGTCCTCGCCGTCGTGGCCGCTTTTTTCCTGATTCGCGACAAACGCGTAGTGGGGGCTATGCTGGAGTGGCTCTTGCCGCCCGGGATGCGCCACCGCCTGCCGACGCTCCGCACGGAGGTGGTGCGAGGCACGCTGGGCTTCCTGCGGGCCCAGCTGTTCCTCGTGGCGACGACGGCGGCGGGGACCACGGTGGGTCTGCTCCTGTATGGTTCGCACTACGCGGTGCTGCTGGGGCTGGTGGCGGGCCTGTTGGACCTCATTCCGTTTTTGGGGCCCACTGCTTTGTTGGCGCCGTGGGCGGCCGTGATGTTCATCATCGGCCAGCCGGTGGCGGGCTTGGAGCTGCTCGTGGTGCTGGCGGGGGTTGCGCTGGTGCGTCAGCTCATTGAGCCGCGGCTGTTGGGGTCCGGGACGGGATTGCATCCCTTGGCGGCGCTGGTGGCGTTGTATGTAGGGATTCAGCTGTTTGGGCCCATCGGGTTTGTGGTGGGGCCCATCACCGCCGTGGTGCTCAAAGCGGCGGCGCGGGCGGCTGGCCTGCCGCCGTTTGTGAAAGCCTGATGGGCTGTGTGAGGAGGTGGAGCGTGTGAACGTAGTGGTGCTGGGGGCGACGGGCTCCATCGGGCGGCAGACGGCCGACGTGGTGGCGGCGCATCCAGACCGCCTCCGCGTGCGGGGGCTGGTGGCGCACCGGGACGTTGACGGGATGGCGGCCCTAGCGGAGAAGCTGGCTCCCGCCTGGGTGGTGCTGACCGACCGCGAGGCGGCCGCACGCCTCCAGAGCCATGTGCCGCGGGGCACCGTGGTGGAGGCGGGCATGGACCGCGCCATCGCGCGCATCGAAGACGAGCCGACCGCGACAGTGGTGGCGGCCATGAGTGGATTTGTGGGTCTGGCCCCCACCCTGGCGGCCGCGGAGCGCGGCCATCGGCTGGGGCTGGCCAACAAGGAGACCATGGTGGCGGCCGGAGCTGCCATCCGGGCCGCTGTGAGGCGGGGGGGCGGCCGCCTGCTGCCCATGGACTCAGAGCACTCGGCGATTTTCCAGGCGCTGGGGGAGCCGGCTCGGCCGTTCCAGCGCCTGATTCTCACGGCCACGGGCGGGCCGTTCCGCGGCTGGGACCGCGCGAGGCTTGCCCGCGTTGAGGCGGCGGCCGCGCTGAACCATCCCGTGTGGCGCATGGGGCGCAAGAACAGCATTGACAGTGCGACCCTGATGAACAAGGGCTTGGAAGTCTTAGAGGCGCATTGGCTGTTTGACGCGCCGCTGGACAACATTGACGTGGTGGTGCATCCCGAAGCCGTGGTTCACTCCCTGGTGGAGTATCCGGACGGCGCGATGCTGGCGCAGCTAGGCATGCCAGACATGCGGGTCCCCATTCAGCTGGCTCTGACGTGGCCGGAGCGGTGGGAGGTGGCGCAGGTGCCTCGGCTGACGCTGGCCGCCGTGGGACGACTGACGTTTGAGGAGCCGGATCACGAGGTGTTTCCCGGCGTCGCGCTGGCCCGCCGTGCCGGTGCGGCGGGGGGGAGCGCCCCGGTGGTGCTGAATGCCGCCAACGAGGTGGCGGTGGAGCGCTTTTTGGGGGGGACCCTGCGGTTTCTGGACATTTGCGATCTTGTCGCCGACGTGCTGGATGGCCACGCTCCCGCGCCTGTGGAGAACCTGGAGGACATTCTGGCCGCGGACGCCGAGGCGCGCGCGGCGGCCCGGGGCTGGCGGCCTGGCGGTGGGGAAGGGCGGCGGCGCCATGGATAGCGTCCTGGGATTCCTGGTGGTGTTTGGCGTGCTGGTGTCGGTGCACGAGCTGGGCCACTACATTGTGGCCAAGCTGGTGGGCGTCCGGGTGGACGAGTTTTCCCTGGGCTTCGGCCCGGCCCTCGTCACGCGCAAGCGCGGCGAGACCGAGTACGCGGTGCGCGCGATTCCCCTGGGGGGCTACGTGCGGATGGCAGGGATGGAGCTGGACCAGGCGCCGTCGCACGACCCGCGCGCGTTTCCCAACAAGCCGCGCTGGCAGCGCTTTGCGGTGATTTTGGCCGGGCCGGCCATGAATCTGGTGCTGGCGGCGGTGCTGTACATCATTATTTTTGGGCCACTGGGCATGCCCACGCCCACCACCACCATTGGAGTCGCCATGGCCGGGTATCCGGCGCACGCGGCCGGGCTCCGGGCGGGAGACCGTGTGGTGGCCGTCGACCATCAGCCGGTGCACACGTGGACGCAGCTGTCGAGCGCCATCGTGCGGCACGACCACGCGGCGATGGCCATCACCGTGCGGCGGGGCGCGGCCACACGGACGGTGACGGTGCGCACGCGCTACGACCGCGCAGCGCACCAGCGCATCATCGGCATTGAGCCGGCGTACCGCACAACGCACCAGCCCATCTTCACCGCGATCGGCAGTGGGGCGGCTGCTACGGTGGCGTTTACCGGCGCGTGGTTTTCGCAGCTGGTGCAGCTGGTGACTGGCCGGCTGGGCCTGGCGGTGTCCGGCCCGGTGGGGATTGCCGTCATGGTGGGCCAGGCGGTGCAGGCGGGCTGGCTGGCCATCTTGCTGCTGGCGGCCGCGCTGTCCGCCAACTTAGGGCTGTTTAACGTACTGCCCATTCCCGTGCTGGACGGCAGCAAGCTGTGGCTCCTCATCGTGGAGGCGATTCGCCGGCGACCGCTCGACCCGGTCAAGGAAGGCATGATTCACATGGTGGGGTTTGTGTTCCTCGTCCTGTTCGTCCTCTTTGTGACCTATCACGATCTGTTACGATTAGTCCATTAGGGGGTGGCGCCATGACGCGAGCCGTTCAGGTTCGGGATGTGCAGATTGGCGGCGGGGCGCCGGTGGTTGTGCAGGGCATGACCAAGAGCGACACGCGCGACGTGCGGGCGACGCTGGACGAGATTGCTCGGTACGTCGACGTGGGGTGTGAGATTGTCCGTGTGGCGGTGCCGGATATGGAGGCCGCCCAAGCCGTTGGCCCGATTGTGCGGGGGTCCCCCATCCCGGTGGTGGCGGACATTCACTTTGACTATCGTCTGGCGCTGGAGGTCATGCGTCAGGGCGTCGACAAGCTGAGGCTCAACCCGGGGAACATCGGGGAGAAGAGCCGTGTGGAAACTGTGGTGGAAGAAGCCCGGGCACGGTCCATCCCCATCCGGGTGGGCGTGAACGCCGGGTCACTGGAGAAGACGCTGAAGCTGGATCTGGGACGGACGGCCGAGGCGCTGGTGAAAAGTGCGCTCAAGCACGTGCGCATCCTGGAGGAGCATGATTTTCATGACATCATTATCTCGCTGAAGGCGTCGGACGTCCCCACTACGCTGGCGGCCTATCGCCTGATGGCGAAGACCGTGGACTACCCGCTGCACGTAGGGGTGACCGAAGCCGGCACCCAGTTTGCGGGAGCCATTAAGTCGGCGGTGGGCATTGGCACGCTCCTGGCTGAGGGCATTGGGGACACGATTCGCGTGTCCCTGACCGGACCTGGCGAAGAGGAAATTCGGGTGGCGTGGGAAATTCTCAAGTCGCTGAAACTTCGTGAGCGGGGCGTGGACATTGTCGCGTGCCCGACGTGCGGGCGGATTCAGTTTGACATGTGGCCGGTGGTCGAGCAGTTGGAGCGCCGGCTGGCGACGGTGTCGGACCCGCTGACCGTGGCCATTATGGGCTGTGCCGTGAATGGGCCGGGGGAAGCGCAGGATGCCGACGTCGGCATTGCCGGCGGCAAGAACATGGGCCTCCTGTTCCGGAAGGGTGAAAAGGTGCGCCGGGTTGAGCAGGCCACCATGGTGGACGAAGTGTGGCAAGAGGTTCAAGACGTATTGGAGGAGGCCCGCCTACGTGGACCGGGTTCTGAAGGACATCACTCCTAGATCCGAAGACTTTTCGCAGTGGTACGTCGACGTCGTTACGAAAGCCGACCTGATCGACTATGCCCCCGTGAAGGGCTTTACGGTGCTAAAGCCGTACGGATACCGCATCTGGGAGTTGATTCAGGGGTTCATGGACGCCCGGTTCAAAGCCACCGGGCACCAAAACGCGTACTTTCCCGTGCTCATCCCCGAAAGCCTCCTGCGGAAGGAGGCGGACCATGTCGAGGGGTTTGCCCCGGAGGTGGCGTGGGTCACGCATGGCGGCGACGAGCTCCTGGCCGAGCGCCTGGCGGTGCGCCCCACGTCCGAGGCGATGATTGGGGCCATGTACAGTCGATGGGTGGAGTCGTATCGCGACCTTCCGCTGCTGATCAATCAATGGTGCAGCGTAGTGCGGTGGGAAAAGGCCACCCGGCCCTTTCTGCGAGCGCGGGAGTTTCTGTGGCAGGAAGGGCACACGGCGCATCGGACCCAGGCGGAAGCCGAGGCCGAGACGGCCCAAATGCTGGCGGTGTACCGCGAGACCATCGAGCAGGAGCTGGCCATTCCCACGGTGGCTGGGCCCAAGTCCCCTGAAGAGCGATTTGCCGGTGCCGTCAACACCCTGACGCTGGAGGGCTTGATGGGGGACGGGCGGGCACTGCAGCTGGGAACGTCGCACTTTCTCGGGCAAAATTTTGCGAAGGCGTTTGACATCGGGTTTCTGGACGAGGACGGCGTGCGGCGGCACTGCTGGACCACGTCGTGGGGCACGTCGTTTCGGCTCATCGGGGCGCTCATCATGCTGCACGGCGATGACCGAGGGCTCAGGCTGCCGCCCCTCGTCGCGCCGGTGCAGGTCGTGATTGTGCCCATCGGCAAAGGGGCGGATCGCGAGCGGGTGAGCGCGGCCGCCGAGGCCCTGAAGACGGAGCTGGCGGGATGGCGGGTGACCGTGGACGATCGGCCGGAGTATACGCCAGGGTGGAAGTACAATGACTGGGAGATGCGAGGGGTGCCGCTGCGCGTGGAGCTGGGCCCGCGGGACTTGGCCGCCGGGTCGGTCGTGCTGGCGCGGCGCGATACGGGGGAGAAGCAGAGTGTCGCGCGAGACGCCCTAGCCGGACCGGATGGCGCGGTGGCGCGGACCCTGGCGGACATTCAAGCGACCCTGTATCGGCAGGCGGAGGCGTTTCGCGCCCGCAGCAGTTCCGTCGTGGCCGACTGTGCGGACGTCCAGAAGCAAGGCACCCGGGGCCTGTTTTGGAGCCACTGGTGCGGCGACGCCGCCTGTGAGGCGCGTGTGAAGCAGGAGACCGGCGCCACGATCCGCTGCCTGCCATTTGGCGGGGAATGGGCCCCCGACGGGGCCCAGGCCGATGGGCCGTGTTTGGGGTGCGGCCGGCCGGCGGACGTCACGGCAGTATTTGCGCGAGCGTATTAGAAGGGTGGCCCGAGCATGGCGAACTCACGTGAGCGCGTGAGCTTGGTGATTCCGGCCTACAACGAGGCGGACACCATCGGGCCCGTCTTGGACGTCGTGCGCAGCATGCCGGAGATTGACCAGGTGATCGTGGTGAGCGATGGCTCAACTGACGCCACGGCGGTGGTGGCCCGCATGGCCGGGGCGCGGGTGGTGGAGCTGCCGACGAACCAAGGCAAGGGCGCCGCCATGCACATGGGCGTGGAGGCGGCCCAGGGCAGCGACGTGATCGTCTTTCTGGATGCCGACCTCGTGGGCCTAACCCCGGCCCACGTGCGTGCCCTGCTGAGCCCCGTGCTGTCGGGGGAAGTGGAGGCGACCGTGGGCGTGTTTGAGGGCGGTCGGGTGTCCACGGATCTGGCCCTGGCCCTAGCGCCGTTTCTTTCGGGCCAACGGGCGCTGAGACGCCATTTGCTGGAGAAGGTCGCCATCGGCGACAGCGGCTTTGGCGTGGAGCTGGCCCTCAATCGGGCGCTGAAGCGGCGTGGGGTGTCGATTCGGGAAGTGGTGCTTCAAGACTTGTCGCAGGTGATGAAGGAAGAGAAAATGGGGCTGGCGAAGGGATTGGCGGCCCGGATGCGCATGTACTGGGAAATTATTCGCGAAATCCCTCGGATCTGAGAAGCGCGCCCCGGCGACCCATTGGCGGCTGGCGGGCGCAGGCAGGGTGAGGAGGCCACACAGTGACAGCGGACAGCCCATGGGCCGCATTCTGCCGCGATCACCCAGGACTGGCCACCGTGGTCGCCGTCACGTGGAGCGCGGACTTGTCCGAGGTGTCGGTGGCGGTGCGGGTGAGCCCTGAATGGACCGACGCGCTGGCCGCGCTGGCGGCAGACGCTCTGTCTCAAAGCCTCGCGGCCCGGGTTCGGCTGTCGGTCGCGCCCGAGGCGCCCACGGCTCCCGATCGAGTGCGCGCGGCTTTGCCTCGGGGATTGGTCGGCGACGGCGGCGTCCGCGAGCAGGCTGATGGCACGCTGGTTCTTACCGTGTCGGGCAGTGGCGGCGCCGCGATCTGGCAGCAGTGGGGGGGCGAGGACCGCCTCCGCCAGCTGGTGTCAGACATGCCGCCCGTTCGGGTGGAGGTGGTGGCACCCACGGAAGAAGGCCCCCGCGCCGTCGCACTGCCGCCCCTGCCCCCGGCCCCGCCCCGCTACGGCGGAGCGCCGGAGGGGACGCCCGAACCTCTGGAGCGCGTGGAGGCCGGCGCCAGCGCGACCACAGTCGAGGGCAAGATTTTCTCGCGAGAGGAGCGCCTCCTGCGCGACGGGCAGCGCCTGCTCTTGCTGGGCATCACCGATTTCAAGACGTCACTCACCCTCCGGCTCTACTTGTCCCGCAGCGATGACACCGCGACCGCGCCGTTTGCCGTGGGGCGCTGGGTGCGGGCGGACGGCCCCGTGGAGCAGGACCGGGCGGGCGAGCCGGTCTTGAAAGTGAGGCACCTGGAGGTGCGGCCAGATCCGGTGCCGGACGACGAGGCCGATGTGAGTCGGGTGGAGTGGCATGCCCACACGAAGATGAGCGCCATGGATGCGGTGATGGATGTGTCGGCGCTGGTGGGCCAGGCCGCCGCGCTGGGCCACCCGGCGGTGGCGGTGCTGGATCATGGCGTCGTGCAGGCGTTTCCCGAAGCGGCCGAGCAAGGCCGGCGGCACGGCATCCGCGTGCTGTACGGCATGGAGGCCTACGTGGTGGACGACGACGTCCAGGTCCTCATCGGCCCGGTGCCGGATGGGTCCTGGCGGGACTGGCCGCTGGTGGCCGTCGATATTGAAACGACAGGACTGTCCCCTCTGACTCAAGACATCGTCGAGCTGGGCGCCGTGCGCCTCGAGCACGGCACCATCGTCGGGCGGTTTTCCCGGCTCATCCGCCCGGCCCGGCGGCCGATGTCCCAAGCGTCCCAGGTCATTACCGGCATCCGGCCGGAAGACTTGGCCGACGCCCCCGAGGTCGGGACGGTGTTGGCCGAGTTTCGCGCGTTCTGCGCCGGTGCCGTGCTGGTGGCCCACAATGCCGCGTTTGACTATGGCTTTTTGGCGCCGTGGCTGGAGCCGGGGCACGGGCCGTGGCCCCTCCTCGACACGCTGGGCTTGGCGCGGGCGGTCCTGCCCCTCCAGCGGCAGTACGGGCTGGAGCCACTGTGCCGCGAGCTCAAAATCTCTCTAGACCAACACCATCGCGCGGAGTCGGATGCCGAGGCGTGCGGACAGCTGGCCCTGGCCCTGCTGGCCCGTGCGGAGGGGAGCTCGCTGGCGGATGGCGGGCTTTGGCGGCGGGTCCCGATTCCGGTGGCCGCGGCCCGGCCGTACCCCGTGCTGGTGTATCCGCGCCACGCCCAGGGACTCTTGGCCCTCTACCGGGCGGTGTCGGCCGCTCACGTGGAGCACTTTCACCGCGTGCCCCGGCTGCCGGCCTCGGTGTTGGCAACCCACCGCGAGGACTGGCTGGTCGGGGCGCCGGCGCTGGACGGCGAGCTGACGTCCGCCCTGCTGCAGGGACGAACGGCTGAAGAGCTGGGACCGCTGGTTGGGCGCTACGACTTCTTGGAGGTGGTTCCGCCCGCGGCGGCGCGGGACTGGGCCGACGACGGCTGGCTCGGTGACGCGGAGGCCGTCGAGCGCCTGCTGGCGGAAGTGGTCTCCTTGGGCGAGCGGTACGGCCGGCCTGTGGTCGCCACCTCCGACGCGCATTATCTGCTGCCCGAGGATGCGGTGCTCCGGGAGATTTTGGCCGTCACCGCCAAAACCGAGCTGCATGCGCGGCGCGGAGCGGTGCACCTGCGCACGACCGGCGCCATGCTGGCGGAGATGGCCTTTTTGGGGCCCGAGCGGGCGCAGCGGGTGGTGGTCGCGGCCCCCCGGGCTCTATTGGAGGAGCTGACCCCGCTCGAGCCCATCCCCGAGGGCCTGCACAGTCCCAATCTGCCGGAGGCGGAGCCCACGGTCTCGACCATCCCGTGGGAGCGAGCCCGGTCCCTCTACGGCGACCGGGTGCCGGACTTTGTGGCCCAACGGCTCGAGCGGGAAATCAGCGCCATCTTGGAGCATGGGTACGCCAGCGTGTACTACACGGCGCACCGTTTGGCGAAGAAGACGATCGAGGATGGCTACCTCGTGGGCAGCCGAGGGTCTGTCGGGTCGTCCTTGGTGGCCACGTATCTGGACATCACGGAGGTGAATCCGCTGCCGCCGCACTATCGGTGTCCTGGGTGCCGGTGGTCGCGGCTGGCGGACGAGGCGGACGGCTCGGTGGGATCCGGGTTCGACCTGCCCCGGCGGGACTGCCCCCGCTGCGGCACCCCGTTGGTGGGCGACGGCCAGGACATCCCGTTTGAAACCTTCCTGGGGTTTCACGGGGAGAAGGTGCCCGACATCGATCTGAATTTTTCCGGCGACTACCAGGGCATCATTCACCGCTATACGGAAGAGCTGTTTGGCGCGGGGCAGGTGTTTCGCGCGGGAACCATCGCTACCGTCGCGGAGCGCACGGCGTTTGGGCTCGTCAAGGCGTGGTGCCGGGAAGCCGGGCGCGAGCTGCGCGCGGCGGAGGTGGACCGCCTGGTGTTGGGCCTCACGGGGGTGAAGCGCACCACGGGCCAACACCCGGGTGGGCTGATGCTGGTGCCCGACGGCGACGATATCCACCACTACACGCCGGTGCAGCGGCCCGCCGACGCCGCGACCACCGACGTGCGCACCACGCACTTTGACTACCACGCCATTGAGGGCCGGCTCTTGAAGCTGGACCTGCTGGGCCATGAAGACCCGACGACCCTCCGGCTGCTGACGGAGCTCACGGGGCAGCCGATTGAGGAGGTGCCCTTTCAGGACGCGGCGACGATGGCGCTGTTTTCGGGGACCGCGAGCCTGGGCCTCTCGGAGGATCAGCTGGGCACCGGGGTGGGGACCGTGGGCCTGCCCGAGTTTGGCACGGCGTTTGTGCGCCGCATGCTGATGGATACGCGCCCCCAGAGCTTCAGCGACCTCGTGCGCATCTCGGGGCTCTCGCACGGCACCAATGTGTGGGCCAACAATGCGGACGCCCTGATTCGTGAGCGGGTGGCGTCCCTCTCCGAGGTGATCGCCACGCGCGACGACGTGATGACCTACCTAATCCGCCGCGGCATGGCGCCCGCCGACGCGTTTGGGATCTCCGAGCATGTGCGCCGGGGCCGGGCGCTGTCGGACGCGGAGCGCACGGCCATGCGGGCAGTGGGCGTGCCGGCCTGGTACATTCAGTCCTGCGACCGCATTACCTATTTGTTCCCGAAGGCGCACGCGGCGGCGTACGTCACCATGGGTTGGCGGATCGCGTGGTTCAAGGTGCACCATCCGCTGCCGTACTACGCGGTGTACTTCACGCTCCGGCGGGACGACTTCCGGCCCGACCTGGCGCTGGCGGGCTTGGCGGCCGTGCGGCAAGAGCAGCGGCGGCTGGAGGGCTTGGCCACTGAGGCCACGGCCAAGGATAAGTCCCGGGCCGCGGTGCTGGAGGTGGTGGCGGAGATGTTGCTGCGCGGCTTTCGCTTTTTGCCCCTATCCCTCATGGAGTCCCAGGCCGACCGATTTGGCGTCGTGCCCCCCGACGGACTCATGCTGCCCTTTGGGGCACTGCCCGGGCTGGGCCGGACGGCCGCGGCGCACATCGTGGAGAGCCGGCGCGCCGGACCGTTTATCTCCGTGGAAGACTTGCGCGAGCGAGCCCGGCTCACCAAGCCCGTGCTGGAGCTGCTCCGGCAGTACGGCGCGCTGGACGACCTCGGCGAAACTCGGCAGCTGGCCCTGTTTTAGGTCCACCCCCCCGCGGGCGGCGCGGGGCGCCGCTTGAGTTGGCGACGGCGCCTGTGGTACACTCGGCATGGAATCCGACCGGGCCGTGCATAAGCGTGCACCATCGGTGCCAAGCGATCGGAGTGGGTGTGGGCCCACTCTTTTCACATGCCGGGATGTTCCGCTCCCCTCGGGGCGCGGTTGGTTTGGTGTGAGATGAGGCGGGCGTGCGATACCCGAGTGGAGTTGCTAGGAGGTCGTTGGCAGGATGAACCCCGAATTTCTCGGAGCGCTTTCCGACTTGGAGCGCGATCGGGGGATCGACAAAGAGATTTTAATTCAGGCGATCGAGGCAGCACTGATTTCGGCCTATCGCCGGCACTTCGGCATGACCCAGAACGTGCGTGTGGAAGTGGATCGCCAAACGGGCGAGCCACAGGTGTTTGCCATTAAGACCGTGGTGGAGTCCGTGGAGGACGAGCGCACGGAGGTGTCCCTGGCAGACGCGCACCGTGACAATCCGACGCTGGATCCGGGCGACGTGGTGGAATACAACGTGACCCCCAGCACGTTCAGCCGCATTGCGGCCCAGACGGCCAAGCAGGTGGTGATGCAACGCATCCGGGAAGCTGAGCGGGGCCTCATTTATCAAGAGTTTTCGAGCCGTGAAGGGGACGTCGTGAGTGGGGTGGTCCAGCGGGTTCAGGGCAGCACGGATGCCGCCGGCCGGGACTTGGCGGACTTGTTTCGGGGTGCAGACTCGCATCAGCGGCTGTTTGTGGACTTAGGGCGCACGCAAGCCATCTTGCGGCCGGCAGACCAGGTGCCCAGTGAGGACCTGCGCTCCGGCGAGCGGGTGCGTGCCTACGTCGTGGAGGTGAAAAAGGCGGCTCGCGGGCCCGAAATTTACGTGTCGCGGACCCACCCGGGCTTGCTCAAGCGCCTATTTGAATTGGAGGTGCCCGAAATCCACGACGGTCTGGTGCACATCAAAGGCATTGCTCGGGAGGCCGGGTATCGGTCGAAAATTTCTGTCTGGGCTGACGATCCCGACCTGGATCCCGTCGGCGCGTGCGTCGGCCCGCAGGGCAAGCGCGTCCAGGCCATCGTGAATGAGATCCGGGGCGAAAAGCTGGACATTATTCACTGGGATCCGGACCCAGCTGTGCTGGTCGCGCACGCGCTGTCTCCCGCGAAGGTGGTCTCGGTGGACATCGACGAAGAGACCCGCCATGCCCGCGTCGTCGTTCCGGACTACCAGCTGTCGCTGGCCATTGGCAAGGACGGGCAAAATGCCCGGCTCGCCGCCAAGTTGACCCAGTACAAAGTGGACATTCGCTCGGAGTCACAGGCAGGAGGCGGAGCATGGTGACGAGAGTGCGGGAGCGGCGGCGTCCCATCCGGTCGTGTGTCGCGTGTGGCCGATCCGCGGACAAGCGGGAGCTCATCCGCGTGGTGAGAAGTCCCGATGGCAGGGTGTTCGTGGACACCACGGGCAAGCAGTCCGGACGCGGGGCGTATCTGTGCCGGATGGAGGCCTGCTTGGACGCCGCCTTGAAGAGCCGCCGTCTGGAGCGAGGCTTGTCCCTGCCGGCGCCCGTTCCCGAGGGCGTTGTCGCGGCGCTGAGGGCAGCGATGGCCGAGGGGGCGGTGCCCTCGGTCCGGGGAGGAGCCCCCCATGGCTAGCGGCCGGTGGACGGACTGGCTGGGATTGGCCAAGCGCGCGGGGCGGCTGGCGCCCGGCGACTCCCAGGTGAGGCGGGCGCTGCAGGACAATCGCGCGCGGGCGGTGGTGGTGGCGGAGGATGCAGGCCACTCGGTGCGACGGCGGTACGAGAGCTGGGCAGACGAGCGTGCGATCCCCCTGGTTGTCCTCGGCACAAAGGAAGAGCTGGGAGTGGCGATTGGCATGGGCCCGCACGCGGTGATGGCCGTTACGCAGAAAAGTTTGGTGAAGGGATTGCTGGGAGCCATCGCGGAGAGCACGGGGAGGAATTATCTTGGCAGAGAAACCGAGCAAGGCGGACAGCGACAAGACGGAGAAGAGCGAGAAGGATCGCGGCATACGCGTTTACGAGCTGGCGAAGGAGCTGAAACTCGACAGCCGCCGCCTCATCGACCTCCTGCACCGGCTGCAGGTCGAAAATATTCGCAACCACATGAGCACCGTCGAGCCGGGCCCGGAGCGGATCGTGCGCGACATTATGCAGGGCAAGCTCCCTCCGACCGGCTCCGCGACGGCCGCGCCAGCGAGCAGCGGGCCGGAGGTGCCGACTTCGGACGTGGCCAGCCCCGCGGCCCCCGCTACGGCGGCGCCCCCAGCGGCGGCGCCCACCGCGAGGACGGGCGTCGCCCCAGCCCAGCGTCCGGGCGTCCCGACGCCCGGAGAGCGGCGCACCCCTCCGCCCGCGGCGGGTCCGTCCCGACCAG
>JAKADP010000014.1 GCA_021820465.1 Bacillota bacterium
AGCCCGTCCCCCAGCGCCAGCCACGCCCACGCATTGTCTTCCAGGTGCCGCGCAGCCGCGGCGGGCCCAAATCGGGACCGAAGCAGTTGGGCCACCAAGGGCCGGCCCATCTCCACCAGGGACGCGTTCGGGTCCAGGCGGCGGACCAGGCCATCCAGCGTCACGGCCGCCTTGGCCAGGAGCGCATACTCACGCGGAATGCGGATGCGATGGCGCGCGGCCAGGCCCAGGACATCCGCCAGCGCCTGGCCCAGCCGAAACTGCGCCAGCGGGCTGTCGTAGTACCGACGCCTCAGGCGCTCTACGTCCGCAGTCAGTGCGGCGCGGTCGATAGGACCCGCCACGGCACCCAGCGCCAGCAGGGCTCGCACCACCAGGGCGCTGTTGCCGCGAGCCATCCCCAGCAGCAAATCGATGGAGTGTTCCCGCATGCCGGGCGACAGGCGGCCGACCATTCCCCAATCCAGCAGAATGAGGCGGCCGTCCGGGTCCACGTGCACGTTGCCCGGGTGGGGATCGGCGTGAAAGAAGCCGTCGACAAAAATTTGGCGATACAGCGTGTGGACCAACCGGGCCGCCACCTGATGGGGGTCCAGGCCCAGCGCCGCCAGGGTCGCAGTGTCGGTGATCTTGGCCCCATCCAGCCGGGTCAGCACCAGCACCTCGGGTCCCGACAGCGCCCACACCACCTCGGGAATGCGCACGCCGGGGTCTCCGCGGGCCCGGCGGCCCGCCTCATCGGTGTGGTGCCCCTCCACCGTCAAGTCCAGCTCCGCGAGGAAGGCTGGCACCAACTCGCCCACCAGGCCAGACACGTCATACTGCCTGGCCCAGGGAAGCCGGGCCTCGGCCACCGCCGCCAGTCGGGTGACAATCTCGCCGTCCACCTGGGCCGTGGCCACAATGCCGGGCCGCCGAACCTTGACAACCACCGCCCGGCCGTCTGGCAGCTGGCCCGCGTGCACCTGCGCAATCGACGCGGACGCCAAGGCGTCCGGGTCCAGCCACAGCACGCTGTCCGGATCGGCTCCCCACGCTCGGCGCAGCACCGCGCGCACATCAGCCACGGGCAGCGGCGCCGCGTGATCCTGGAGCTGCTCCAGTGCCGACGCCAGCCGCGCGGGCATGAGGTCTGTCCGCATGGAAGCCAGCTGGCCCAGCTTGACAAATGTGCTGCCCAGATCCGCGAGAATCCAGGGAACGCGCTCCATCCAGTCGGCTGGCGCCGTCCGGCCGCTCCACCCGCGAGCGATCGCCGGCCACCGAGACAGCCCCAGGCTGGCGCCCAGTTGGCCCAAGCCGTGGCGCGCCAGCACCCGCGCCAGGGTGCGGTACCGCTGGAGCTCGCGGCGCCGGCTACCCCACACCGGAGAGAAACGGGGACACCGGCCGCGGGGTGCCCTCGCGCACCAGCACGTGGCCGCGGCTCACGAGGTGCCACACGTGCTCGCTGTCCAGCACCACGACATCGGCCGGTCCGCCCGGCTGGACACGTCCCACGCCTCCCAAGTGCAGGATGGCGGCGGGGACGGTGGTGGCCGGGCCCAGCGCGTCCGGCCAGGGGACCCCTAGGTGCACCAGGGCCAGCACCTCCTCCAGCAGGGTCTCGGCGCGCCCAATGCCAACCCCCGCCAGGTGCCCCGCCGCGTCAAACACCGGGGCCGATCCCTGAGCATCGGAGCTGAAGCTCACGCGAGTCATAGGCACGCCGGCCGCCCGCGCGCGCAGCCACGCCTCGTGGGCCGACACCGCCCACCGATCATGGCGGTCGGGCCGGATCCCCGAGGTGAAGTCCACCCAGCCGCCCGCCCGGGCCCAGTGAATCGCCTGGTCCACCAGGCGCTGGCTGCGATTGAGATGGGTGGGCACCAGCGTGTCGATCGGGACGTCGGCCGACGCGACGACGCGCTCCAAGGGGTCGAGGCCGCCGGGTCCGTCGCCCACGTGCACGTGGAGGACCCCCGCCTTGCCCCCCAGAAGGCCGCCCACACGAGCCTCACCGCCCAGCTCCGCCAGCTGTCGCGCGCTGGGATGGCTTCCCCGCTGGTCGCTGACCGCCACTTCCCCCACCCCGACCACCAGGTCGATGAGGATCAGGTCCGACCGCGGGGTGTCGGTGACGGTGCGCGTGGGCACCTCGTACGCGCCCGTGTACACGTACGCCCGCAGATGCTCGCTCCACAGGCGCCGCGCGGTCGCCAGAAGCCCCTGCACACTGCGCGTCACCCCATCGGTGCCCAACACCCCCACCACCGTGGTAATGCCGGCGCGGGCCAGATCGCTGGCCCGGATTTCGGGCGTGCGGTACACGGGCCCGCCCTCGCCGCCGCCTCCCGCGATGTGCACGTGCTGATCGATGAGGCCGGGAATGGCGAGGCGTCCGTCCGCCTCCAGCTCGGTAGGATGGGCGGAAAATGCCGGCGTCGCCAGCTCCGGGCCAATGGCCGCCACGCGGTCCTCCACCATGAGGATGTCCACGACCGCCTCGGGCCGTGGAGCGGGCGCAAAGAGGCGAGCGTGCTTCACGAGGACGGTCGATAGGCCGGAGGGCCGGTCACTCACTTTGACCGGATGTGCCCTGGCCCAGCACCTGCTCAATCTTGCGGGCAATTTCCTGGCTCTGGTTAATCACCCGCCGCAACTCCTTCAAGTTGGCAGACAAGTCTTCAGACAGCTGCCACTGGGCCTGCCCCAGCACCTCAGCGACGGACTGGCTGGACGATTGTCCCGCCGACTTCGGCGGTCCGCCGGCCGTGCGGGCGGATCCGCTCCCTGACGACGACGCCCGCTTCTGGCGAAACCGGCCCCACCCTGTCTGGGTGCCCGACGACGAAGACCCGCCGTCCGGCCCCGACGAGCCACCGGCGGACCCGTGCGCGCTGTGGGCGAGTTCCTCGGCGACGATCTGCCGAATCTGCTCGCGGGTCGGCGCGGCCGCCCCGCGCCCGTGGGCCACCCGTCCCGGCCGGGCGGACGACGATCCGTCGTGCTCGGCCAGCGCTTTGCGCACGGCTTCCTGAACCATGCGCCGCATTTGCTCAGAATCCTTGCCGTTCTGCTCGCTGCCCATCACTCTGCCCCCACTGGCGCGGCCCCGCGGGGCCCGCTGGCGTGTTTAGGGTAGTGTGCCGTGATGGGAGCCCCCCTATGACGGCTTGCCCAGATCCGCGATGGCCTGGGCCAGCGTGGTGACGGGGTAGATGGTCATGTGGTACCCATGCGCCCGGGCCGTTGCCAGCGCTTTGGCATAGTTCGCCTGCGGGCACAGGAAAACCGTGGCGCCCGCGCGGTGCACGGTCACCACCTTCTCGGCAATGCCCCCAATCTCCAGCACCTGGCCCGTCGGCGTAATCTCGCCCGTGCCAGCGACCACCCGCCCCCGGGCCAAATTCCTGCCGGTGATCTGCTGGTAAATCTCCAGCGAAAACATCATCCCGGCGCTTGGGCCGCCGATGTTGTTCACCGAGAACGTGACCGGCCGGGGAATCACGTAGCGGACGGGGGTGGTGACCTCCACCCCGATGGCCGGCACCGGATCCCCGGGCAGGTGCATCAGCGTGACCGGGAACGTCCGGATGCGGCCCTTCACGCGCGCCTCCACGACCACCGACTGCCCCACCCGATAGCGGTGCATGATGGCGGCGATGTTGCTGAGGCTCACGGCCTGGCCGTCGACCTTCAAAATGGTGGCGCCGGGCGCCAAATGGTCCTGCGCGGAGGAGTGCTTCAAGACGCCCAGCACCAAGAGGCCGGGCTGCGGCACGACCCGGGCTGGAAGCCCCGCGGCCCGCTCGCCAGCCACCTCCGCATCCTTTTGGCTCCCCCGCATCTGTGCCAGGGACACCTGGACAAACTGGCTCATGCTCATGTCGGGCAGCACCGCGGCTGTCGGCACCAGTTGATAGTCGTCGTTCACGTGCGCCCACAGGTACAGGAGCGCATTGGCCGGCAGCACATAGATGGCTACCATCAGGAGGGTGCCGCGCGCCGGCGCGTGGATCCCACTGACCCGCACCATGCGCGGGAGATAGCCGGTAATGCCTGGCGCGTACACGGTGTAGCCCGTCGGAATGAACCAGAGGGCCCCGGCCACCACCACGAGGGCCGCCAGCACCCCACCCGCCTTCTGCTTCCACGTCCACCGGGGGCGCGCCCCCGGAGACGTCCGCCTGCTCATCGAGATCCCCCCTGTCCCGGCACACCCTGGCCGATCCTCGTGCCCGCTAGTGTACGCCTTCGGGCGAGGGGGGCGGCCCTCGTTTGGCCAGGGCCACGGTCACCTCCGACCGATTGTGGTACAGCTGGCGGCAGCCGAGGATCCGAAACGCGAGCGCCAAGTGGTCCAACGCCGCTCGCATCTGCCGGCGGCGGCGCGCGGGGTGCAACTTCAGCGTTACGACGCCCACACCCGCCGTGTCCAGGCGATCCGCCAGCGGGCCCATCAGCCGCGCGGTCTCTGCCGCGTCGACACGCATATCGTTGACGATGAGCGAAAACGCACCGTCGGGCGGCCGGGCCGTGTAGGTCTGCACGGTCCCGCGCCAGTGAGTCAGCTTCGGATGGCGGGCCACTCGCGCGTCTAAGGCCGCAGGGTCCACGGCCACGACGTCCAGCCCGCGCGCGAGCAACACCTGGGTCCATCCGCCCGGCGCGGCGCCCACATCCAGTGCCCGCCCCGCCGATGGCCAAGGTAGGTCAAAGACCCAAAACGCCTCCAACAGCTTGCCGGCGGCGCGACTCACCCGAGTGGCCGGATGCGCAAACGTGATGATGCCGCCGGCAGCCGGGGAGAGGTTGTGCAGGGCGGCGGACGCCCCCACCCACGACGCGCTGGCCCCAACCACCACGGACAGCACCTGCGGAGCGTCGCCACGGGTTGGCACCCACCCTCCGGCCGCGAGGGCTCCCTCGATGGCCGCACGCACGTCGGCCGCGAGGCCGGGAACCAGCGCCCGCACTTGGACGGCCACGGGCTTTTGGGCATCCAGCGGAGCGGCCGCCGCCTCGGCGGCGGCGGCGAGCGCCGCGAGGGCGGGGGCGCCGGCCACCCACTGGGCGACTGGGAACAGGTGGCGCACAAACGGGCCCTGGCGCCTGAGGGCGTACGCCAGGCTCGCGGGCTCCCGGCAAGAGCTAACCAAAAAGAGCCCGGGGCCCACCGCCTCCCCCAAGCGGGCGCCAGGGTCAGCGGCACGCACGTCCTCCAGCGCCAGCTCCCACGAGTCGGGCCGCGCCGTCACCAGATACGTGAGCCCGCCCTCTGTGCCTTCGGCCACCTACGCCGGCGGGCCTAGCTGCGCCCGATTGGCCTGCACCTCGTCCAAAAGGCGCTTCAACCCCGCCTCGGCGCGGGCCAGCAAGTCGTCCGCATAGGCCCGCGCGCCCGCGCGCATCTCCAGCGCGCGCTCGCGGGCCTGGGCCACGGTGTCCGCGGCCTGAGCCTGGGCGTGGCGCAGCACCGCCGA
Organism: Bacillota bacterium; assembly: GCA_021820465.1. Classification (GTDB taxonomy): domain Bacteria; phylum Bacillota; class Sulfobacillia; order Sulfobacillales; family JAIMBI01; genus JAJZWV01. The sequence continues at coordinate 5,466 of JAKADP010000014.1, forward strand.
TTCGGCCGTCAGGGCGGCCGCCTGCGCGCGGCCCGCCTCCACCACGGCCTCCGCGTCCTGCTGCGCCACCGCCAGCACCCGCTCGCACTCCTCCAGGACCCCGCGCGCCCGGCGGATGTCCTCGGGCAGGGCCTGGCGCATGTGGTCCAAAAGCGCCAGCAAGCCTTCCCCATCCACCACTGTCCGCCCGGTCAGCGGAACGCGCGTGCCGTCCTCCAGCAGGCGCGCCGCCTGGTCGATAAGATGGACAATTTCGGGGTCAAACGCCGGCACGGCCGGGTCTGCCGCCTCGACCTTGGTCACTTCCGCCACTCCGTTCGCCTCCGTCACTCCCGTGTTCCCAGCCTGGGGCCCTCCGCCGTCGACGAAAACTTCTTCACCAGAGCGTCCGCCACGGCGTCCGGCACCAGGGCATTGAGCGGAGCCCCGTAGCGAGCCAGCTCGCGGGCTCGGGACGAGGACACGTAGCCCCACTCGGGCGCCGCTATCAGATACACGCTGTCGAGGTCCGGATTTAATCGGTGGTTCATCCAGCTCATGGACGCCTCCGGCCCCAAATCCTCTGGGCCCCGCACCCCGCGCACGACGACCCGCGCCCCGATGCGCCGCGCATACCAGGCCAGCAGCTCCTGGCTGACGTCGACCCGCACCTGGGGCCACGGCTCAACGGCCGCTTCCAACAGCGCCTGGCGCTCAACCGCCGAAAAGCACCCAGGTTTGTCGGGGTGCTGCATGATGGTCACGTACACTTCGTCAAACAGCGCGGCCGCGCGCGCAATGATGTCCAGGTGTCCCCACGTGACCGGGTCGAACGACCCCGGGTACACGGCACGGCGCACCGCCGTCACGTCGCCGGCGCCAGCAGGAGGAGATGGGTCCGCCCGTACCGACGCTGGTCCACGACGACCAACCCCTCCTGTTGAAACGCTCCAACAGCCTCGGGCGCCTCGTACTCAACCACCGCCAGCCCCTCGGGATCCAAGAGGCGCTGGAGCGACCGGCGGACCGGGGCGCCCACCCCGGTGGCCCAAGGCGGGTCAAGAAAAATCAGGTCAAACGACGCGGGGGGGAACCGTACCACCGCCCGCTCGGCGGGCAGGGTCCAAACGGTGGCCCGGTCCGCCAAGCCCAAGTCGGCCAGGTTGCGCCGCGCCAGCGCCGAGGCACGGCGGCTATGGTCCACCAGGTCGGCCCGGCCCGCGCCGCGCGACAGCGCCTCGATGCTGAGGGCCCCCGTGCCGGCGTAAAGATCCAACACGGCCGCACCCGGCACGCGTCGGGCCAGCATGCTGAACAGTGCTTCGCGCACACGGTCCAGCGTGGGCCGGGTCGCCGTGCCGGCCGGGCTCTGAATGAGCCGCCCCGCCAACGCGCCCCCCACCACGCGCATTCGACTCCTCCTCGTCGGAATGGAGTATATCATGGCGCATGCGGGTTCTCCCACGCCTTAAGGGCTTTGGCTGAACGCCTAGCGCGTGGTGCCTACCAGAATCAGCATCACCCCGGCGCCCACCCACAGCAACTTGCCCACGGGCAGCCGCGTCGCGAGCCCCGCCACGCCGAGCAGCATGGTGAGCGTCAGCACCACCGGCCCCACCAGCCCCAACACGCTGTTGACCCGCACGGCCGCATCCAGGCGCCCCAGACGCCACATCAGGAGCGCCCCGGCCAGCTCCAGGCACCCGGACAGCAGGCGTATGCCCACCATTCCCCGCAAATACAGGTGTTCCGGTCCCATGGCCCCTCCTTGTTCGGCGGCACGGCGTGCCCGGGCCAACCGCCTCGGTCAGCGATGCCACAGCTGCACGACTTGGAGCAGCAGATACGTGAGTCCGGCGGCCATCAGGGGCCCCACGGGAATTCCGCCCCACAGCACGATCCCGACGATCGATCCGGCAATGAGAGCCACCATGAGCTCCCCTTGATGCGCCAAGAGGTCAAGCCCGCGGCCATTCAGCAGCGTCGCCAGCGCGCCCCCCACGACCGCGATGATGCCGGGCAGAGAGGTCAGCGCCCGCACCACCATGCGGGCCGACACCTGACCCCGCGCAAAGGGCACCAGCATGGCCAGCGTCAGGAACAAAAGCCCGACTTCCACGCCGCGGCGCTCAATGCTGGCCAGCAAAAAGCCCAGCCCCGCCAGGCGCACCACCAACAGCAGGGCCGCTGCCGCCGCCACAAGGCTGGAGCGCGCCCACAGGCCCAACAGCAGCAGCACCACCAGCGAGACGTTCTCCATGGTGAGCATTGCGCGGCAACCTCCCGCCCCGGCAATTCCTATTAAGGCGGGGGGGCAAAAAGACACGCCGGCGCGGCGGGCCGGAACCATCCGTCGGCGCCACGGTGCAGCACCAGCGGCACGCGGTCCACGGCGCCGGCCCAGATCACATCCGCTCCATAGCCCATGGCTTGTAGGCCGCGACCCTCCTCCGATGTCGCCAGGGCCCTGCCCACAGCGTCGGCGACGGCACCATAGGCCGCGGCTGCGGCCGCAGCGCGCGGCTCTTCCCCGGTCGGCCCCAGCTGGGCCGCGACGGCTCCCACGCCCCACCAGTCGGGTGGCGACGGGGAGCCGGCCCGGCCCGCGGCCACGAGTACCACCCGGCCTCGCCAGGCGGCCGCCGCCTTCGCCACCGCGGTGGCATTGACCAGCGCCCCCACCAACACGGCCCCGGCGCCTGCCACGCGCTCCAAAGCACGGGTGCCATTGGTGGTGGTCCAAACCACCCGAGTTCCGGTGGGGACCGGGGCCGCCCACTCGACCGGCGAGTTGCCCCGATGGAATCCTTCGGGCGGGCGGTTGGCCCGCTCGCCCGCCAGCCAGGCCCCGGAAAGCGCCCGAGCCCGCTCCCGCGCCTCCTCGACCGTCTCCACCGGCAAAATCGCGGCCACGCCGGCGGCGGCAGCCGACAGCATGGCCGTGCTCATCCGCAGCACGTCGAAGACGACGGCCAGGTCCTGGGGCCCGAGCGGCGGGCAGTCCTCGGTGCGGGGGACCGCGAGGACGCGCGGGCTCAGCGGGGCACCCCCACGGGCGCCACCGCTGCCGTGGCCGCTTCGTCCGACACTGTCAAAAAGTACTGGCGGAGCGTGTCGCCGCGCAGCCCCACCCGCAGCGCCTCCAGCGCAAGCGCGTCGTCGGGGGCGATGTTGCCCAAGTTGACATTGGGCCCAAAGCGCATAACCAGCTGGTGCTGCTGCGCTTTCTGGGGCGCCTCCCACATGAGGCGGCCCGGCTGTGACACATGGCTGACCATCTGCTCCAACTCCTGTTCCAGGATGTGTCCGGCCTCATCATAAATCACCACGCCCTGCCCACTTTCCCGCCCTTCCACGATGACCAGGTCCGACCCCGACGCCAGGTCATCCTCCACCTGCGTCCACAGCTCGAGGTCGGGCACTTGGTCGCGCGGATCCTTCTTGCCCACCTCACTCACCACCAGCGGGAACCCAAAGGCGCGCGCCCGCCGAATCGTCGCCGCGCGCGTGGCCGCGTCAATCGTGATGGTGCCGTCCGAAACCTCGATACCGGTAAATCCCAGCGATTCGGCGCGCTCTAAGTACGCTTCCAATTTGTTTTGCATGAGCGCCAGCTCGAGGAACGTGCCGCCCGGAAAGATGTCGACCCCGTAGGACTTCACCAGCTCAATCTTTTGCCGCAGCAGCCGATGAGGATAAAACGCAGACGTCCCAAAGGTCAGCTTCACGTGGTCCACGTACTCCCCGGCCAGCTCCATCAAGTCGCGGGTCCCTGTGAGTCCGATGCCTTTGTCAATCACCATAGTCAGCCCGCGCTGCCGCGGCCGCGCCTCCCGGTCGGCCGCCGGAAAATCCAGGATGCCGGCCCAAGCCCGATCGCTGTCTGCCATCGTGACGCCTCCTTCTCTGCCGTGTGCCGCGAATCATGGGTAGAAGCCAGCCGCTGGTCGCGGCGCTTGCACGCTATGCCACCGAGGCGCGCTTGACACTGGACGCGTGAGCCACCGTGCGCGCGGACACGTTATACCGAGGCGTCAAGTGATGGGGGGAATAGCCATGTCGACTGAGGCCGACACGCCGACCCGCTCCCCGCGACAGGACGGGTCCAAACTGCTGGTCCTGTCGCTGGTTCCGTTTCTGATGGTGCTGGGGAACTCGATGCTCATTCCCGTGCTCCCCAAAATGATGGCAGTGCTGCACGTGACGCTGCTGCAGGCCGGGCTGGTCATCACGGTGTTTTCGATACCCGCGGGCATCGTCATCCCCTTCGCAGGGGCGCTGTCGGATCGCGTCGGGCGAAAAGTCGTCATGGTGCCGGCGCTGGCCGTCTATGGCCTGGCGGGGCTCGGGGCAGGCCTCGCCAGCTGGCTGCTGCCCCACGCGTACGGCTTTATCATCGGCTTCCGGATCCTCCAGGGCATCGGGGCGGGCGGCACGTACCAGCTGGCCATGGCGCTGGCCGGGGACATGTATCGCAGCGAGCAGCGGGTCCGGGCGCTGGGGACCCTGGAGGCGTCCAATGGGCTGGGCAAGGTGGTTTCCCCGATCGCGGGGTCGGCGGTGGCGCTCGCGGTATGGTTTGCGCCGTTTTTTGTGTATGGGCTGCTCAGCTTCCCGGTGGCGGCAGCCGTGTGGTTCGTCATTCGCGAGCCGAGAGACCGGCCGCAGGCCGGCAGCCTGGGCCAGTATTGGCAGGGACTCCGCCGCGTCTTTCAGAAGAAGGCGGCCTCGCTCCTGGTGACCTTTCTGGGGGGCGCCACGGTCCTGTTCATCTTGTTTGGCGTCCTGTCCTACCTGGCGGACATTTTGGAGCGGCCCTATGGGGTAGGGGAAATGGCTCGCGGGCTGCTGATTGCGGTCCCCGTCCTGTTTTCCGCGGGCACCTCGTACCTGGCGGGCACCGTCCTGCAGGTGCGCCTCGCCCGGTGGTCCCGCCCCGTGGTGGCGGGAGGCCTCGGCCTCATCGGCTGCGCCATGCTGGCTGAAGCCCTCATTTTCAATCCGTTTTGGGCGATGCCCGCGCTGGCATTCCAGGGAATTGGCACCGGCGCCGCCCTGCCCGCCATCAATACCCTGGTCACCAGCGCCACGTCCACCCGTGAGCGGGGCGTCATCACCAGCCTCTACGGATCGGTGCGGTTCTTCGGCGTGGCGCTGGGGCCACCGATCTTCGCCCTGGCCATGCGGGTGCGCCCCATCATCTTCTTCGGAGCGGCTGGGCTGGCATTCCTGGTGGCGGCTTTGTCCTGGTGGCTCATCAACGAACAGCAGATGCTGCCGGGCCAGATGCTGCGCACGCGCCGAGCGGACGCCGCCCGCCCGCGCGTGCGCCGCCGCCGCCGTCCCAATCCCACGTGATCTCCACGTGTGGCAGTCGCGGCCATCGGTGCCAGGCGGCTCCACGGCCGAGCCGCCGTCCCCTCACATATTCACCTGCACCCACGGGACACTAGCACCAGCATAGTTTGGGAGGTGACAGACATGGCACGAGGCAGCAACACGGGCAACCGGGCCCTGGTGCGGAGCGCAGAGAGTGCGTTGGACCACTTCAAATATGAGGCGGCGCGCGACATTGGCGTGCAGGTTCCCGATGACAACTACTGGGGCGACCTGCCGGCTCGCCAGTGCGGAGCCGTTGGCGGACACATGGTGCGCAAGATGATTGAAATGGCTGAGGAATCGCTGGCTGGCCGCACCGGCGCGCGCCGGCAGGGCCGCTAGCCGCCCCCACCGGTGGGTGGGTGAAACGTCAACCGTTTCCGGGGGTAGCGATGGGGCGTTCGGCCACACTAACACCGTAGGAGGTGAGCAACAATGGCGCAAGGAAGCAGCACCGGCAACCGTGCGTTGGTGCGGGGAGCGGAAAAGGCGCTGGACCAGTTCAAGTATGAGCTGGCCAACGAGCTGGGTATCTCGGCCGCCGCTGACGGCTACTGGGGCGATGTCCCGGCCCGCCAGTGCGGGGCGGTCGGCGGCCACATGGTGCGGAAGATGATCGAAATGGCGGAGCAGCAGCTGGCGGGTCGCAGCCACTAGTCCGCCGTGGACCCGGTCCCCGGACTCCTTCCCCATGGACGGCGCAAGCCGTCCATCTTTTTGGCCTAGGCCCACTCGTCGCGATCCAGGTCCGGCTGCAGCGCCCGGTTCAGGGCATCGGACAGCACGTCGGCCATATCATTCACGAGCACATCAATTTCCTTGGGGGTCACCATCAACCCGCCCAGCTCGGGGCCCATCACTTCATCCACGAGCCGGCGCTGGTCCTCCTGCTCCATTTCGGCCAGCGCCTGGTGAAACGCCGCATCGTCCTTCAGCGTGGCCGCGAGGCGGCGGACGACCTCCCAAACCATCCCGGCGGCCAGCACTACGGTAGGCACCCCAATGGCAATCACCGGGACGCCCACGGTCTCCTCCGTGATCCCCTCGCGCCGGTTGCCGACGCCTGATCCCGGATGGATCCCGGTATCGGCCACCTGCAGTGACGCCACGAGCCGTGCGGGGCTGCGGGCGGCTAACGCGTCCACCGCCACCACCCGGTCGGGCTTGGCTTCCCGCACGATGCCCCGGATGATATCGACCGTCTCAATGCCGGTGGTCCCGAGAACACCCGGGGCCACGGCCGACACCCGGCGCATGCGCCGGCGAATGTCCGCCGGCACCACGTCCTCCAGATGTCGCGTCACCAGGAGGCGGTCGACGACGCGCGGGCCCAGGGCGTCGGGCGTGGCGTTCCAGTTGCCCAGACCCACGACCAGCACATGTTCGCCGAGCGGCCGCGCCAGCAGGGGCGTCAGCACCTCCGCCATGGCCTCGGTGACCCGGTCGCGCAGGGCGCTGTCCCGCTCCTTGAAGCGCGGCACGTCGATCGTCACGTAGTGGCCCACCGGCTTGGCCATGAGGCGCGCAGCCTCGTCGCTGACGACGTGCACGCGAGTCACCAGCATCCCATCGCGGCGGTCTTCATGGACGCGCACGCCGGGAATATCCCGGCGGGACTGGCCCCGCACCAGCTCTCGGGCCTCCACCGCCATGTCGGTCTGCACATCTACGGCCTGAAACTCCATGGACGCCCTCTCCCAAACTTGACTGTATGTCCCAGGATGCCCGGCAGGGCGCCGGACATACACTGGCGCCCCGATCACGTCAGGAGTGGCGGACGAGGTGCAGCGGCATGCGAAAGATTTGGTGGGCGCGCGCGGGCGTCAGCGCGCGGATCGCCACAAGATTCTCCAACACGACCCACTCGCGCTGCCGCGCGGCCCGGAGGTGTACGAGCGGATCCAAGGCCGACGGCGCCTGCGGCAGGCCCGCCAGCACTGCCGCCTGCGCGGGCGACAGGCGGCGCGCTGAGGTGCCAAAGTATCCGCGCGCCGCCGAGCCCACGCCCCAGTATCCGTTGCCCAGATAAACTTGGTTGACATACAAATCCAAGATCTCCGGCTTGGGATAGCGCGCTGTCACGGCCAGCGCCAACAGGGCCCCGGACAGCTTGCGCCGAAAGGTTTTCTTGGTGGTCAGGAGCTGGTCGCGCACCAATTGCTGCGTGATGGTGCTGCCCCCTTGGACATACGCCCCCTCCTGGAGATCCACCCAAAAAGACCGCACGATCCCCTGGAGCGACACCCCGAGGTTGGTGTAAAACGTTCGGTCTTCGGTGGCAATCAGGGCCTTTAAGAACCAGGGGGATACCGCGGAGAGAACCACCGGCTGGGCATGATGGCGGCGCATGGCTGCGGCGGTGATGGCCGGCAGGCGGACGATGCTCGGCCAGTGCTGGCGGTAGAACCCCACCACCTGCACAGCCGACCACGAAAATAGCGCCGCCAAGCCGAGGCCCACGATCCACCGCCGCACAGCACCACCTCCGTCGCGGCCCACTATCCGCAGGGCGCGCTCTCGGGCCTGAGTATACCCCCGAGAGCCCGCGGCCGCCCTGGGGCAGGTCATGGTTCATCCAGCGGCTGCCCCGTCATAGCGTGTCCGGGGGAGGCGAGTGCGGCTGGCCAAGGTGGAGCGGCTCTGGCGCGGCACCCTCACCCTGACGGCGGCTGCGCTGGCATCACGGGGCTTGGGTCTGGTGTACCGCCTCCTGCTGGCGCGCTATCTGGGCGCCGAGGGGCTGGGGCTCTACCAAATGGTGTTTCCCCTGTACCTCACGTTGGTGACGATCGTGGCCGGGGGGATGCCCGTCGCGGTGTCCCAGCTGGTGGCCGAGGGACAGGCAGACGTGCGGCGATTGGGCCGTACCGCGCTGATGCTGGGCGGCGGTCTCGCGCTGCCCCTCACGGTGGGCCTGATGCTGTTGGCCGGGCCGATCGCCTCTCTCCTGTACCACAATGCCCGCCTAGCGCCGCTCCTGGTGCTGATCGCGCCCGCCGTCGTGGCCGTGGGCCTGTCGGCCCCGCTGCGCGGCTTGTACTTTGGCCACCAGCGCATGCGGGTGCCGGCCGCGGCCCAGGTGGCGGAGCAAGTGACGCGGCTCGGGCTGTTGGCCCTCCTGGTCGTCGGCAGCTCCTGGGTGTGGATGCCCCACGGCCCGCCGGCGGCCGTGCTCCTAATCCCGCTGGGCGAAGCGGCAAGCCTCCTGCTGATGCTGGGGGCCTTTCGGCGCCTCCGCCCCGGGAATGCCGGGCGGCCCCGTGCCGCGATGCGCACCCTGGCGGGGCAGCTCCTGCGGATGGGCACGCCGGTCACGCTGGGCCGCCTGCTGTCCTCCGCCATGGCCCTGGTGGAAGCCGCGATGATTCCCCGCATGCTGATGGCCAGCGGCATGACACCCGTGGCGGCCGTCAGCTTCTTTGGCCAGCTGGCCGGCATGGTGATGCCCCTCGTCTTTTTTCCCAGCGCCCTCTCGTTTGCTCTAGCCACCAACTTGGTGCCGGCTATCGCGGCCGACCAGGGGGCCCCCGACCGTCAGGCGGCCCAGATGCGCCGCGCACTGTCCGTCACGGCACTCTGGTGCTTCCCCGTCACCGGTCTGCTCTGGGTGCTGGGGCCGCGGCTCAACAATGTGCTGTTTGCCACGCACATGGACGCCGGCCTGTTCCATCCGCTGGTGCTCGGGGCGCTGGCTATGAACTTCAGCATTGTGCTGGCCGGCGGCCTGAGGGGGCTCGGCCGGATGACCACGCCCCTGTACCACGACGTGGTCGCCGCGGGGTTGGAGCTCGCGGCCATTCTTTGGCTGGGCAGTCGGCCAGGGCTGGGACCCCACGTGATGGTCTGGGCCATCGCCGGGGGCCTAGGGCTCGCGGCGCTGCTCAACGCCGCGGCGGCCACCCGCCAGTTCGCGGCCAAGCCGAGCCTGTTGGCCGGGGCGGCGGCGTCCGCCCTCGCGGCGCTGCCCGCCGTCGTGCTGTGGCCCGCGCTAATCCGCCACCTGAGCGCGTCGCTCCCGGAGTGGCAGGCGACGGCGCTGGCGCTCGTCGCGTCAGCGGGGCTGTATTGGCTCGGCTACCGGTGGCTCGCCGGCGGCCGGCCGCGCTTGGGGTAGCCGGTCCGGATGGAATACCAACCCCTCGGGCCCCGCCGCCACGCGCACGCCGGTCCCCGGATCCCAGTGGCCACCAAGGATCTCCAGGGCCAGCGGGTCGGCCAGCTCACGGTCAATCACGCGCTTAAGGGGGCGAGCCCCATACGCGGGGCTATATCCGCGGCGAATCAGCCAAGCGACGGCCGTGTCGTCAACGCTGAGCGCGACGCCTTGGGCGGCCGCTCGGGTGATCAACTCCTGAAGCTGGCGGCGCGCCACGGCCCGCAGGTGGCCTTCGTCGAGCCGCTCAAACAGCACCACCCCGTCCAGTCGGTTAAGCCACTCGGGCCGAAAGGCCGCCGCCACCTGCTCCATCACCAGCTGGCGGCGGCGAGCGGCGTCGTCTTCTTCCAGGATGGCGTCGCTGCCCAAGTTGGAGGTAAAAATCATGACGGCCTGCCGAAAGTCCACCGTTCGTCCCTGGCCGTCGGTCAGTCGCCCATCGTCCAGCACCTGCAGCAGCACGTTGAACACTTCCGGGTGCGCCTTTTCGACTTCGTCGAACAGCAGCACCGCGAAGGGGTGCCGCCGCACCGCCTCCGTCAGCTGGCCTCCCTCTTCAAAGCCCACGTAGCCTGGGGGGGCACCCACCAGCCGCGCCACCGCATGCCGCTCCATGTATTCGCTCATATCAAACCGCGTCAGCGCGTCTGGGCGCTCAAACAACTGCTCCGCCAGCGCTTTGGCCAACTCGGTCTTGCCCACCCCGGTCGGCCCCACAAACAAAAAGGATCCCAGCGGCCGGCGAGGGTCGGAGAGGCCCGCCCGCGCGCGGCGGACGGCGCGGGCCACCGCGGCGACCGCCTCCGGCTGCCCCACCACCCGCTCGCCCAGCCGATCCTCGAGGTGAACCAGCTTTTGGCGCTCCGTTTCCAGAAGCCGGGCAACGGGGATGCCCGTCCAGCGGGCCACCACCTGGGCCACGTCGTCCGGCGCCACCTCCTGGCGCAGCAGCCGACCGCTGCCGGACTCCTGCTCCCACGCGGCCAGCGCCGCCGACAGCTGCTGCCGCAGGCCGGGAAGAATTCCATAGCGCAACTCCGCGGCGCGGGCCAAGTCGGTGGCGCGCTCCGCCCGAGCCTCCTCCTGCTGAGCGTCCTCGATCTGAGCCTTGAGGTCCCCCACCCGGCGTGCCAGGTCCTTCTCGTGCGCCCAGCGCGCCTGAAGGGCGGTGCGCTCCTCCGACAGGTTCGCCAGCGCCGCGGCCAGCTCGCGCCGCCGCTCAGGGCTTCCGGCGTCAGGATCGCGCTCAAACGCCGCCCGCTCGATCTCCAGATGCATCAGCTGGCGATTTAATGCATCAAGCGCCTCGGGGACACTGTCCATCTGCACCCGCAGGTGCGCCGCGGCCTCATCCATCAGGTCGATGGCCTTATCTGGCATAAACCGGTCGCGAATGTATCGCGCCGCCAGCTCGGCCGCGGCCACCAGCGCCGCATCGCGAATCCGGACCCCGTGGTGCCGCTCGTAGCGCTCCCGCAGGCCCCGCAGGATGGCGATGGTGTCTTCCACGGTGGGCTCATCAACGGCAACCGGCTGGAACCGCCGCTCCAGCGCGGCATCCTTCTCGACATAGCGGCGGTACTCGTCCGGCGTCGTGGCCCCCACCGCCCGCAGCTCGCCACGCGCTAGGGCCGGCTTCAGGAGGTTGGCCGCATCCAGCCCGCCCCCTTCCACCCGCCCGGCCCCCATCAGCGTGTGCAGCTCATCAATAAAAAGGATGACGCCGCCAGGGTGGTCCGCCAGCTCGGCCACCACCGCCTTCAGCCGATCCTCAAACTCGCCGCGATACTTGGCCCCGGCAATCAGCGCGCCCACGTCCAGCGCCAGCACCTGCCGGTCGCGCAGGCCGTCGGGCACATCGCCGTCGATGATGCGCTGGGCCAACCCCTCGACCACCGCCGTCTTGCCCACGCCCGGCTCGCCTATCAGGACGGGATTGTTTTTGGTCCGCCGGGACAGCACCTGCACCACACGGCGAATCTCCGCGTCACGCCCAATCACCGGGTCCAGGGCACCGCGGCTCGCGGCATCGGTTAGGTTGTGGCAGTAGCGCGCCAGCGCCCGATATTTCTCCTCGGGATGGTCATCGGCCACCCGATGCGGCCCCCGGACGGTCCGAATGGCCTCGCGCACGCGCTCGGACGACGCGCCGGCGGCGTCCAAGAGCGATGCGGCAGCTGAAGGCACACTGACGAGCCCCCACAGCAGGTGTTCAGTCGACACAAAGTCGTCATCCAGCTGTGCGCGCAAGTCATCGGCCCGTGCCAGCACCTGCCGCAGCGCGGCGTCGGGGACCACAGAGGGCCCGGCCCCCGACACGCGCGGGGCCGCGGCCGCCTGCTCGGCCGCCGACGCGGCCAGCGCCGCCGCGTCCACGGCCAGTGCGGCCAGCACGCTGGCGGGAATGCCGTCGCGGTCCTGCAGCAGCGCGGCCAACAGGTGCGCCGGCCCGACCACCTGCTGGCCGCGGCGGCGCGCCAGGGCCTCCGCGGCGGCCAGCGCGGCGGAGGCCTTGGTCGTTAGCTGCGGGGAATCCATGTCCACGCCCCCTGATGCCGAGAGGGTGCCCCATTTGGGCGCTGCGCTTCCCGGCGCGGCTACGGCGCTCCGGCCGCTCCGTCGCTGGGAGCCGCATCGCCCCCGGGGGCCGGCTCCTGATCGATGACCGTGTCGCCGCCCGCGTCCGCCCCGGCCGCACTGGCGGCTTGGCGGTACACCTGCTCCGCCAGCCGGTGGCTGACCGTGGTTAGCTGCGTCAGGCTGGACTGGACGCGCTCCCGGTCGTCCGTTCCCAGAGCCTCCTTCATCGCCGCGATGGCCGACTCCGCCTCCTGGCGGTCACTGGCAGACACCTTGTCCCCGAGATCCGCGATCGCCTTCTCCGTGGCGTAGACCATGCTCTCGGCCTGGTTCTTCAGGTCCACCAACTCGCGCGCAGCTCGGTCCTCTTCCGCCTTGGCCTCGGCGTCCTTGACCATGCGGTCGATCTCCTCGCGCGACAGCTGGGTGCTGGAGGTCACCGTGATGCGCTGTTCCCTCCCCGTGCCCAAATCCTTGGCGGACACGTTGACAATCCCATTGGCATCAATGTCGAACGCGACTTCGATCTGGGGAATGCCGCGCGGAGCGGGCGGCAGCCCCTCCAGCTTGAACAGCGCCAGCGTGCGGTTGTCCCGAGCAAATTGGCGCTCGCCCTGCAGGACATGAATCTCCACCTGAGTCTGGTTGTCTGCAGCGGTGGTGAACACCTTGCTCTTGCGCGTCGGAATGGTCGTGTTGCGCTCGACGAGCACCTCGGTCACCCCGCCCAGCGTCTCGATGCCCAAGGACAGGGGCGTCACATCCAGCAGGACCACGTCCTTGACGTCGCCTGCCAGCACGCCGGCCTGAATCGCCGCGCCGATGGCCACCACCTCGTCCGGGTTGACGCCGCGGTGCGGCTCCTTGCCCGTGAGGCGCTTCACCAGCTCCTGCACCGCCGGGATGCGGGTGGAGCCTCCCACCAGCACCACCTCGTCAATCTGCTGGGCCGACAGGCCCGCGTCCGCCAAGGCTTGCTTGAACGGGGCGGCGGTGCGGTCTGTGAGCGCGCGCGTCAACTCCTCAAACTTTGCCCGCGTGAGGCTCATCTCCAGGTGCTTGGGCCCGCTCTGGTCGGCCGTGATGAATGGCATGGAGATCTGGGTCTCGGTGACGGACGACAGTTCGATCTTGGCTTTCTCGGCCCCTTCGATGAGGCGCTGGAGCGCCTGGCGGTCCGTGCGAAGGTCGATGCCGTGGTCCCGGCGGAACTGGTCCGCCACGTATTCGACGATCGCCATGTCGTAGTCGTCTCCGCCCAAGTGCGTGTCGCCGGCGGTGGACTTGACCTCAAAGACGCCGTCCCCCACCTCCAGCACCGACACGTCAAACGTACCGCCGCCCAAGTCCCACACCAGAATCGTCTCGTTGGTCTTCTTGTCCAAGCCATAGGCCAGCGCGGCCGCCGTCGGCTCGTTGATGATGCGCAGCACTTCGAGGCCGGCGATGCGCCCCGCATCTTTGGTGGACTGGCGCTGCGCGTCGTTGAAGTACGCCGGCACGGTGATAACCGCCTGGGTGACCGCCTCGCCCAGGTACTTTTCCGCATCGGCCTTTAACTTGCCCAGCACCATGCTGGAGATTTCCTCCGGCGTGAGGTCCTTGCCCGCGTTGGGCAGATGCATGCGCACCTGGTCATTGGGCCCCGCCACCACCCGGTACGGCACCCGCTCGCGCTCCTGAGCGACTTCCCCGTACCGGCGCCCCACAAAGCGCTTGACCGAAAACACCGTGTTTTCCGGATTCATCACCGACTGCCGCCGCGCCAGCTGGCCCACCAGCCGCTCGCCATCCTTCTTGAATCCCACCACCGATGGGGTTAGCCGACTGCCCTCCGCATTCAGAATCACGGTGGGCTGCCCGCCCTCCATCACGGCCACCACCGAATTGGTGGTGCCCAAGTCGATCCCCACTACCTTCGCCATCTCTTACGGCTCCTCCACTGGCGTACCCTAGTCGCGTCCCGCTTCGTCCAAGCCTTTGTCCCCGCTCAATATAGTATGGGCAAGCGGCCGGGATCAATCATGCCGCCGGCATCCGGGTACACCACCCGCCCCCCCACGACCGTCTCCTGCACCCCCACATCGCCTGACAGGACGACCCAGTCAGCTCGGGCGCCCACCACCAGCTGCCCCCGGTCCGAGAGCCCCAGGCGCCGGGCCGGCTCGCGACTCCAGGCGTGCACCGCATCCTCCCAGGACCAGCCCCACCGGATCAAGTTGGCCACCCCGCGATCCGCCGTCAGCACGCTCGCTGCCAGCGTATCGGGCTGACGCACGAGCCACGCGGCCCCATCATGCACGGACACCGCCTGGCCCCCGAGGTCCCCCACGGCGCCGTCCGTCCCTGCCAGGCGACTCGCATCCGTCACCGCCACGATGCGGCCCGGGGCGGCCCGCCCCAACAGGCGAACCGTCGCGGGGTGCAGGTGAACGCCATCGGGGATCGCCTCGATCCACACCGACGGCTCATCCACCGCGCGCCCCAGCAGGCCGGGACGGCGGTGGTGCCACGGAGGCATGGCATTGAACGCATGGGTCACGCCGTCCGCTCCGGCGGCAAAAGCCCGGGCCGCCTCCTCATACGTGGCGCCGCTGTGCCCCACATTGACCCGCGCGCCCTGGGCCCTGACGATGCCAATGAGGTCCAGCGCCCCCGGGAGCTCGGGCGCCAGCGTGACCAGCGCCACGGATCCGCCGGCCAGCCGGTCCCTCAATTCGGCCGCGTCGGGCGACCGGAGCCACCGGGGCGGCTGGGCCCCGGCCCACGCCGGGGACAAGTAGGGTCCCTCCCAGTGCACGCCCAGGCACTGGGCGCCCGGCAGCCCGGCCGCCGGCGGCCGCACCGCCGCCATGACGTCCAGGGGCGCGGTCAGCACCGTGGCCAAAAAAGCGGTCACCCCGTGGCGAGCTAGGCCACGCGACAGCTGCGCCCAGCCCCCCGGCGCCTCGGCGGCCATCACATCGATGCCATCGGATCCGTGGCAGTGCAGATCCACGAACCCGGGCACAATGCGGGGCGCCTCACCATCGTCCTGGCCGTCCGGCACGGGGTGCACCGCGGATATCCGGGGGCCGTCGGCCTCCAGCCGTGCCGCCCGCCATCCCTCGGGCGTCAGTACCCGCCCCGTGCGCACGAGCGGTCGGGTGGCTCGCGTCATCGCTGTCCCTCCCTGCGGCGTCCTCGCCGGCTGTCCAGGGCGCCCTCAGTGGCCTCAGCCGCCGCCCTCCCTGCCACGATAGCCGACGCCGCGCCGGACGGGAAGGGCGCGATCATCCCCAACACGGCGGACGGCCTACCGGGGGATAGGCCGTCCGAGAGGAGAAACCGGAGGTAGCCGCGGAGTCTTGGTCACACGGCTCCACTCCCAGTGTGGCCGGGCCGCGTCGGTTCATGTATGGGAGGTGCCTGGATGTTTATTCCTCGGACGGCCCATGGTGGGCCACCACGCCACCCGTCTCGGCGAGGGTGTCCCAGAAGCCCGGGTACGACACCGACACGGCTGACGCGCCGGCCAGCGTAATCGGGCCGTCCGCCACACTGGCCGCGATGGCCCACGTGAACGCCAGCCGGTGGTCCCCGAGGCTGTCGAGAGCCGTGCCGCGAAGCCGCGTCGGCCCTTCAATGACCAGCGCATCCGCATGCTCCGCCACGTGGGCGCCCAGCGCCGTGAGCCCCACCGCCACGGCATGCAGGCGGTCGGTCTCCTTCACCCGCAGCTCAGACAATCCCTCCAGGTGCGAGGTGCCGCGGGCCTGCGTGGCCAGCAGCGCCACCAGCGGCACCTCGTCCACCAGTCCCGGGACCGCAGCGGGAGTCAGCCGAATGGAGCGCAGCGGCCCCGCGCCGGTCACGACCACCCGCCCCACGGGCTCCGGCACCTGCTGCTCGAGCTCCACCTCCACCAAGGCCCCGGCCTGGCGCAGCACCTCCAGGACGCCGGCCCGCGCAGGGTTCAGCAGCACACCCCGCGTGGATATCCGGCCTCCGGTGAGGGCGGCCAGCACCCACCACATGGCGGCGGCTGACGGGTCAGCGGGAATGCGATATGTCAGCGGCGCCAGCGGCCCGGGCTGGACGGTGCTCACCAGGCCGTCCCGTTGGATCGCTGCGCCCATGAGAGCCAGCATTCGCTCGGTGTGGTCGCGCGTCGCCAGCTCCTCCGTGACGGTGACCGGCCCGTGGCCAAGGAGCCCGGCCAAGAGCAGCGCCGACTTGACCTGGGCTGACGGCACCCCCGTCTGGACGCGCCCGCCGCGCACGCGCCCGCCGCGCACCGCGACCGGAGGCGACCCGCCTGCCCGCGTCCACGCGTCGGCGCCCAGCTGCCGCAGGGGCTCCACCACCCGCCTCATCGGCCGCCCGCGCAGCGACCGATCCCCGGTCAGCACCGTGAGGCCGTCCGGAATGCCTGACGCGATGCCCATCAGGAGCCGGAGCGTGGTGCCGGAATTGCCGCAGTCCACCACATCGGCGGGCTCCTGGAGGCCGATCGCCCCGCGCCCCACGACAGTGGCCGCGCCACCAGCGGGCCAGTCGACCTGGGCCCCCACGGCCCGGGCGGCAGCGGCACTCGACCGTGTGTCGTCAGCGTCCAGCGCGCCCTCGATGTGCGAGGCCCCCTCAGCCAGCGCTCCCAGCAAAATCGCACGGTGGGTCAGGGACTTGTCGCCGGGGACCGCCACGTCCCCATCCACAGCCTGCCCCCGCTCGAGGACCCGCACGTCAGACATGGCGCCCCACCGCCCGGGCGATGAGCGGAAGCGCCGCCGCCAGCTCGGCAAACTGTGGCAGCGACAGCGACTGGGGTCCGTCAGACAGCGCCTGGCTGGGATCGGGGTGAATTTCCACCAGCACCCCGTCGGCGCCTGCGGCCACGGCCGCCCGGGCCATGGGCGCGACAAGCGGCCACGCCCCCGTCGCGTGGGAGGGGTCCACCACGACGGGCAAGTGCGACAGCGCCTTCACGAGCGGCACCGAGGAGAGGTCCAGCGTGTTGCGCGTCTCCCGCGCAAACGTGCGGATGCCTCGCTCGCAGAGCGCGACGTCCCCGTTGCCGCCGGCTAGGACATACTCCGCCGCTAGAAGCCACTCCTCCAGGGTGGCAGACAGCCCGCGCTTCAGGAGCACGGGCTTTCGAATCCGGCCCGCCGCGCGCAGGAGAGAGTAGTTCTGCATGTTGCGTGCGCCAATTTGCACCATGTCCGCCACCTCGGCCACCCGCGCCAAACCATCTTCATCCAGCGCCTCGGTCACGATGGCGAGCCCAAACCGGCGCCGGGCACGATCCAGGAGCCGGAGGCCCTCCTGGCCCAGCCCCTGAAAGCTGTACGGCGACGTCCGCGGCTTGAAGGCTCCTCCCCGCAGCACACGGCCCCCGGCCCGCGCCGTCGCCTCCGCGGCGGCCATGAGCTGCGCCTCGCTTTCCACCGCGCACGGGCCGCCCATCAGCAGCAGGCGGCCGCCGCCTAGCTCCACCCCCGGCCTGAGCGTGATCACCGTATTCTCCCGGTGCGCATCGCGGCTCGCCAAGCGAAACGGCACCGGCGCTTCTCGCACCGCCACCACCGCCGGAGCGTGCGCGCCGGGCCCCCGGGGGCCCAGGGCTGCGGCTTCCGCCCCGCCCGTCATCGCGTCTTCCCCCCTTCGCCTCGCCCGCCCTTCAGGGCGCGAGCCAGCGCCCGCACCCGGGTCGTCGCCACCTGGGCGGCGTGGCGTGGGTCCTGCATCAGGGCGCTCACGAGCGCGCTGCCGACAATCACGCCGTCGGCGACCGTGCCCACCTGGGCCGCCTGATCCGGCGTCGAAATGCCGAACCCAATCGCCACCGGCAGGCCGACGGCCTCCTTAAGCCGAGACGCGAAGGCCAGCACGTCTGGCGCCAGCTGGTCTCGCACCCCCGTCACGCCCGTCACCGATACGCCGTAGACAAATCCGTCGCCCGAGCGTATGTCCTTCAGGTGGGCGGGCGGGGAATTGGGTGTGGCCATTGGCACCAGCGCCATGCCGCGCTGCCGCGTGAGGCGTCGGAGGGGCGCCGCCTCGGCCCACGGCAGGTCCGGCACAATGAGGCCCGCCACGCCGGCGCCGGCGGCCCGCTCCACAAAGCGGGCCGCTCCGTGGGCGAGGATCGGGTTCACGTACGTCAGCAGCACCACGGGCAACGAGTATGTCCCCAGGACCCGGTCCAGCACGGCCCACAGTCCGTCCAACGTAAATCCCGCGGCGAGGGCCGCCGTGGCCGCGGCCTGGAGGGCCGGCCCATCGGCGAGCGGATCCGAAAACGGCACGCCCAACTCCACCGCGTCCGCGCCGCCCGCGGCCAGCGCCGCCAGCAGGTCCGGGAGGCGGGCCAAGTCCGGATAGCCCGCCGTCAGATAGGGCATCAGGGCCGCGGTGGGGCGGGCGCGAAACACGGCGTCCAAGCGCTGCACCCCCGTCAGGCGCGCCCGGCCCCCCGTCACGGCCTCATGCATGAGATCGCCCATCGGACCCACCTCCCCCTGGGGCACCAGGCCCTTGCTGCGCCGCCACCTGCTCTACGTCCTTGTCCCCGCGCCCCGACAGATTGATCAGCACCCGCGCGCCGGCGGGCCACTGGCCCCGGCGCGACCACACCCAGGCTACCGCATGCGCGCTTTCCAGGGCCGGAATAATTCCCTCCAGCCGGGACAGCTCGTGAAAGGCGGCCAAGGCGTCGGCGTCGCTCACCGCGTGGTACTCCGCCCGCCCTGTAGAGGCCAAGTGCGCGTGCTCCGGACCCACCCCGGGGTAGTCCAGCCCCGCAGAAACCGAGTGCGCCAGGCGAATTTGTCCGTCGCCATCCTGCAGCAGGTAGCTAAAGGCGCCATGCAGCACGCCAGGCGTACCCGCGGACAGGCTGGCCGCGTGCCGCGGGGTGTCGAGCCCCTCGCCGGCCGCCTCGACGCCCACCAGCGCCACGGGATCGCGGCGAAACGCGTGAAAGATGCCCATGGCATTGGACCCTCCGCCCACGCACGCCACGACGTGCGTGGGGAGGCCGCCCGCGGCCAGCATCTGCCGGCGGGCCTCTCGCCCTATCACCGCCTGAAAGTCGCGCACCATGGTCGGGTATGGGTGAGGCCCCACCACCGAGCCAATGGCATAGTAGGTGTGGCGCACGTTCGTGACCCAGTCGCGAATGGCCTCGTTGGTTGCATCCTTGAGGGTGCGGCTGCCCGACGTCACCGTATGCACCTCCGCGCCCAAGAGCCGCATGCGGTAGACGTTCAAGGCTTGGCGGGCCACGTCTTCCGCACCCATGTAAATCTCGGCCTTGATGCCCAAGAGCGCGGCCGCGGTCGCAGTGGCCACGCCATGCTGGCCAGCCCCCGTCTCCGCGATGACGCGCTGCTTGCCCATGCGGCGGGCCAACAGCAGCTGTCCGACCGTGTTGTTGATTTTGTGCGCCCCGGTGTGGCACAGGTCTTCGCGCTTTAAGTACACACGCGCGCCGACGGCCTCTGACAGGCGCTCCGCTGCCGTGATGGGCGTGGGCCGCCCCACGTAGCGCGACAAGATCTGCGCCAAATCCTTCCGAAAGGCCGGGTCTCGCCGGGCCGCCCGATAAGCCTGCTCCAGCTCCTCCAGCGCGGGCATCAGGGTCTCCGGCACAAACTGTCCGCCGAAGGGCCCGAAGCGGCCCCGCCCGCGCGGGCGAAGGCCTTCGGGCTGCTCTACGCCGACGGCGTGCCCTGGGCGTGCTCCCACTTGCGCACCTCCTGTACAAATTCTTGGATCAGGTGGCGGGACTTGCGCCCCGCGCTCTCCACCCCACTGGAGACATCGACCCCGTCAGGCCGCCACCGCGCCAGCACCGCGCCCACGTTGGCCGGAGTGAGGCCGCCCGCCACCCACAGCCGGTGGCGGGGGCGCACGGCGTCCGGGCGGCTCCACCGCTGCCCACTGCCCGGGACAGGACCGTCCCAGAGCCAGACGTCGGCCTCCTCCGCCCCCTCCGTCGCCACCGGTTCAATCGCCAGCCACCCGTGAGCCTGCGCGCGCGCGATCCACGCCGCCCCAGGGCGGCCGTACACCTGCAGCCCACCCCAGGGCACGGCCCACAGCTGCTCCCAGACCGCGGGGGGAGCGCCTCGCACTACCGCGACCACACGGCCCGGGAAGGCGCGGGCCATAGCGGCGGCCACATCCGGCGTGACGCGGCGGCGGCTGTCCGCCAGCACCGCGCCCGCAAAGTCGGCCCCGGCCTCCAGGGCCCAGGCCACCTCGTCGGGGGACGTAAGCCCGCAGATTTTGATGGTGAGCGGGCTCACGCGGACGGACCCAACAGAGCCAAGCCCTCCTGCATGAGGGTTTGGCCTACCAAGGCCGCGTGGTAGCCGGCGTCCGCCAGGCGCCAGAGGTCGTCTCGCGTCCGAATGCCGCTTTCCGCCACCGCGGTCACACCCGGCGGCAGCGCCGGGGCCAAGGACAGCGCCCGGCTGAGCCGTGTGTCAAACGTATCCAGATCGCGGTTGTTCACCCCAAGCAGCGTGGCCCCAGCGTCCACGGCCCGGGCCAACTCCTCCCGGTTGTGCACCTCCACTAAAACATCCATGCCAAGCCCCCGGGCGGCCGCCAGGAGGGCCCCCAGCTGGCCATCGGTGAGAATCCGCACGATGGCCAGCACGGCGTCAGCGCCGCCGGCGCGAGCTTCGGCCACCTGCGCCGGCTCCAGCAGAAAGTCCTTGCGCAGCACCGGCACCCCCGCACCGGCCGCCACCGCCCGCAGATGGTCCATGGCGCCATCAAAAAAATCTGGCTCCGTGAGAACCGAGACGGCGCGGGCTCCGGCCCGCTCATAGGCGCGCGCGCGCGCGACCGGGTCATACTCACGGACCAGCCGCCCCTGCGACGGCGACCTCGCCTTGCACTCCGCAATGATGGCCAGAGGCATTCCCCTCGTCGGCGGCATCCGGAGTGCCCCGACCAGCGACCGGGGGGCAGGCAGGGCCTCGGCCGCCGCCAACCAGGCCGCGCCTGCGGCCGCGGCGCCGGCCGCGCGATTGGCGGCCGATGCAATCAGGGCCGGCAGGAAGCGGTCGGCGGGCACGTGCGGCGCTGACGGGGCGCTCATGCGCTTACGTCCCCCGACCGGCGCCGCAGCTCCGCCAGGACGCGGGCCGCGGCTCCCTGCCGGACCAGGTCCCGGGCCGCGGCCACCCCTTCGGGCAGCGAGGCGACCCGCTCTGCGGCCAACAGGGCGGCCCCTGCATTCAAAATGACCGTCTCCGTGCCCCGGGTCGCCACCCCCGACAGAATGGCTTCGGCCATGGCGGCGTTCTCGGCTGGCGCGCCGCCGCGAATCGCGGCCGCGGGCTCGGGCGTAATGCCCGCCGCCGCGGGGTCGATGCGCCACGTGGCGATGCGGCCCCCCTGCACTTCCGCCACCAGGGTCGCATGCTCCGCGGACACTTCGTCCAAGCCGCCTCCGTGCACCACCAGGGCGTGGCGCGTTCCCAGCTCGGCCAGCACGGCCGCCATGGGCTCCACCCACTCGGGGGCAAACACCCCCAGCAGCTGATGCTCCGCCCCGGCGGGATTGGTGAGCGGGCCCAGCAGGTTGAAGACGGTGCGGAGCCCCAGCTCCCGCCGGGTGGGCATCGCGTGCTTCATCGACGTGTGCAGCAGCGGAGCGTACAGGAAGCCGAAGCCCACTTCATCCACCAGGCGGCCCGCCTCCGCCGCGCTGTCGGGAATGGCCACTGCGAGCGCCTCCAACAGGTCAGCGCTGCCGCAGCGCGAGCTGGCGGAGCGGTTGCCGTGCTTGGCCACCGGCACCCCGCCCGCAGCCGCCACCAGCGCCGCCAGGGTGGACACGTTGATGCTGCCCGCCCCGTCGCCGCCCGTGCCGCAGGTGTCCAGCGCGGGCCGCCGCGACACGGGCACCGGCGTCACCCGCGCCCGCATGGCCAGCGCAAACCCCGTCAGCTCCTCCACCGTCTCCCCGCGCAGCCGGAGCGCCATCAGCAGCGCGCCAATTTGGCTGCCGGTCGCGGCTCCATCCATAATCTCGCCCATCAGGCGCTCGGCGTCGCCGCGACCCAGTCGGTCGCCCGCCGCCAGCCGTTCGAGCCACTCGCGCATGTCTCTCGCCTCCTTTAGTCACCTAGTCGCCGGAAAATCACCGCCCGTCGTCCGCCGCCAGCCGCCTACTGGTTCAGGAAGTTGACCAGCAGCCGCTCGCCGTCTGGGGTCAAAATCGACTCCGGGTGGAATTGGACCCCGAACCACGGCCGCGACGCATGGCCGATGGCCATGATGGTGCCTTCGTCGGCGTGCCCGGTCACCCGCCAGGCCGTGCCCGTGACGTCGGTCACCGCGAGCGAGTGGTACCGCCCCGCCTCGAACGGATTGTCGAGGCCCACAAACAGGGCCGATCCGTCGTGATGGACCCAATCGGGCTTGCCGTGCATGAGCCGCGGTGCCCGACCCACCGCACCGCCCCCCGCCACCGCCAGCGCCTGATGGCCCAGGCACACCCCCAGGGTGGGCACGGACTCAGGCAGCGCGGTCAACAGCGCCACCGTGATCCCGGCATCCTGCGGCCAGCCGGGGCCCGGAGACACCACCACCCGATCCGGGCGGTCGGCGAGCAGCTCCTCGACCGTGGCGGCGTCATTTCTCACCACGCGGCACCGCGCGCCCAGCGCGTCCAGCATCTGCACCAGGTTGTAGGTGAAGGAGTCGTAGTTGTCGATCACGAGCGTCATCGCCACTCTTCATCTCCTTCCAGCACCTGAATCAGCGCGCGCGCCTTGGTGAGCGACTCCTGGTACTCTCGGGCTGGGTCGGAATCCGCGACGATCCCGCCGCCCGCCTGCACGGTGGCATGGCCGCCCGCGATTTCCAGAGTCCGGATCGTGATGGCGGTGTCCAAATCGCCCGCGTGGGACAGATACCCCACCACCCCGCCGTAGGCGCCACGGCCCGCCGGCTCCAGCTCGTCAATCAGCTCCATGGCGCGCACCTTGGGCGCCCCGGTGAGCGTGCCGGCTGGGAACGCCGCCGCCAGCGCATCCACGGCGTCGCGCCCGGCCGCGAGGCGCGCCGACACCTCCGAAACCATGTGGATCACGTGGCTGTACTGCTCGCGAACCATGAGCCGGTCGACGTGAACGGTCCCTACCTCGGCGACCCGGCCCAGATCGTTGCGGCCCAGATCCACCAGCATCACGTGCTCGGCGCGCTCTTTGTCGTCACGGACGAGGCCCGCCCAGAGCGCCTCGTCGGCGGCGGCGTCTCGCCCGCGCGCCCGCGTGCCCGCGATGGGCCGCACCAGCGCGCGCTGGCCCTCCACGCGCACCAGCATCTCGGGGGAGGCCCCCGCGAGGGTGAGGCCCGGGCGCTCGAGATAAAACAGGTAGGGTGAAGGATTCAGCCGCCGCAGCCGCCGGTAAAACCCAAAGGCGTCGCCGGCAACGGGCGCGGTGAGCTGCTGGGACAGCACCACCTGGAACACGTCGCCTTCGCGGATGTGCTCCTGCGCCCGCGCGAGCATGCCCTCGTAAGCCTCATACGTGAGGTTCGACGCCACGGGCCCCGTCGCCCGCGCATCCGCTGGCATCGGGACATGCGCCGTTGCGAGTGCCGCAAGCACCTCGCCCATGCGCCGCTCCAGCAGCTCGGCCCCATCTTCCACCCGCGCCTGGACCACGATGGAGAGCGTTTGGCGCCGGTGGTCGAACGCCAGCACGCCCCAGGGCCACGTCCAGGCCCAGCCCGGCGCGCGCACGGGGTGCCGGCTTGGCACCCGCTCCTGCCGCCGCACCCAGTCGTACCCGAAGTACCCCACCGCGCCCCCGGTGTACGGAAGGTCCAGCCGGTCGGGGACAGGCGCCCGATATGCCGCCCACCCCGCCCGCAGGAGAGCCTCGGGGCTCTGGCCCTCGAGTTGCCCCGACTCACCGGCCAGCACGGCGCGCCCATCGGCTGCCTCCGTGAGAGTTGCTAGGCTTCCCACGGCAATGAACGAGTAGCGTGAAGTCTTGGACTCGCCCTCCACACTCTCCAGCAGCGTGTGCGCGCCCAGTCCCCGCACCTTCAAAAAGGCCGTGACCGGCGTTTCCTGATCGACCGGGTAGCTTGCCGCCAACACCTGATACGGGCAGTCGGGCCGAGCCAGGGGCCGCCCGCCCACCGCACGACGCCCCGCCGCCACCGGGCTGACCATCGCAAACCCCCTTCTGAATAGCAAAAAGCCTCCGTCCGCATGGGACGAAGGTCAATCCTTCGTGGTGCCACCCACATTCTGGCCGAGGCCACTTGGCTCGATACCGACACGCTCCGTGCCTATATCGCCTTCCCGTGGTAACGGAGGAAGTTTCCGGCCAAGCCTACCGGGCGCGAATCCCGCCGTTGGGTTGGCAGCTCCCGGATCCATTCACCCAGTGGTGCCCGCCGGCCTTCCACCATCGCCGACTCGCTGCGGGGCCCGGACTGTGCTACTCGTTCCGATCATCGCCTGATGCTTTGTCAGTTGCTGTGTCGAGCCTACTCGCCAGCCGCGGAGCTGTCAAGCCCCAACGCGCATTACCGAAGGCCCCGCCGCACTGCGGAGCTCCTGAGCCAAATGGAGGGTCTAACCGGCCTGACCACTTCCTCGTGGCCCGAGGCATACGGGCACACCGGCGGTCGAGAGCGTCCGCGGCTGGGATGTCCCAACCGCAGCGTGCTCTGGGGCCCAGGTCATCGCACGGGGCGGGCCTTGAGGTCGCCAGGACGTGCCCCCGCAAAGTGGGTCCCCTGCGGGATGTGCGGCTGGAAGGCCGAGACGACGCGCCGACGGTCCGCCTCTCACGGGATGCCCTTCTGGGACCGAGCCCATCACGGCCGGTCAGTACGAAAACGCCAGCCCATACTGCTCGAACCAGTCAACCACTTCGTGGTAGGACGCGGCCGCATATTGATGGTGCAGCCCATGGTGCCCGCCCGGATACAGCACCAGCTTCACCACTTTGCCGGCTTGCTTCATCTCCGCAAATAACTGCTGCACCGTTTGCCACGCCACATGGTGATCCGCCGTCCCTTGCAAAAACAGCACCGGGGCGGTGATGGATGGCACGTCGGGGGATTCTTTCGCCAGCATCACGGGCGACGGCAAGGTGCCGTAGCTCGCCGTTTCACCCATCCACTGCTTGAAGAACGCCGTGCCCGGCTCGGCGTGGGCCATCTGCCACGGGAGGACCGTCTTTAGGCCGACATACGGGCTGACAGCCACCACGGCGCG
This sequence comes from Bacillota bacterium, assembly GCA_021820465.1. Lineage (GTDB taxonomy): Bacteria > Bacillota > Sulfobacillia > Sulfobacillales > JAIMBI01 > JAJZWV01. Next base: position 30,809 of record JAKADP010000014.1, read on the forward strand.
CACGCCCGGCAGCAGGCTCGCCACTTTGAGCGCCACGCCGCCGCCGAGGGAGTAGCCCACGAGATAGAGGCGCCGCGGATTAATAGGCACGAGCGCCTCCGCCGCGCGGATGCCGGCCATGGTGTCCAGCGCCGCGGTGTAGAGGCCGCGCACTTGGCCTGCGCTTTGCATGTAGCCCTGGTATTCCGGGTAGAGGACCGCGTAGCGCGCGGAGGCAAGGCGGGCCGCCATGGCCGCCGTGTAGCCGAAGTTGTCGTGGGTGACGGGCTCGTCCGACACAAAGCCCCCATGCAGGTTCACCAGCAGCGGGACCGGCCCCCTGACGCGCGGCACGGTGAGATACGCCTCCACCCGGTAGCCCTGAGCCTTGTAAAACAGCCGATACAGCGTGACCCCCGCGATGGGGTACGTCGTGACGCGTGTGGCGACGGCCGTCCCGGCCACCAGGGGCTTCGGCCCCGCGGGAGCCGCCGTCGGGCGCCCGGCGCTGCATCCGGCCGCGGCCGCCATCACCAGCACGCCCAGCATGAGCGCGCGGGCCCTGCCAGCCGCGCCCCCTGACGGTCCTGCCACTTCGAAGGCGCCCCCTTCCGCATGCGGTGCCGGCGGCCAATGGCTACTTGGGCAGCGGCGCATCGAGCCGGTGCAGGGCGCGCTGAGCCCAAATCACCCCCGGAATGCCAACCACCAGCGCACCACCGACGTCAATCGCCCACCGCAGCGAGCTCACGGGTGGCAGCACCGCGATGCCCACCCCGAACAGGACCAACGGCATGAGCCACAGTCCCGACCCGCCACCGCCGCTCGGCTGAGCCCGGCCGGCCTGGGGACCGAAGGAGCCCATCGGCACGGGAACCCCTCCTAGCGCTCTTCAGAATACCCGGTAACATGCCGGGTTGCCAATTTTAAGGGCGCCCCTCTCCGTCGTCCTGCATGCCGTCGGCAGCGCGCTCGATGGCCCGGGCCAGTGCCACGTCCCGATCCGTCACCCCGCCGGCGTCGTGCGTGACCAGCCGCACCGTGACGGCTCGATATCGGATGTCGATGTCCGGGTGGTGCTGGGCCGCCTCGGCGACCGCGGCCACCTCATTCACGAACGCGATCGCCTCCGCAAACGTGCGCCACGTGTAGGGCCGCACCAGCCCGCGCGCGTCACCGCTCCACCCGGCAAGCGTCGTGAGCTCCTGTTGAATGTCCCCGTCGGACAGGCGCTTCATATTACAAGTCCTCCTTACGTGGTGGCCAGATGTGATTCAGTGCAGCACCGTGGACGGGAGCGCCTCGCCCAGCGCCACCAGCACCGCCGACCGGAGCGCCGCATGCTCGGGCCGGCGCAGGTCCGGATCCCGATCCAGCAGCTGGCGAGCCATCCGCTGGGCTTCCTGAAGGCGATGCACGTCCTGGGTGGGGTGGGTGAGGCCGAAGCCTGCCACCCCGTGCTGCCGAAGGCCCAGCACCTCGCCCGGGCCCCGGATGGCCAAATCCCGCTCCGCCAGTTCGAACCCATCACTGCACTCCACCAGCGCCGTCAGGCGGGCTTCGCCATCCTCGCCGCTCGGGTCAGCCACCAGGATGCAGCGGCCGGGCACCGCGCCTCGCCCCACACGGCCCCGAAGTTGGTGCAGCTCCGCCAGTCCAAAGCGGTCGGCGTCCTCCACCACCATCACGGTGGCATTAGGCACGTCCACTCCCACCTCCACAATGGTGGTCGCCACGAGGACGTCGATGGCGCGATCCCGAAAGGCCGCCATCACCTCGGCCTTGGCGGCCGACGGCAGGCGGCCATGCAGGAGCCCCACCCGCCAGCCAGGCAGCGTGCGCATGCCTTCATACACCTGGACGGCGCTTTTGGCATCCGACGACTCCGACGGATCCACGTAGGGGCACACCACAAATGCCTGCTCGCCGCGGCGGACGGCATCCAGCACCTCTTGATACACTTCCCGCCGCTCTCGCCGAGTGGCGCGCCGGGTGGCCACCGGGCGGCGGCCCGGTGGATGGCCGGCAATCCGCGACAGCTCGAGGTCGCCGTATACGGTGAGGGCAAGGCTCCGCGGAATCGGGGTGGCTGTCATCACCAGCAGATGCGGGTAGATGCCCTTGCTGGCCAGCTCCGACCGCTGGCGGACACCAAAGCGATGCTGCTCGTCCACCACCACGAGGGCCAGGCGGTCAAATTGGACCCCTTCCTGAACGAGCGCCTGGGTTCCAACCGCGACGTCAATGTGGCCCGCCTCGAGCTGGTCCCGCGTGGTCCGCCGCGCCGCGTCGCTGCCCGCCACCAACGCCACGCGGACTCCCAGCGGCGCGAGCCACTCCTCCAGCACTGCCGCGTGCTGGGAGGCCAGAAGCTCGGTGGGCGCCATGAAGGCCGCCTGCTGCCCCGCGTCCACGGCCGCCAGGCAGGCCAGGATGGCGAGAATGGTCTTGCCGACGCCCACGTCGCCCTGCAGCAGCCGCGCCATGGGCGCCGAGCGGCGAAGGTCCGCCGCCACCTCCTCCCACGCACGAGTCTGGCCTGGCGTCAGGTCAAACGGCAGGCCATCGAGAAACCGCCGGGCCAAGGGGCCATTGGGGGCCAGCGGCCGGCCGGTGGCCCCGCTCACAGCTCTCTGGCGCAGCCACTGCACTCCCACCGTCAGCACCAGGGCTTCGTCCAGCACGAGGCGCGTGCGGGCCCGCTCCTCGTCCTCCGCGCTGTCGGGAAAGTGCAGATGCAACAGGGCCCACGCGCGGCTGGGCAAGTCCCACGCCTGGCGCACCGCGTCGGGCATCGCGTCGACGGCCTGCGGCGCGTAGGTGGGCACGACGCGCTCCATCAGCGACCGCAGCCACCGCTGCGTCAGCTCCCCGGCGAGCGGGTACACCGGGAGCACCCCGCGGCCCGGCGTGTGGTCGTCAAGCCGCTCCCACTCCGGATGCACCATCACCAGCCGCGGGCCGCGCCGGTCGACCCGGCCCGACAGCCAGAGCCGGCTGCCCACCGGCAAGGTCCTGGCCAAGTACCGGGCATGAAAGAAAAGAACGTCCAGCTCGCCGCTCCCGTCGCGGAGATACACGTGCGCGGTGACGTCGTGGCCCAAGTGGGGCTGGACGCGTACCTCCCGGACCGTGCCCACCACATGGAAGACACCCCCGGCCTGCAGCTGAGCGATGGGGGTGACGCGCGAGCGATCGCGATGGCGCCGGGGCCACAGCGTCAGCAAGTCCGATACCGTGGACACGCCCAGCCGGGAGAGATCGGCGGCCCGTCGGGGACCCACCCCCGCCAGCCGTGTAACCGGGTCGCCGAGGCCCGGAGGCGTGCTCGACGTCACGGCGTGCCCTCGGCGCTCCGCCACGTCACTCCGCCGGGTCCTGCCGATCCACGCCCACCACGCGCGTGGTCACTTCCAGGGGGTTCAATCCCGCCAGCTCGTGAAGCGACTGGCTCACACGGCGTGCCACGGCGTCCGCCACCGCGGCAATAGATGCCCCGTACCGAACCACCACGTGCACATCCAGCGCGATGCCGTCAGCGCGGTGGTCAACGTGGACGGCCCGCACGGCGCCTGGGGCAAAGTGCCGCCACACGGTGCCGCGCACGGCCAAGCCGGCAACATCCGACACTTGGAGAGCCGTCCACGCTGCCAGTGACATGACGACGTCGTCATGGACGGCAATGTGTCCGACTCTCCCTCCCCGGTCTTCCACGGCAAACCTCCCCGGCTTGCGGATGGCAGTGGCGCGGGCCGTCTAGATGGCGCGCTCGACCTTGCCCGCCTTGAGGCAGGAGGTGCAGACGTACATGCGCACGGTCTGCCCGTTGACCCGAGCACGGACGCGCTGAATGTTTGGCCGCCACACGCGCTTGGTGTGTCGGTTCGAATGGCTCACGGCGTTCCCGTGAACTACATGCTTGTCGCAAATTTGGCAACGATATGCCATCGAAACGGCCTCCTCTTGTGTCCGCGAGCCAAAATAACCCGGGTAACTATACCATAGGCTCCACCGCCCCACAACCGCCCGGGACAGCCGCGGACCATCACCCCGGCGGCGACAGCGGTTCGGGAATCCAAGACTCGGGGCGGCGCGATCCTTCGTCGCGAACAGAAAAGTAGTAACTTTCTCCGGTGTTCTCCAGCAGGTACACGTGCTGGCCTTCGGCATCCACCGCGTGGAGAATGATTCGCTCAAATTGGGTGGCCAGTCTCACCAGCCCCGCCATCGACCCGACCCGAATGCTGCGGGCCGCCGGGGAGAACGGCAGCTCCTCCACGGGGATAATCAGGTTGCCGAACTGGCGGGCGATGCGGGCCGGCTCTCCCAAGGCCGCCTCGCGCTGCCGCGCCCGCCGCAGCGCCACCCCCATCGCCGCGCCCAACAAGGCCAATGTCCCCGATACGATCAGGCGAGCCGTGGACACCGGCAGGCGGAGCCCCAGCACCCCCAGCGTGTTCGCGGACGGGATCGTCACGCGGAGGAACCCTGGGGTCGTCGGGTTGAGATACTGCGCCAGCGTGGAGAGCGTGGGCTTCTCCAGCTGAAGCCACGCGGGCTGCACCACAAAGGCCATGGAAGGCGTCTGCGCCGCCAAGAAGGTGTGCCCGCCCGCCGTACCCACCGCGTGCACGGAGGCTGTCAGCACCAGCTGATAGGTGTCCACCGAGTCGTGTGTCATCTGGCTGACTTCCCTAACGGTGGCAAACACCTGACCCACATCGATGGCCTCATCCACCCTGACGGCATCGCCGTGAAAGGTGGCCGCCATAGGACGCCCGACGGGCTCACGCCACCCGCTCGTGCTCACGAGCACCACGGCCAGCGTGGCGGTGCCGCCAAGGCTGCGGCCGCCCGGCACCTGCAGGACATAGGTAAACGAGGTGTGGAGCATCTGCGCGGCCGGATAGGCCACAGGGCTTCCCGGCGCCACAAGGCCCTGGGGATACACCACACTTTTCGGCACAGACGCCCGATAGGTAAAGTGGCTCTGCTGACGGTAAGACACCACCTGGCTGTGGAGGCTGGCTGCCGGCAGCAGATAGACCCACAGGCAGAGCACGGCGGCCACCACCAGCAAGGCCGATAGGATCCCCGTCCACGTTGACGGCGGGGGCGATCCACTCGCACCGGGTGCTGTCGTCTTCCTGAGCGGCATGGACTTGCGCCTCCTCTGACTTCCCGCAGACCACCAGGACACCAGTGCCAGCCCCGCCACCAACAGCGCCGCATGCAGCGGCTGGCGCCAAAAGGCCAGCCAGAGGCCGGCCTCCGGAACGGAAAACCACAGTTGGCCTATCACGTTGCGCTGCGTGGGATGAAAGGGGTCGGGAAAGCGGTTGTGCAAACCTTGGAACGTGTACCGGAAGCCCCGGATCCCGACAATCTGATGAAAGAAGACGCTGTGCAGCGACGGATATCGGTACGCCGCGAGGGTGCCCACGGCATACGTGGGCGCCGGTCGGACGGCGACCACCGCACCGGGCTGGAACCGAGGCAGCATGCTTGTGCCCTGAACGACCAGGAAGGTCGTCTGGCCGCCCCACTCGGGCGGGGCCAGCTGGGACCACAGAGCCGCCAAAACCAACACGACGCCGAGCCACTTGACCAGCGGACTCGGCCCCCAGCATTGCGCCACGATCGCCCCGCCCTTCTTCTTGGGCTGACTGCCTCGCTTCGGGCCCGGCCCGGCCGGCAAGTCGGATGCAGAGGGAGGAGGGCGACCCTCCGCCCTCCTCCGACGCTACGTCAATGAGCGGCCGCCACATCCAACACCGTGGACGTCGGAGCGGGTCCAGCGGGCTGGTTCCAGCCGATGGTGCAAGTCCATGTCGTGGCCCCGGCACCCGCCGGCCCACCGACGCCACCCGGTCCGGGGCCCGGGCCCGGGCCCGGCGTCATGCTGCAGGTACGGAGCGCCGTCGACGCGACGTTGGCCTGGTTGTTGTCAAACCACACCGCCACCGAGTCGGCTGCCTTCCCCCCAGGAGCCGGCGTGAGCGTGAAGGACACGCTGGTGAGGCTTTCCGGATTGCCGCTTTGACCCGTCATCGTGTAGCGAACATGGCTCACGGTGTAGCCGGAGATCATGCCCACCCCGGCGCCGGCACTGGACTGATGAACAACGTTCGACGCCATAAACGCGTAGGCCGATCCGCCCAGCAGGAGCGTCAGCCCCACCGGGGCTAAGATGGCCGTTACTTTGGAGCGCAGGAAGCGCATGCGATCCCTCCTGATTTGCGCCTGCATGAGAACCTCGCGCGGTCCCACGGTTCCCACCGGAGGCCGCACCAATCGCAACTCGGGCGGCCATCGACCGGCGCTGCCGGTCTGTCTTCGCCAACCCCAGGCGATCCCCCTGAGAATATCGGCCCGGTCTCCCCGCCGGCATCCGACGGGGTGCCCATCTTTCAGGCGGCCCTCGAGGGCCTCCCCTTGGCGGACTTGGTCCCAGAGACCCATTTTGTGGCTTTATTGGTCTTATGGTGCAGGATTCGGCGTGTCGGGCGGCGAATGCCTACATACTCCCGCCGGCCCAATCTTACCGGTGGTCGGCGGGCAGTGGCCACAACCTGACTTTTTGTGGTCACCTTCTGATGGGGAGGCCCGAGATGTGTCTACACCTGGGAAACCCATACGAGTCAAGGTGGCTGGGGCATCCGAGACGGTGTGTCGCGTCTTGGCGGCGTGGCTCTCGGAGGCCGCCGGCCAGAACCTCACGCTCTCGGCCGCGGCGGTGGCAGACGGGGATGCCCTGCTGAAGGACACGGACGTTGTCCTGGTCGCGGCCGAGACAGACGCGGACGTGACTCTGCTCGCGCGGCTGAGCCGAGGCCGCGCTCAGGGCCGCCCCTCGCTGTTTTGCCTGCTGACCTCCTCGTCCGCCCTGCCTCTCGAACGGCTCGAGGTGCTGGACGTGGAAGGGCTGGCCGCTCTGCCACTGCCCAGCCACTTTCTCTTGGCGCTATTGGCCGTCCTGCCCGACGCGCCGCAAGCCGGGTGTCGGCTTACCGCTCTGCCGCCGCCCGGGGCCCAGCAAGTTCCCACGCCAGCTCTGCCGCCGCATCACCGAGCCGCTGGGTCGCTGGTAGCCATCGCCACCACCCGGCTAACCCGCCGAGAGGCCGAGGTGCTGGCGCTTCTCGATCAGGATGAGAGCACGGAGGACATTGCGTCCGCGTTGGTGATCTCGCCCTATACCGTTAAGCGGCACCTCGAAAACATCTTTCGCAAGCTCGGAGTCAATTCGCGCTACGAGCTCATCCGGACGGCCCACCGCGACGGCCTGCTGAAGACGCGTCGGACCGACGGCCCTCAGCTCGCGAGCCACGACGCGGACCCGCGCCGGCTTCACCGGGTCCCTCGCTAAACCGGCGCCCGCCCCCCGCCGCGGCTTCAGCGGCGGGTCTCACGGCCACAGGTCGTCTGCCGCGAACCGGTACCGGGTGCCGCAGTAGTGGCACACCACCTCCGCCCCGCCCTCCTGGGCCCACTGCCGCCGCTCGGCTGGCGGCGCAACCGCCAGAAGCTGTCGGGACTGCTCGCGGCTGCACCGGCAGCCAAAGTGCAGCGGATCGGCCACCCAGTCCGCGAGGGGCTTGTCCACGACCCACTGGAGCAAATCAGTGGGGCGCTCCCCGGCGGCCAGCCGCCAACTCAAATCCGTGAGCGCCTCTACGCGCGCCGCCAGGCGCGCCAGCTCCTCCTCATCCGCACCAGGCAGGGCTTGGATCATGAGGCCGCCGGACGCCGCCACCGACCCGTCCCGGTCGACCAGAACGCCCAGCGCCACCGCAGAGCGCACCTGCTCCGACGACCAAAGAAACTGGGCCACGTCCTCCCCCAGCTCACCGCTCACCAGCTCGCTGGTGCTGGTGTACGCCCGCCCGCCCCCGGCTACCCGCTCGGCAACCAGGGCCCCGTGGGACCCGACCGCGGCGCCCACCGGCAACTTGCCCTGGGGCGTGGGGGGCAGATCGACCCCGGGATGGTCGACTCGGGCGCGCAGCAGGCCGTCCGCATGTGCTTCAGCCCGGACGCGCCCCAGCGGCCCGCCTCCCTCCGCCGTGAGGCGGAGATAACTGCCCGGATCCTTCAAATCGCTGCTCAGCAGGGCCGCCGCGGACAGCAGGCGCCCCATCGCCGCCGCAGCCACCGGATGGGCGCCGTGAGCCTGAGCAGCGCCCGCGGCCGCCCCTCGCGTGTGGACCCCCATCAGGCGAATGCCATGCCACACGGCCCGCCACCGACGATCCCCTGATCCCTCTGCCGTCATCGGATCGCCTCCTGCCGCCGTTGTCCCCGGCCACCCGGGCGCGGCGCTACCGCTTGGCCCAGATAGACAGCACCATTTGCAAGATCCGTCCCACCAGCGGCGGAACCTTGATCACCTGCACGCGCATCGGTGCACCTCCTCGCTGCCCGCTGCTAGCGGGCCGCCAGCATGCGGTATCCTGCCCACACCAGCACGCCACCCACCACGATCGGCCCAAGGCCGGCCCACAAGAGCCACAGCCCCATCCCCACCGGCCACAGCGCCCACGGTCCCACCTTCAGCACCAGCAGCCCGCCTGCCAACACCAAACCGGCGCCGGCCAGCTTCGGCGCCCCGCCGCGCCGCGGCCCCCGCGACCATCCGCGCACCCGCCCACCCCCTTCGGCCTCCGAGAGCGAGAGACCGTGCATCCTACGGGGAAGGCGTTAAGAGGTGACGGCTCGGCGCAGATTCGCGAGCCGCACCGCAGGCTCGCCTCCGTCAAACACATAGGATCCCGCCACCAGCACGTCAGCGCCCGCGGCCACCAGGCGCGGCGCGGTGCTTTCGTCTACCCCCCCATCGACGGCGATGCGCGGGCGTGCCAGCTCGCCCCGCCGCTCGCGGGCTGTTTGGACCTTATGTATGGCGCGCGGCCAAAATGGCTGCCCGGAGAATCCGGGATTCACGCTCATAATCAGAAGCCAGTCGCACTCATCCCACACGTCCGCCAGGAGCGACACCGGTGTGGCCGGGTTGACCGCAATGCCCGCGAGGCACTGGCGGTCTTTGATGTGAGCCAACAGCCGCTCCAGGTGCGTCACCGCTTCCCAGTGCACGGTCAGAACGTCCGCCCCAGCGTCGATGAAGGCGTCCACCAGCGGCCCGGGCTCCTGGACCATCAGGTGCACGTCCAGCGGCAGGCGGCTGGCCCGCCGAATCGCGGCCACCACGTGCGGGCCAAACGTGATGTTGGGGACAAAGTGCCCGTCCATCACATCGATGTGGAGAAGGTCGGCCCCGCCCGCCTCGGCGGCCCGGGCCGCCTCCGCCAGCTGCCCCGCGTCCGCGGACAGCAAGGACGGGGCCAGTTGGGGTCTTGGTGTCGTCATGCGGCTCCCCCTGTCTTCGTGTCTGGCGCTGGTTGCCTTTATGGTCTCACAACCTGGGGCGGTGCCGCGAGGGGTCCGGCTCGGCCTGCAGGAGCCGATAGTGCTCGTACCGCTCCCGGCTGACCTGGCCGGACGCCACCCACGCCGGCACCACGCAGCCGGGCTCCCCCAGGTGACGGCAGTTTCCGTAGCGGCACCGCGCACCGCGCCACTCCGGAAAGGCGTCCCGGAGGCTCACCGCGTCATGCGGAGGCAGCTCCAACTGCGTGAAGCCCGGGGTGTCCGCCAGCCAGGCGGCCCCGACCGGCGCCAGCGCGACGGTGCGGGTCGTGTGCCGCCCGCGCCCGGTTCGGCCGGACAGCGCCCCCACCGCGCCCGCCCCTGCCGGGTCGGGCAGCAATCGGCGAAGCAGGGACGTCTTGCCCACGCCGCTCTCGCCCGTCATGACCCACACGCCTGTCCCCAGCATCGGGGGAATGCGCTCCCATCCGTCGTCGTGGGCCACCGAGACAGCCACGGTCGGATAGATGGCTCGCCATGGCGCCAGCCGCGCCCATACGCTTGGGTCGTCCGCCCACAAATCGGCCTTGGTCACCACGATGGCGGCCGCCAGCCCCATCAGCTCGGCCGTCACAAGGCGGCGATCCAACAGCGCCAGCGAGCCCCGTGGCTCGACGGGCGAAAATACCGTCAGCAGCCCTTCGGCGTTGGCCAGCGGCGGGCGCACTAGGCGGTTCTGCCGGGGCAGCACACGCTCCACCATCGCCATGGGCTGAGCCGGAACCAGCTCCACCCAGTCCCCGGCCAGCACTTGGTCCACGTCCCGTCGGAGCCGCCCGCGAAACTGGCACAGGTGTACTTGGCCCGCGCCGTCCACCACGCGGGCCAAATCGGCCAACACCTCCAGCACGCGCCCGCGCACGGTGGGCCCGGAACCCTTAGGTGCCGTTGTTGGACCCTCCCGGAGGATTCTGGCCCGGGTTGGCCTGCGGCGTCAGCACCGTGGGCTGGCCCTGGGCGACGCCATTCAGGTAAAGGATCAGCTGCCCACTCTGTCCGTACCAGGACACGGTAAAGCTCACCTGCTGCCCGGGCGTCACGGCTTGGTAGTACACCTCTTCGTTGCCGGTCGAATCCGTGACCTCGGCCTCCACCAGCGAGTGGCTGGGGGCCGAAGTGGGAACGGTGAAGCCCACCGTGCTTTGATTCGCCAGCGCCGTCGCCGACCCGGGGCTGGGCCCCTTGGACAGGGTCACGTTCACCGGCGCCCCGGACTGCGCGGCTGTCTCCGGAGCCGGGCTCTGCGTGACCACCGTGTTGGCAGGCTCTGTGCTGTACGTGTAGGACACCGAGCCGAGGGTCATGCCCACGCTGGACAGCGCACTGGACGCTCCCGTGGTGGTCATCCCCGACAAAATGGGCACGACCTGGTGAGCGGCCGCTCCCCCGTGGCCATTGGACACCTCAAGGGTCACCACCGTGCCCTTAGGCACCGTGCGGCCGGCGGCGGGGCTTTCGTGGACTACCTGGCCCGCCGGGGCCGCGTTGGTCACGGTGCGGAGGCGAGACTTCAGCCCGGCGCTCCCCAGCGCCTGCACCGCCTGCTGCTGGTCATCCCCCACCAACGGCGGCACCTGCACGGGACTGGGACCATCGCTGACCAGCAAGCCCACCGTCTGTCCAGGGCGGAGCACCGTCCCCGCTGGCGGCGACTCACTCAGCACGCGCCCCTTGGCGATGTGGGCGCTGGGCCGACGCCCCAATAGCTGCCACTGAAACCCTTCGGCCTTGAGGCGCGCCTCAGCCGCCGCCACGGTGTCATTGCGCAGGTTGGGCAGTGTGACGGGCGCCGGCCCGGCCAGCCACCGCACAAAGGCGTACACCAAGGCCGCCAGCAGCAGCACGACGACCGCCAACACGTAGAGCCAGGTCCGCCGCTTCTTCGTCCGCGCCGCCGCCGGCGGCGTGGGCGGTACGGCCTCAGGGTCCGGGCCCCCGTGCCGGACGGCTTCCAGTTGGCGGCGAAAGGCGTCCGCGCTTTGATACCGCTCCTCGGCGTCCTTGGCCAAGAGGCGCGATAGCAGCGCCGCCACACCGGGCGGGACGTCGGGGCGCTCGCTCCGCACGTCCGGCGGCGCCTCCTGCACATGGCGGAGCGCGACGGCGATGGGCGACTCCCCCGAGAAGGGTGGGTGCCCCACGAGCAGCTCATACAGCAGCACACCCAACCCATACAAGTCGCTCGTGGGCCCCACGCTCCGCCCCCGCGCCTGCTCCGGCGACACGTACTGCGCCGTGCCGAGCATGCTGCCGGAGTTGACCAGTGTGCCCGCGGAGATGGCTTGGGCAATCCCGAAATCGGTCACCTTTACCGTGCCGTCGTCGGCCAATAAAATATTTTGCGGCTTGATGTCCCGGTGGATGATGTGCTGGGCATGGGCCGCGGACAGCGCCTCGGCCACCTGATCCACGATGTCCAGCGCTTCGTCCACAGCGAGCGGCCCGTTGCGCGTCAGGTAGTCCTTCAGATTTTCGCCGTCCACCAGCTCCATGACGATGTAGTGGGACTCAAGGTCGGTGCCCACATCGAACACTTGGACCACGTGCCGGTTGTCCAGTGAGGCGGCGGACCGGGCCTCCAGCTGGAAGCGGTCCACCAGCGTCGGGTCTTCCGCCAAGTGCTCCCGCAGCACCTTGACCGCCACCAGCCGATTGAGGGCTAGGTCGCGGGCGCGGTACACGACAGCCATGCCGCCCTGCCCAATGCGGTCCAGCAGGTCGTAGCGGCCCGCCAGGACCCGCCCCACCATCTCCCGCCCGGTCATGCGGGGGCCCGTTCCGGGGAGCCGGCCGGCTGGGCATCGCCCAGCTCCCACCCGCGGCCAGGCTCGTCCTCTTCCACCAGCACCGCCGTCACATTGTCGCTGCCCCCCCGCTCCAGCGCCGACGCTACGAGGTGGTCCAGCAGGAGCTCTCCATGCCGCCGCTGCCACAGGCGGGCCAACTCCTCGTCGGGCAAGAGCCCCGAGAGTCCATCGCTGCACACCAGCAGGCGATCGGCGGCATGCCACGGCACCGCCAACAGGTCCACGCGCACCTGCAGCCACGGCCCCACCACCCGGGTCAGGACGTGGCGCTGGGGATGCTGGGCCGCCTCGGCCAGACTAATTTGACCCGCTTGCTGCAGTTCGGCGGCCACCGAGTGGTCCTGCGTCAGGCGGTCCACCATCCCGGCCCGCAGGCGGTAGGCCCGGCTGTCCCCCACATGCGCCAGCTGCAGCTGGCCCGGCACGATCTGCGCCAGCGTCAGCGTGGTGCCCATCCCCATCAGGCGGCGCTCTCGCTGCGCCCACTCAAACAAATCTTGATTGCAGGCCTTGACCGTTTGCTCCAACTCCACGACGGAATGGGGCTGCCCGCTCAGCCGCTCGGCGACAATCTCGAGCGCGCGGGAGCTAGCTCCCCCCCCACCGGGATACCCGCCCATGCCGTCGGCAACCGCCACCAGCCATCCCGCAGGTTTCAGCGGCAGGACCACAAAATGGTCTTGATTT